>LFLF01000050.1 GCA_001184395.1 Candidatus Paraburkholderia calva | reverse complement strand
AGAATGCGACATTAGCAGCACCTGAATCAACGAAGTCCGGCGTTAAATTAGTTGGGTCTGAACGTCGCGTTGGCTCTTTCGAATGAGTAGGCGCACGTTCAAAAAGACTATTTCAACAGCTTGCTAGAAAAGTTTCATTCGAAAATCTGCGCCCCCACGCGCATCGCCGACTACAGCGTTCCCCTTGAAGCGCGCGCCGGCAAACCGAACCGTCGAACATGAACGTACCCCAAGCCTTCGATCCGAACGGCGCCCATGCCGCCTTGGCGCTCGATATCGAGCCCCGTCTGCGCGAAATTCCCTATAACTACACGTCGTTTTCCGATCGCGAAATCGTCATGCGGCTGCTCGGCGACGAAGCCTGGGCCACGCTTGACGAACTGCGCACGGAACGCCGCACCGGCCGCTCGGCGCGCATGCTGTACGAAGTGCTCGGCGATATCTGGGTCGTGCGCCGCAATTCGTATCTGCAGGACGATCTGCTCGACAACCCGAAGCGCCGCGCGCTGCTAGTCGAAGCGCTGAATCACCGTCTCGCGGAAATCGAGAAGTGCCGTCACACCGATCTGGCCGAGCACAGCGCCGAATCCGGCAGCGCCGCGCGCGTGCAGTTGCTGGTCGCGAAAGCGCGGATCGCAGTCGATAAGTTCGCCGCCGAATTCGGCCGCATGGCCGATCTGCGCCGCCGCGCCTCGCGCGTGCTGGGCAAGCAGACGGCGAAGGACAACATCAAGTTCGACGGCCTGTCGCGCGTCGCGCATGTGACCGATGCGACCGACTGGCGCGTCGAATACCCGTTCGTCGTGCTCACACCGGATTCCGAAGCCGAAATCGCGGGTCTCATCAAGGCGTGCTTCGAACTGGGCCTGACCGTGATTCCGCGCGGCGGCGGCACCGGCTACACCGGCGGCGCGATTCCGCTGACCCCGTTTTCCGCCGTCATCAATACGGAAAAGCTCGAGCAACTCGGCCCGGTCGAAATGACGGACCTGCCGGGCGTCGATCACAAGGTGGCGACGATTTTCTCGGGCGCGGGCGTGGTCACACGCCGTGTGACGGAAGCGGCGGAACAGGCGAACTTCGTGTTCGCCGTCGATCCGACGTCGCTCGATGCATCCTGCGTCGGCGGCAACGTCGCGATGAACGCGGGCGGCAAGAAGGCGGTGTTGTGGGGCACGGCGCTCGATAATCTCGCGTGGTGGCGCATGGTCGATCCGGAAGGCAACTGGCTCGAAGTCACGCGCCTGGATCACAATTGCGGCAAGATTCACGACGTCGAAGTGGCGCGCTTCCGGCTCGACTGGTTCGACGGCAACCGTCCGCTGGGCGAAAAGCTCATCCGTAGCGAGAACCTCGATATCGCCGGACGGACATTCCGCAAGGAAGGGCTCGGCAAGGACGTCACGGATAAATTCCTCGCGGGTCTGCCCGGCGTGCAGAAGGAAGGCTGCGACGGCCTGATCACGTCCGCGCGCTGGATTTTGCACAAGATGTCCGCGCACACGCGCACCGTCTGCCTCGAATTCTTCGGTCAGGCGCGCGATGCCATTCCGAGCATCGTCGAGATCAAGGACTATCTGTTCGAAAAGTCGAAGCAAGGCAGCGCGATCCTCGCCGGCCTAGAACACCTTGACGAGCGCTATCTGCGCGCGGTCGGTTACGCGACCAAGAGCAAGCGCAACGCGTTTCCGAAGATGGTGCTGATCGGCGATATCGTCGGCGACGATGCCGATGCCGTGGCGCAGGCCACGTCCGAAGTCGTGCGCATGGCGAACGGCAAGAGCGGCGAAGGCTTCGTCGCGGTGAACGCGGAAGCGCGCAAGCGCTTCTGGCTCGACCGCTCGCGCACAGCCGCGATCGCGAAGCACACCAACGCGTTTAAGATCAACGAAGACGTCGTCATTCCGCTCAATCGCCTGGGCGAGTACACGAACGGCATCGAGCGCATCAATATCGAACTGTCGCTGAAGAACAAGCTGCAACTCGTCGATGCGCTCGAAACGTTCTTCCGCAACGGCAAGCTGCCGCTCGGCAAGACCGACGACGCGAACGAAATTCCCAGCGCGGAACTGCTCGAAGACCGCGTCACGCAAGCGCTGGATTTGCTCAAGCGCGTGCGCGAACGCTGGCTGTTCGTCAGTGACAAGCTCGACACGCCCTTGCGCGAGGCGCAGCACTATCTGGTGAATCTCGGCTACGAAGCGCTTGCCGAGAAGTTCGCGGATCGCGTCGATGTGCAGTCGGACGCGACCGTGTTCCACGTCGCGCAGGACCGCACGGTACGCATCTCGTGGAAGCAGGAGATTCGTGCCGAACTGCGCCAGATCTTCAACGGCGGCGAATTCCAGCCAATCCTCGACGAAGTGCAGGCCATCCACAAGCAAGTGCTGCGCGGACGCGTATTCGTCGCGCTGCACATGCACGCGGGCGACGGCAACGTGCACACCAACATCCCTGTCAACTCCGACAACTACGAGATGTTGCAGGACGCGCATCACGCGGTGGCGCGCATCATGAAGCTCGCGCGTGCGCTCGACGGCGTGATTTCGGGCGAGCACGGCATCGGCATCACCAAGCTCGAATTCCTGACCGAAGACGAAATCAGCGACTTCCGCGCGTACAAGCAGCGCGTCGATCCGCAAGGTCGCTTCAATGTGGGTAAGCTGTTCGACGGCGCCGATTTGCGCAACGCTTACACGCCGTCGTTCGGTCTGATGGGCTACGAGTCGATCATCATGCAGCAGTCGGATATCGGCGCGATTTCCGAGTCGATCAAGGACTGCCTGCGCTGCGGCAAGTGCAAGCCCATGTGCGCAACGCACGTGCCGCGCGCGAACCTGCTCTACAGTCCGCGCAACAAGATTCTCGCGACCTCGCTGCTCGTCGAAGCGTTCCTGTACGAGGAGCAGACGCGTCGCGGCGTGTCCATCAAACATTGGGACGAATTCAACGACGTCGCCGATCATTGCACGGTCTGCCACAAATGCGTGACGCCGTGTCCGGTGAAAATCGACTTCGGCGATGTCACGATGAACATGCTTAACCTGCTGCGTAAGATGGGCAAGAAGAAGTTCAACGTGGGCAACGCGGCGGGCATGTTCTTTCTGAACGCGACGAATCCGCAGACCATCAACGTCGCGCGCACCGCAATGATGGGCGTCGGCTACAAGGCGCAGCGCTTCGGCAACGACATGCTGAAGAAGATCGTCAGGAAGCAGACGGCCAAACCGCCCGCGACAATCGGCAAGCCGCCGGTCGTGCAGCAGGTGATCCACTTCGTCAACAAGAAGATGCCCGGCAATCTGCCGAAGAAAACGGCGCGCGCGCTGCTGGATATCGAGGACAACAAGATCGTCCCGATCATCCGCAATCCGAAGGCGACCACCGTCGATTCGGAAGCCGTGTTCTATTTCCCCGGCTGCGGTTCCGAGCGTCTGTTTTCGCAGGTCGGACTTGCCACGCAGGCCATGTTGTGGGAAGCGGGCGTGCAGACCGTGCTGCCGCCGGGTTATCTGTGCTGCGGTTATCCGCAGCGCAGCTCCGGTCAGTACGACAAGGCCGAGAAGATCGTCACGGACAATCGCGTGCTGTTCCATCGCGTCGCGAATACGCTGAACTATCTCGATATCAAGACCGTAGTGGTGTCGTGCGGAACGTGTTACGACCAGCTCGCGGGCTATGAATTCGAGAAGATCTTCCCGGGCTGCCGGATCATCGACATCCACGAATTCCTGCTCGAGAAGAACATCAAGCTGGAAGGCGTGACCGGCACGCGCTACATGTATCACGATCCATGCCACTCGCCGATCAAGACGATGGACTCCGTCAAGCTCGTCAATGATCTGATGGGCGCAAAAAATGACGGTTACAAGATCGAGAAGAACGATCGATGCTGCGGCGAGTCCGGCACGCTCGCGGTGACGCGTCCGGACGTCTCCACGCAGGTCCGTTTCCGCAAGGAAGAAGAAATCCGCAAGGGCGCCGCCAAATTGCGCGGTATTCCGCTGGTCGCGGAAGCGGGCGCGAACGACATCAACATCGCCAACGCATCGGCCGGCGCGGCGGGCGCGCAGCCGGGTTCGGTGCTGAAAGCCGGCGACGGTCCGCAGACCAACGGCACGGACGTGAAGATCCTGACGAGCTGCCCGTCGTGCCTGCAAGGTTTGTCGCGCTACAACGAGGACGCCAATGTCGAGGCGAACTATATCGTCGTGGAAATCGCATGCAAGATGCTCGGCGAAAACTGGATGGAGCAGTATGTCGAGCGCGCGAACAATGGCGGTATCGAGCGCGTACTGGTGTAATAGCGGAATCGAGTGTCGATTCGCTAGAGGTACGAGATGGACTGTGTGTCTTGCCGTGAAGACAGCGGCGAAGTACTGTGGAAGGATGACGCATTGCGCGTCGTCCTCGCCGACGAACCGGACTGGCCGGGGTTGTGCCACGTGAATCTGGGGCACGCATGTCGCCGAAATGTCCGACCTGTCCGACGATGACCGTGCGCGCGTGATGACGACGGTCAATATCGTCGAACGGGCCATGCGCCGTGTGCTCGTGCCGTACAAGATCAATCTGGCGAGCCTCGGCAATCAGGTGCCGCACGTGCACTGCACGTCATTCCGCGCTTCACCAACGACTCGCGCTTTCCGCTGCCGATCTGGGCGCCGCGTCAGCGCACGGTTTCCGAAGTGCTGCTCTCGAGGCGCCGTATTCAGGGGATGCCCATATACACGAGCAGATTCGCAATGAACTGAACGCCGCGTTCGGTCATCACTAAGACAATCATCATGAGCGGACTTACGTCGACGACGGCGATTCCCACCGGCGTCGTTCTTCATTCCAAATCCTGCGTGCTCGAGCTGCAGTACGCAGATGGCGGGTCGTATCGCGTGCCGTTCGAACTGCTGCGCGTGTATTCACCTTCCGCCGAAGTGCAAGGCCACGGGCCGGGGCAGGAAACGCTGCAGACCAGCAAGCGCGAAGTGGCGATCGTCGGCATCGAGCGGGTCGGACACTACGCGCTGCAACTGACTTTTTCGGATGGCCATAACGCGGGCATTTATTCGTGGGACATCCTGTACGACCTGGCGACGCGTCAGGACGACTTGTGGCGCGAGTATTTCGGCAAGCTGGAAGCGGCCGGCGTGAATCCGATGCGCCGATGGCGGCCAAGCCATCAGGCGGCCACTGCCACTGAGATCGACGAGAATCAACGCTGCGGCATAACGCCGCATGGCCGGCGCGACGATTGCGCAGCCAATAGAACGAACAACAGGCGAGGAAACAGCGCGATGAGCAAGACGCACTTCGGATACGAAACGGTCGACGAGCAGGACAAGGCGAAGAAGGTGGCGGGGGTGTTCCACTCCGTCGCGAGCAATTACGACCTGATGAACGACCTCATGTCCGGCGGATTGCATCGGATCTGGAAGCACTTCACGATCGGACAGGCGAAGGTGCGCCCCGGCTCCGGCTACAAGGTTCTTGATCTGGCCGGCGGTACCGGCGATCTGGCGATGGCCTTCGCCAAACAGGCAGGCGAATCGGGCGAAGTGTGGCACACGGACATCAATGAATCGATGCTGCGCGTGGGTCGCGACCGGCTCATCGACAAGGGTGTGATGACGCCCGCCTTGCTGTGCGACGCCGAGAAGATTCCCTTCCTGGAAAATTATTTCAATGCTGTTACCGTTGCCTTCGGTTTGCGTAACATGACCCATAAGGATCGCGCACTCACGGAAATGGTGCGGGTGGTGAAGCCGGGTGGCAAACTGCTGGTGCTCGAGTTCTCGAAGGTATGGGAGCCGCTGAAGAAGCCGTACGATATCTACAGTTTCAAGATTTTGCCGTGGCTTGGTGAAAAAGTGGCAAA
The DNA here is from genome assembly GCA_001184395.1 of Candidatus Paraburkholderia calva. Lineage (GTDB taxonomy): Bacteria > Pseudomonadota > Gammaproteobacteria > Burkholderiales > Burkholderiaceae > Caballeronia > Caballeronia calva. Next base: position 19,446 of record LFLF01000050.1, on the reverse strand, counting down.
GGATGCAGACAGCTATCGCTATCTCGCGGAGTCGATCCGCATGCATCCCGACCAAGAAACTTTGAAATCGATGATGGAACAAGCAGGCCTGGATCGAGTCAAATATTACACCTTGTCAGGTGGTGTGGTAGCGTTACACGTCGGGACAAAATTTTGATGTTCCACTCTTTATGATGTTCCACTCTTTATTTAGAGGATTCGAAATGTTCGATTCGCACAAACCCCAACCCCGGGGTTCCCTGAACGCAATTTTCAGGAAGGCCGGAATCTTGGCGCTGGCTGGGGTTATCGCGGCTGGTGCGATCTTCTCGGAAATGGGGGACGCCAAGCGTATGGGCGGCAGCCGCAGCATGGGCCGTCAGTCGGCCACGGCGACTCAGCAGCATCAGGCGACGCCGCCGGGACAAACCATGCAACAGAATCAAGCTGGACAGGCGCAACGCGCGCAAGCAGCGCCCGCCACCCCGCCAGCAGCCGCGCAGCCCGCGCGTAACCGCTGGCTCGGACCGATCGCCGGTCTCGCCGCCGGTCTGGGCATCGCGGCGCTGCTGTCGCACTTCGGCCTCGGCGAAGCCTTCGCGGGCGCCATGGCCAACATGATCATCATTGCGCTGATCGTGATCGCGGCGGTCATGCTGTTCCGCTTCATCATCATGCGCAAACGGCAGGGTGCGAACGGCGGTCCGGCCTATGCGGGCGCGGGTTCCAGCTCATCGCCGTTCGGCGGCAGCGCACGCACGGGCCTGGATCAGGATTCGCTTTCCATGATGCCTTCGTCGAACGCCTACGGTTCCACCGCGACGCTCGATGCGCCCGTGCAGAACGCGGTTCAGCCGAGTGTGCCGGCGGGTTTCGACACCGACGCCTTTACGCGTAACGCCAAGGTGTACTTCATCCGCCTGCAGGACGCGTGGGATCGCCGCGACGTCAACGATATCCGCGAGTTTACGACGCCCGAGATGTACGCCGAGATCAAGCTCGACGTCGACGCGCGCGGCGGCACGCCGAACCGTACCGATGTCGTGCAGCTCAACGCCGACGTCCTCGGCGTCGAGGACCGCGATCCAGAGTATCTGGCGAGCGTGCGTTTCCACGGCCTGATCCGCGAGTCGGAAGGGGCGTCGGCGGAACCTTTCGTCGAGGTGTGGAACCTGTCGAAGCAGAAGTCGGGCAACGAAGGCTGGCTGCTGGCGGGTATTCAGCAGGTCAGTTGATCGTAAAGCGGGGGAACCCGCCGCCGCGATGTCCGGGTTGCTCCGCTGACACGGATATAGCCCATAGAATAGGAACCCGCGCGAATCCTTCGCGCGGGTTTTTTTATCTCACAGCTGATGACCAACGCCGACGAATTCGCCCGTCCCGCAGCCAATCCCGCCCTGAAGACCGCATCGAGCGCGTTCGCGGCCACCGTGAACCATCTGCTCGTGCGCGAACCGTGGGCGCTCGAACGGCTCAAGCCGTATGCGGGCAAGTGCGTGAAGCTGACGTGCGCGCCGGTGCACATTGCGATGGCCGTGCAGGCGGACGGCCAGTTCGCGGCGACCAGCGAAGCCAACGCGGGCCGTTTCGACGTCACCATCGCCGTGCCGCTCGAGGCGTTGCCTGCGTTTCTGCAAGGCAGACAGGTTGCGGTGATGAAGCACGTGCGCATCGAAGGCGACGCGGAATTCGCGACCACGCTTGCCAAGCTGGCCGAACACTTGCGCTGGGATCCGGAAGAAGACCTCGCGCGCGTGATCGGCGATGTGCCGGCGCATCGCGTGGGCCGGATCGTGCGCGCGGTGCAGGAACAGGCGCAGCGCACCGGCTGCAATCTGCTGGACTCGTTCGCGGAGTTTTTCCTCGACGAGCGTCCGCAGCTCGTGCGCAAAAGCGCGCTCGACGTGTTCAACGTCGAGTTGTCGAAAGCGCGGGATGCATTGGCGCGTGTGGAAAAGCGAATCGAAAGAATCGAACAACGTCAGCCGGACCGCGGCGCTTCAGCGCGGAACGGTGGCGAGTCGAAGCGCAACTCGCGCGAATAACAGGCTGAAGCGATCCGAACATGCGTTTTCTGCGTTTCCTCAAGATTTTCTTCATCATCGTCCGCTTCGGTCTTGACGAGCTGGTGATGAGCGGCATTCAGGATCGTCGGGTGCGCCTGCTGATGCGCATCACGACCCTTGGCCGCAAGTTCGACGTCGAGCGCAGCATCCGGTTGCGTCTCGCGCTGGAAAGCCTCGGTCCGATCTTCGTGAAGTTTGGGCAACTGCTCTCGACACGGCGCGATTTGCTGCCCGTCGATATCGCCGATGAACTCGCCAAGCTGCAGGATCAGGTGCTGCCGTTCGACTCGGCCGTGGCGATCGGCATCATCGAGAAGGCGCTGGGCGCGCCTATCGACCATATGTTCGACGACTTCGAACGCGTGCCGGTGGCGAGCGCGTCGATCGCGCAGGTGCATTTCGCGAAGATCAGAAATGGCGAGCACGCGGGCAAGCCGGTCGCGGTGAAGGTGTTGCGCCCCAACATGCTGCCCGTGATCGACTCCGACCTCGCGCTGCTGCGCGACGCCGCGTTCTGGGCCGAACGCCTGTGGCCGGACGGCCGCCGTCTGAAGCCGCGCGAAGTGGTCGCAAAGTTCGACAAATATCTGCACGACGAACTCGACCTGATGCGCGAAGCCGCCAACGGCAGCCAGTTGCGCCGCAACTTTCAGGGACTCGATCTGCTGCTGGTGCCCGAGATATACTGGGACTTGTCCGCGCCGACGGTGCTCGTCATGGAGCGTATGGTGGGCGCGCCGATCAGCCAGGTGGACACCTTGCGCACGGCGGGTGTGGACATTCCGAAGCTGGCGCGCGAAGGCGTCGAGATCTTCTTTACGCAAGTGTTCCGCGACGGTTTTTTCCACGCTGATATGCACCCCGGCAACATTCAGGTGAGTCTCGACGAGGCCACTTTCGGGCGGTATATCACGCTGGACTTCGGTATCGTCGGGGCGCTATCGGACTTCGACAAAAACTATCTCTCGCAGAATTTCCTCGCGTTCTTCAAGCGCGACTATCACCGGGTCGCCACCTTGCATCTGGAGTCCGGCTGGGTGCCGCCGAGCACGCGCGTCGAGGAACTGGAGAGCGCGATTCGCGCGGTCTGCGAGCCGTATTTCGATCGCGCGCTGAAGGACATTTCGCTCGGTCAGGTGCTGATGCGGCTGTTCTCGACGTCGCGCCGCTTCAATGTCGAAATTCAGCCGCAACTCGTGCTGTTGCAAAAGACGATGCTCAACGTCGAAGGCCTCGGCCGCTCGCTCGATCCCGAACTCGATCTCTGGAAAACCGCCAAGCCGTACCTAGAACGCTGGATGAATGAGCAGATCGGCTGGCGCGGCTGGTACGAGCGTCTGCAGATGGAAGCGCCGCAGTGGAGCAAGACCATTCCGCAACTGCCTCGGCTGATCCACGCGATTCTGGCGCAGCATCACGACACGCCGAAAAGCAACAACGACGAGACCATGCGCCAGTTGCTCGCCGAACAGAAGCGCACCAACCGGTTGCTGGTGACATTGCTGGTGGTCGGACTGGTGGCGATCGCGGGGTCGGGCGTGGTGATCGCGCAGTGGTGGCTCGGCAATCCCTGATCGTGCGGCAAGACCTGGAAGCAACATCATGAGCGATCCGGCACGGCCCGGCGGCCCGAACTTCGAGAACCGCGATCCGAACTCGCCGGGCTTCTGGGACGAGCGCTTCGATCAGCGCTTCACGCCGTGGGATCAGGCGGGCGTCCCCGATGCGTTCCGCGATTTCGTCGCCGCATGGCCGGGGGATAAGCCGCCGAACGTGCTAATCCCCGGCTGCGGCAGCACCTACGAAGCGCTCGATTTCGCGCAACGCGGCTGGCCGGTCCGTGTGATCGATTTTTCGCCGAGCGCGGTTGCCAGTGTGCAAGCGCAACTGAGGGTGCATGCATCGATCGTCGAGCAGGCGGATTTCTTCGGTTACAAGCCGCCGTTCGCGCCGGATTGGATCTATGAACGCGCCTTTTTGTGCGCCTTGCCGAGGAACCGCCGGCTGGACTACGTCGCGCAAATGGCGCATCTGCTCGCGCCGGAGGCGTTGCTCGGGGGCTTCTTTTTCATCGGCGCGACGCCGAAGAAGCTGCCGTTCGGCATCGACCGGCCGGAGCTCGATGCACTGCTGACACCGCATTTCTCGCTCGTGGACAACCGCGAAGTCAGTGGCTCCATCCCCGTGTTCGCAGGCCGGGAACGCTGGATGACGTGGCGGCGCACGTGAGCGCGGCTGGCGCGGTTTGAAAACGGCCAGCAGCGCCGCCGCCATTTATTACACAATCCGCTGTGTGGAATACACTTCGAAAATCACGGGTCAAAATTGGTTTGCGGCTATAATTTAAAGTTTTGCAAGCGTCGACAGATAATCGTAGGAAGAGTGCCATGCCGATTTACGCGTACCGCTGTTCGTCCTGCGGCCACGAGACTGCGGCCACGAAAAAGACGTGCTCCAGAAACTGAGCGATGCGCCGCTCACGCAGTGTCCCGAGTGCGGAAAAGATAACTTCTCCAAACAAGTAACCGCCGCCGGTTTCCAACTGAAGGGCTCGGGTTAGAATGTCACCGATTTCCGTGGCGGAAACAGCGGTAATGGCGGCGCGTCGAAACCGGAATCGGCAGAATCGGACAAAAGCGCCGACAGTCCCGCCTCCGGTGCGGACGCTTCTGCGAATTCAAAGTCGAACGACGGCGCCGGGTCGTCTAGTGCTTCGAGCACGCCGTCTTCCGACGCGGCGAAGCCGGCAAGCAGCGCAGGCGCGGCCTGACGCCCGTCCGGCAACGGTCACGTTTGCGGTACCGGTCGATCCATCAGCATGAATGCGCGCCCGGCCAGGCGCGTTCCGATCGCCCGGACGCAGGCGCGCCGACCGGCCCACTAGCCACACCGGCCCGATGTTCGGCGCGGCCAACCCGCCGAACCGTTTCTCACGCCGTAACAGAGATTCGCCTCGGCCCTCACTCAGGTTGGGACCATAGCAACAACAACGTGACGACGAAAAAGACTACGCTGAAATCCGTATTCCTCACCGGCCTGCTGGTCCTGGTGCCGCTCGCGATCACCTTGTGGGTGCTCGGCCTCGTGATCGGCACGATGGACCAGACGCTGACGCTCCTACCCGCATCGTGGCAGCCGGAGCGCGTGTTCGGCTTCCATCTGCCGGGTCTGGGCGCGGTGCTGACGCTGGCGTTCATTTTCATCGTCGGATTGCTGACGCAGAATTTCATTGGCCAGAAGCTGGTGCAGTGGTGGGATGCCATCCTGCGGCATATTCCGGTCGTCGGGCCGTTGTACACGAGTGTCAAGCAAGTGTCGGACACGCTGCTCTCGTCGAGCGGCAACGCGTTCCGCAAGACGCTGCTGATCGAGTATCCGCGCAAGGGCTCGTACACCATCGGGTTCCTGACCGGCATTCCGGGCGGGGACGTGCTGAATCATCTCGAGGAGGATCACGTGAGCGTCTATGTGCCGACCACGCCGAATCCGACGTCCGGCTTCTTCCTCATGATCCCGAAACGCGAAGTCGTCGAACTGGACATGTCCGTCGACGCCGCACTGAAGTACATCGTCTCGATGGGGGTGGTCGCCCCTGCGCCAAGCACGCCGGCCTCCGTGTCAACGGCCCTGCCGGCCCGCCGCCCCACCGAGCCGCCGATGTAATAATGCTGGCCGCGCGCCGGAGTCCGCCGAACGAAAGAGCGGGACCCGATCGTGCGAGCCGTTGATCAACGAACAACGAAAGACATAACATTATGTCGATGCGATCTGAATACTGCGGTCTGGTGACCGAGGCCCGGCTGGGCCAAACCGTCTCGCTGTGCGGCTGGGTACATCGCCGCCGCGATCACGGCGGCGTTATCTTCATCGACCTGCGCGATCGTGAAGGTCTCGTTCAGGTCGTGTGCGACCCGGATCCCGCCGAGATGTTCAAGGTGGCCGAGGGCGTGCGCAACGAGTTCTGCGTGCAGCTCAAAGGCGTGGTGCGTAACCGTCCCGAAGGCACGGTGAACGCCAACTTGACGAGCGGCAAGATCGAAGTGCTGTGCCACGAGCTAAACGTGCTGAACGCTTCCGTCACGCCGCCGTTCCAGCTCGACGACGACAACCTGTCGGAAACCACGCGCCTCACGCATCGCGTGCTCGACCTGCGCCGTCCGCAGATGCAGCAGAACCTGCGTCTGCGCTACTGCGTCGCGATGGAAGTGCGCAAGTATCTGGACGCGCAAGGTTTCATCGACATCGAAACGCCGATGCTCACCAAGAGCACGCCGGAAGGCGCGCGCGATTATCTGGTGCCGTCGCGCGTGAACGCGGGCCAGTTCTTCGCGTTGCCGCAGTCGCCGCAGTTATTCAAGCAACTGCTGATGGTCGCGAACTTCGACCGCTACTACCAGATCACCAAGTGCTTCCGCGACGAAGACCTGCGCGCCGACCGTCAGCCGGAATTCACGCAGATCGACTGCGAAACCTCGTTCCTGTCGGAGCAGGAAATCCGCGATCTGTTCGAAGCGATGATCCAGCACGTTTTCAAGGAGACGATGGACGTCACGCTGCCGGCTAAATTCCCGGTCATGCAGCACTCGGAAGCGATGCGCCGCTTCGGTTCGGACAAGCCGGACCTGCGCGTGAAACTCGAATTCGCCGACCTCACCGACGCGGTGAAGGACGTCGACTTCAAGGTGTTCAGCATGCCGGCCAACTCGAAGGACGGCCGTGTCGCGGCGCTGCGCGTGCCGAAGGGCGGCGAACTATCGCGCGGCGATATCGACGGCTACACGGAATTCGTGTGCATCTACGGCGCGAAGGGTCTGGCCTGGATCAAGGTCAACGACAAAACCAAGGGTCGCGACGGCCTGCAAAGCCCGATCGTCAAGAACCTGCATGACGCGGCGCTCGCGGCGGTCATGGAGCGCACCGGCGCGCAGGACGGCGACATCATTTTCTTCGCGGCGGATCGCGCGAAGGTCGTCAACGACAGCCTGGGCGCGCTGCGCCTGAAGATCGGCCATTCGGAATTCGGCAAGTCGAACGGTCTGCTCGAGTCCGGCTGGAAGCCGTTGTGGGTCATCGACTTCCCGATGTTCGAGTACGACGAAGAGGACAACCGCTTCGTCGCTGCGCATCACCCGTTCACGAGCCCGAAGGACGAGCATCTTGAATACCTCGAAACCGATTCGGGCCGCTGCCTCGCGAAGGCATATGACATGGTGCTGAACGGCTGGGAAATCGGCGGCGGTTCGGTGCGTATCTTCCAGGAAGACGTGCAGAGCAAGGTGTTCCGCGCACTGAAGATCGGCGCCGAGGAAGCGCGTCTGAAGTTCGGCTTCCTGCTCGACGCGCTGCAGTACGGCGCGCCGCCGCACGGCGGTATCGCGTTCGGTCTGGACCGCATCGTCACGTTGATGTCCGGCGCCGATTCGATCCGCGACACCATCGCGTTCCCGAAGACCCAGCGCGCGCAGGACTTGCTCACGCAAGCGCCGAGCGAAGTGGACGAGCGCCAGTTGTGCGAGTTGCATATCCGTCTGCGTCAGCCGGAACAGAAGACGCAGTAAGCACGTCCAGTTGTCGCAGTGGTGAAAAAGGCGCCGAGTGCGCCTTTTTCGTTTTTTGCGTTACAGTCGTCGGCAGTGGTCACATCAAAGAAACTGCTCGTTCACACCAATATGCAGAAGCCGCCGAAAATCGCCGAATCCGTGCTGGTCCTGATCCATACGCTGGAACTGGATGTGTTGATCATCGCGCGCGCGGATCACAAGGGTTTCTGGCAATCGTTGACGGGCTCGAAGGACCGGATCGACGAACCGCTGAACGAAACCGCCGCGCGCGAGGTCGCCGAAGAAACGGGCATCGTGATCGGCGGGCCGCTGGTGCCCGAGCATGCGTTGCTCGACTGGCATCACCGTATCGAATACGAGATCTATCCGCAGTGGCGGCATCGCTATGCGGAAGGTGTCATGCACAACACCGAACACCAGTTCAGTCTGCTCGTGCCGCATTGTCTCGAAGTAACACTCGCGCCTCGCGAACACACCGCGCATTTGTGGCTGTCGTTCCGCGAAGCGGCCAACCGATACTTCTCGTGGTCGAACCGGGAAGCGATCCTGCAATTGCCCGAGCGCCTCGCGGCGCATAGCCGATGATCGGACTGCGACCGCGGCGCAGCTTCAAGCGACTGCGTCAGGCGCTGTTTTCGGGCCGCCGCCCGCGTTTTACTTCGGGCAATCATGTCCGGCTGTTCAAGGGCGGCGTGCAGTTCTTCCCCGCACTGATCGAACGGATCGATCACGCGCAAAAATCCCTCTCGCTCGAGACGTACATCTTCGCCAACGACGATGCCGGCCGCGCCGTCTCCGATGCGCTCGTGCGCGCGGCCGAACGCGGCGTCGCGGTGCGCGTGATCACCGACGGCGTCGGCACCGCCAGCGATCTGCCGATGTTCAAGCTGTGGAAGGAGAGCGGCGTCGAGCATCGCATCTACAACCCACATCTGCTGTTCGGGCCGATGGGCTGGTCGCGCACGCATCGCAAGCTCGCGCTGATCGACAACACTTACGCGTTTTGCGGCGGCATCAATATCGTCGATGACTACGATCAGAACGGCGAGCAACTGGAGATGCCGCGCTGGGATTTTGCGATGGAGGCGCAAGGCCCCATCGTCGAGGATATACGCGACGCGTTCGACACGCAATGGCAGCGCATCCGGCTTGGCGTGAAGCCGCGCAAGCAGCGCGTTTTGAGGGTGTCCGGCGACTCCGGTGCTGTCGGGCCGAGTCAGCGCGACGGCCACGAAATGACCCGCTGGGGCGCGCGCCGCGCCGCCCGCGCCCGCCGCCGTGCGCGGCTCGGTGAGATTCACGCGGTCGATCAGCCGTGCGTCGCGTTCGTCGCGCGCGACAATCTGCTCAACCGGCGCGCCATCGAAAAGGCGTACCTGCGCGCCATCTCCCACGCGGAGCGCGAGGTGCTGTTCGCGAATCCTTACTTCATGCCGGGCCGTAAGCTGCGGCGCGCGCTGTCGAAAGCGGCGCAGCGCGGCGTGCGCGTGTCGCTAGTGATCGGGCGCAAGGAGTTCGTCGCGCTGGATTACGCCACGCCCTTCCTCTACGGCAATCTGCTGAAGCATGGCGTGCGCATCGCCGAATACGAGAAGACGATCCTGCACGGCAAGGTCGCGGTCGTCGATTCGGACTGGGCGACGATCGGTTCATCGAATCTCGACGCGCTCAGTCTCGTGCTCAACAACGAAGCGAACATGGTGCTCGTCAATCATCGGGAGATTGGCCGCCTGCACGACGCCATTCATCAGGCGTTTAACGATGGCCGGCCAATCGATGAAAAACACTACAAATCCCGGCCTGTCACGGAGCGGGCACTAAATTGGCTTGCCTATAACACGTACAGAATGATGATGAAGATGATCACCATCGGACAGTATGACTAACAGATATTTAGCAAGCAATCGCGCAAGAATCCTGTGCTGACGAGTATCTTTCACTGCTTCGGACAACGTTTGTGTAAAAATAGCTACCGATCATTTTATAGCGCACGAAGCGTAAAAAAATGGGAACTCGGGCAGTCACTAACTGCAATCCGGCGATAACCAGCCACAATAAGCTGGATCAATGTTGGGACTTATCCTATAGACAACCTCGATCACATTAGAAACGAGTTTCTAAAAAAATCCTTGTATCAAAAGAGAGAGTGGCCACAATAATAGAATGGACGTTCGATTCTACGGGTAACATAAGAAGGGACATCATGCGAAAAGGCGAACAGACGCGGGCCGCGATTCTCGACGCAGCGCTGGAGTTGGTGAGCCGTGACGGGCTGGAGGGTCTCACCATCGGTCTACTGGCCGAGCAGATGCAGATGAGCAAGAGCGGCGTGTTCGCGCACTTCGGATCGCGCGAAGATTTGCAGGTGGAAGTGGTGAAGGAATACCACCGCCGTTTCGAAGACGAAGTGTTCTTTCCGAGTTTGCGCGAGGGGCGCGGCTTGCCGCGTCTGCGCGAGATGATGAATCGCTGGATGGAGAAGCGCATCCAGGAAGTGACGACAAGCTGCATTTATATCAGCGGCGCGGTGGAGTACGACGATCGCGCGGCGAGCGCGGTGCGCGAACAGTTGGTGCACAGTGTGACCATGTGGCGTGACGCATTGATGCGCGCGATCCGCCAGTCGAAGGACGAGGGGCATTTGAAGCAGGATACCGATCTGGCGCTGATGCTCTTCGAGTTGTACAGCTTTACGCTTGGCCTGCATCACGACGCGCGCTTCCTGCATTTACCGGAAGCGGTGCAACTGACGCGGGACGCGCTGGAAAAAACCATCATGTCGTATCAGTCGCCGGGATCGGGCGGCGCGGCGAAAAGCCCCGCGAGCACCGGTCCGACGGCGGTGTGGCCATCGCATCATACCGACAGCCGTTAGCGCTTCCGACGAATCAGCGCGCGGCGGCTATGGAACCTGGAGAAGACTCAATGGGACAGTACGCCGCCCCGATTCGCGACATGCAGTTCGTTCTGCACGAGGTGCTGAACGTCGAAGCCGAACTCAGGCAGATGCCAAGGCACGCCGAGCTGGATGGCGACACCATCAATCATGTGCTCGAGGAAGCCGGCAAGTTCTGCTCAGAAGTCGTGTTCCCGCTCAATCAGAGCGGCGATCGCGAAGGCTGCACCTATGAGGGCGACACTGTCGTCAGGACGCCTGCGGGATTCAAGGAAGCCTACCGGCAATACGTCGAGGCGGGCTGGGCGGTGCTCGGCTGCGATCCCGAATACGGTGGGTCAGGGCTTGCTCGCGTTCGTGAACAACGCGCTCTATGAAATGCTGAACTCCGCGAATCAGGCTTGGACAATGTATCCGGGCCTGTCGCATGGCGCGTACGAGTGTCTGCACGCGCACGGCACGCCGGAACAAAAATCGGTCTATCTGCCGAAGCTCATCTCGGGCGAGTGGACCGGCACGATGTGCCTGACCGAACCGCATTGCGGAACGGACCTCGGCATCTTGCGCACGAAGGCCGAGCCGAACGGCGACGGTTCGTACGCGCTCACCGGCACGAAGATCTTCATTTTGAGCGGCGAGCACGACATGGCAGAGAACATCGTGCATCTGGTGCTCGCGCGTTTGCCGGGCGCGCCGAGGGGCACGAAGGGCATTTCGCTCTTCATCGTGCCGAAGTTCGTGCCGGACGGGGACGGCCCGGTGGGCGCGCGCAACGGCATCAAGTGCGGTTCGATCGAACACAAGATGGGCATCCACGGCAACGCGACCTGCGTGATGAACCTCGACGGCGCGAAGGGCTGGCTCGTCGGCGAGGAGCACAAGGGGCTCAACGCGATGTTCGTGATGGTGAACGCGGCGCGGCCCGGCGTGGGCATGCAGGGTCTCGGCCTGACCGAGATTGCGTATCAGAACTCGCTGGTTTATGCGAAAGAGCGTTTGTAGATGCGTTCGCTCACCGGACCGAAGGCGCCGGACAAGCCTGCCGATCCGATCATCGTGCATCCGGATATGCGGCGCATGTTGCTGACGCAGAAGGCTTACGCGGAAGCGGGGCGGGCGTTTGCCTATTGAGCGGCGTTGAACATCGATAAGGAAATCTCCCACGCCGATGAAGCCGCGTGCCGCGAAGCCGGCGAATTCGTTGCGTTGCTGACGCCAGTGATCAAGGCGTTTCTCACCGACAACGCCTTCGAAGGCACGAACATGGCGATGCATATCTACGGCCGACACGGCTTCATCTCCGAGTGGGGCATGGAGCAATACGTGCGCGATGCGCGCATCAACATGATCTACGAAGGGACGAATTCGATACAGGCTCTGGACCTGCTCGAGCGCAAGATTCTGGGCGATATGGGCGCGAAGCTGAAGCACTTCGGCAAGCTCGTGGCCGAGTTCGTGGAACAGGAAGGCGTGAAGCCGGAGATGCAGGAGTTCATCAATCCGCTCGCGGATATCGGCGAAAAGGTGCAGAAGCTCACAATGGAGATCGGCATGAAGGCCATGCAAAATCCCGATGAAGTGGGCGCGGCCGCAGTGCTCTATTTGCGGACGGTCGGGCATCTCGTGTCTCGTACTTCTGGGCGCGGATGGCGCGCGTTGCGCTCGATAATGCCGATAATGCCGCTGGCGGGGATGCTTTCTACAAGGCCAAACTCGCTACTGCGCGGTTTTATTTCGCCAAGCTTTTGCCTGAGATGGCTGCGGCTATTCGTGCTGCGCGGGCGGGGGCTAAGCCCATGATGGACTTCGACGAAGTGTTTTTTTGATTTTCTTCCGGGGGACGGTTTGACTGTCGTGCGGTGATAGGGTGTCGGCACAATGGGTCTATTTCCCCGCCGAGGTAAAGGCGTCGCTGCGCATGGTCCAGGCCAAGACTGGGAACAACGTTAAGGAGTGTCTGGCCGAGGCCCTGCGTGACCTCTTCAAGAAGTACAACGTGCCCGTATCCGCGGAGCTGAGAGAAGGTCGGTAAGCATGGCAACGGCAAAGGAAGGTCTGCCCATCACACCCGCTGTCGTTAGGTGAGCGCGTGAACGGTCTGGCTACTCGATCGAAGACGCAAAGCGTCACTTCAAGAAAATCGTCGCCTGGGAAGCAGGAGAGGCGCTACCGACCTATATCCAGGTCGAAGACATGGCCGACTGCTTCAAGGTGCCCGTCGCCGTGTTCTTCTTCCCAAAGCCGCCCGAGGTGCCACCGCTCAAAAAGTCATTCCGCACGCTCACGGCCAAAGACTTCCGCTGCCATTCCCCGCAGGGTGCGCTTCTTCCTGCGCCAGGCGCAGGCAATGCAGCTCAATTTGGCAGAGTTGAACGACGGCAAGAACCCAGCGCCGCATCTCATCACGCGTGATCTTAAAGTCACGCCAAACACGTCGCTCGGCAAGATTGCCGCCGACGTGCGGAAGTTTCTTAGCGTGAACGTCGACCAGCAGGCCGCCTGGAAAAACGCTGAAGAGGCCTTGGAAAAGTGGCGTGAAGTCTTTGCGACGAAGGCCGGCATCTACGCCTTCAAGGACGCCTTCCGGGCGCCCAACTACTTCGGGTTCTGTCTGTACGACGACGAATTCCCTGTCATCTACATCAATAACAGCTCAGCGAAGTCGCGCCAGATTTTTACGCCCTTCCACGAGTTGGGACACCTGCTCTTTCATACGAGCAGAGTCGACCTGCTCGATGATCCGTTCATCAAACACCTAGGCGACGCCGAGCAGAGGATCGAGATCATCTGCAACGGCTTGGCCGCACGCGTCCTCGTGCCCGATGACCTGCTCGACCAGATGCTCAAGGGTATGAAGATAGGCCGGCTTGCCGCAAGCCAACTCGGCGACCACTTCAACGTCAGCCGCGAAGTTATCTACCGCAAATTCCTCGACCGCGGCCTGATCGCTGCCGACGAGTACGTGGCAGCCGCGAAGGAATGGGCCACACAGATGAAGAAGCCCGGGGGCGCAGAACGTCTGGCAACTACTACAACAGCCAGCACACCTATCTCGGGCAGCATTACATCGACCTGGCTTTCACGAGGTACCACCAGCAGCGCTTTGACCAGCAGCAACTGGCCGAGTACCTGAACATGAAGCTGAAGAGTCTGCCGACCTTCGCAGAGAAATTTCGGGGGAGGGCTCTGATGTACGTCTTGGACACTGGCGTCATTTGGAACCTGCATAAGAACTACTACCGCAAACGCTTTGTGTCGCTGTGGAAAGAGTTCCAGCTTGTGGCCGACGGAAAGATCACGTTGACCCGCGAGGTCTTTCACGAACTCGGCGAGGGTTCACCCGGCGCTGATCTTGAATGGGCCAAGGCCAACGCCAAGCTCTTCGCCTCGCCTGACGCGAAGGAAGGTACATTCGTGGCCAAAATCTATGCCATCGCACACTTCCAGGCAAACATTGAGAAGCAAAAACTCTACAAGGGGCGCAACGCTGATGCTTTCGTCGTAGCGCGTGCCTATGCGATCGGCGAGACCGTTGTGACAGCCGAACGATTGAAGCCGAATGCCGTGAAGGTTCCAAACATCTGCGCTCATTCCAAAATCCCCTGCTTGGATCTCGAGCGAGGGATTCATGGAGAGCGAAGGCTGGGGTTTTGAGAAAGCTTGGCCGCTGCTTTGGTTTTGGGGTAGTGAACCAATAGTAGTTAATAGTAGTAGCACTACTATTAACTACTGCATTCCGCAAAAAATTTAGTGCGGGAGTAGCAATGTTATAAAGTCGTGAACATCTTTGGGATGATGATCCCGAAGTGCGTGGCAGCTACGAATCCGCCAATAACCATCATTAATATTACTCCAATCGTCTGGCATTGCTTGAGCACTCGCGCCTTACCAAATGGATCGGATGATTTGCAGCTTGGGTTGCCGCATTCCTTCGCAGTTTTGCTGAGCTGATTGTTGCAGTCGATGCATCGATAAATTTTTACGATTTTTAACGACTGGTTAATGGATTGACCAACTGGTGCCACTAGATCGAGGTTTTCTAATCAGGTTCGCCGGCCCTTCTCGCGAGGTTACGCGGACCGACCCGGGAGCGCCATCCGTCCTCGGAGCTTCTGGATAAACTCCCCGATCACGGCACGTTCGTCCGTCACCTTCGGCGTTTTATGCAGCTCGACCCACCACGTGTTGATCTGGTTCTCCGGCACGTTGAACCGCCTCAACCAGCCTTCCGTGGCCACGACAGTGCTCAGGAATAGGGCGACGGTCGAGCGTCCCGTCCTGCAGGGTGTCGAGTGTGTCCGCCACGATCGGGCACAGCGCCTGATTGAGCAGCACGTACTCGGCTGGGGCAGGATTGGCTTGCCGGGTCCGTCCGCGGTCCCGGTTTCCGGCACGGCACCCGCCTGAATGATCAAGCCGCCATTGCGCAAGGGCTCGCGAATGAACCAGTCTGGCGGGAGCGCGAGCGACGAGGGGCCGCCGATTTCGTGGACCAGCTCCGCGTCGAGCGCGTTCAGCCAGTCTACCGTCTTGATCTTTGTGTACAGCTTGCGGATGTTCGAGCGCATGGGATCGCCCACGTCGATCCCCGGCCCGAAGCGGCGTGCATAGAAATACTCGCTCGCTTCGTTGGGCTGTCGCCTCATCGGCGGCACATTCACTGCAAAACCTACGTGCCCGTGGACGGTAGCAGGGCCTCGGCGAAGATGTTGAACATCGCCTGGAACCGGGCGGGGCGATGCACGAGGAACGCTCGCGGCACCGTGAAGGCCACCCCGTCAAGACCGCGCTTGCGCTCGGCTTTCCAATCGCTCAGGGGGCGAACACGGTGAAATCGTAGAAGCCGGTGGCCAGCTTGTGCTCGGCGCTCGTCATGGCGACGGCGAGAGTCTGGTTCGCAGGCACCGACTTGGCCACGCGTTCGAACCCGGGTGCCTAGTCGTACGCGATCGGCTCCTCGCCCTCAGCGTAGAACCAACGCAATGTACCGGTCTTCGACGGCTGCTGGCCGGCGGCCAGCTTCGTGGCATGGTGGTACTCCTCGATCACCGCGCTGTACTGCTCAAAGCAGCTCACGAGGGCCTTCCGAACCTCAGGGGTGAAACCGTTGCGGAAGTACAGCACGCCCCGGACCAACAGCGCTGCGCCGGTGATCCCCTTGCGATGCGGGGCTCGTAGAGCCCGTAAGGCATGGTATCCGCGCGGCGCGGATCCTTAGCCCAGGCTTCGATTTGATCGTCGGTCATGGCGTCAACTTACCAAACAGGTGCGGGGAACGGGGCGAGTAGTGTCGGCGGTCGCGGCGGGCTCCCGGGCGCACTGCTTCCACCGCCATACAGGTCGTCGAGGTCCGATTGCGGCGCACGTTGCTTCGATGACGAGATTTGCTGCTGCCCATCATCGTCACCGCAGCCGCACGCGGCGGCTCCCAGGTGGGCAAACTTCGAGGGACTGCCCGCGATCTCAATATAGTCGTCTTCCTGGTCCGGCCCGTACAGGTCGCCGGGGAACTTCATCTCGACGACCGTCTTGATGTTCGATTGTACGGGCGGTTGCGAGGGGTCGTTGACGATCACTACGTCGGGGCGTCGCACGTCGCCGGACGGGTACGTCTTGCCCTTGCTGGGCCAAACGTCACGAATCCATTGACGGATGGTCGAATGCGGCTCGAGCGGGTCGTCGTAGTCCATGATCGGAAACGGCGGCTCCGTGGTCATGTCGTACGACTGCTCCGGACGATATTCCGTCGGCGCGCCCGTCTCCATCTTCGACGCTGCACTCGCCAAGTCAAGGCGCTGCTGGACGCAACGCTGGCACTGCACGCGGCCGGCTTTTGTAGCGACACCGATCTGCCGGCATTTGCAGAAGGTATGGCAGAGGATCTTTCGGTCCTTCGGCGACAGACGGGCGGCGCTTGCGCCGACCTGCGTGGTTTGAGGGACTCATCCCCCCGGGCGACGATCCCGGGGCGTATCCCGTCATACTTCGGTCCCCGGCTGATGGAACGAAAGGGACTAAGCCTGGTGGCCTTCGAGCCAGTCGGTGAACCCGTTCGAGTCTGTCTTACCCTGGATGACACGACCGTCCGACGAAGTGACAGTGAGGGATGCCCGGTGAGGGGCTGGTGCGTGACGTCGTCGATGACCTGGAATCGTCCACGCTGAGGCGTGTCGTGGCTCGCTTGCGATAGCACGCTCTTGCCGCTGCCGATGGACCTACCGGGACCGCTGGTCGGCTCAGCGGTCGTGTCACCATCCGAGGCAACGGACCGACCGTCGAACGTCACGCCGAGATTCTTAATCCCGACGATCGGATAGATCTCCCCGCACTTGGGGCACGACACCTTGTCGCCGAGCAGGGCGATTGGTCGACCATCGTCTGTGTTTTCTGGTGAGCACGCGAGCACGCGGCCGCCGTGCGAGGTGGTGTCGCCCTCACGGATAAATGCAAATCCCATATTTTTCAAATCATCATCGGAATGGAGCCCACCGGAAATCTACCTCACCGCCGCCAAAACAGGCAACTGTCAGTTTGCCGGTGGATCATCTGGAAAATTTCCGCGCATCGTTGTTGAAAGTCGCCCGGCGCGGACGATCTTGCTGTAAATCTCAGTCGCTTTCAGAACGGCCGCATCATCCTGGATTCGTAAGCAGTGGCGCTCTTAATTGAGGCGCGCTTGCAGCGCCAGCAATTCGTTTATCCTATCCGCATCGGGTTGGATTTTTCCCGCTCCTCAGCAATGTCGCGCGAGGCAATCGCGATTACGTTACCAATGGTCTCCAGTGCCGTCTCGTAATTCGCCAGTTGATCGTCAGTCCAGCGTCCCATGTTGTCCACTCGCTTCTCGTCGATGGATAAGCTGGCCGAGGCCGATTTCAACCTCTGCACCAGTCGCCGTTGAAGGTCGGGCGTGATCGCCCTCGTTGGCTTTGTTTGAAGCGTCCGGCATGGCGTCCGCCATGAGGTATCCCAACTGGGTCTTAGTCTGAACATCTGTCTGATTATCACAACACCTTTTCGTTTACCGAATCATGTCTAAAAAGTGCGTTTCCGTCACACTGCTTGTGGGGTTGTTCGGCTCAAGCTTCATTCGAGCGAGCAGGGCATGGCGCTTGCATGAAGCGTGTCGCCGGTGCTCTCCCGGCTTTTCGTTGTTGGTCAACTCATCACAGGAGATACGCGCATGCAATGGACGACACCCAGTTTTACCGATATGCGTTTCGGCTTTGAAATCACGATGTATATCGCGACGCGCTAAGCGTCTATGGATCGCACGAACGCGCGGCGCTTCCGGCGTGCGGTGCTTTCGTGCGTTTTCTCATTCAGCGGGACTGCATAGCGCCGTGCCATAATTTACGAAACCGTCGTCACCACCGCGGATCGCGATGGCCAGGCGCATATTGCGCCAATGGACGGGCGCTTCGAGGACAACTTTGCGATCCTCGCGCCATTTCGTCCTCCACGACGCTCGACAATGTGCTCGCGACGAAGGGCGCCGTCACGTCATCAACTTCTAGTGACGTGTGTGTATTTGTGGGCTGTGTGACCGGTTATGCGCTCGACTGGCAACGGTTGTGGCCGCGACCGTGCCGAGCGTGCGGCTGATCGATACGCTCGCGCATACCGAATTGCGGCTGCACGATGTGCACGACAACGATATGCGTCCCACGTTGCGCATGGAATGCGTGCATCGTTGCAGATTGCCATCGATAAGACTGCGGGCGATATCGAACGTGAGACGTGGCGATGGCTTTTAGAGGCGATTGCGCGGCGTCGCGAACAAGCATCCGGGATTACACGATGACGGCATTACTGGCGAGCGTGCGCTCGCTCAAAGAGGTATTGGACGCTGCGGCGGCTGGGGCGGATTTCATCGATCTGAAAGAACCGCGAGCGGGCGCGCTCGGGGGTGTGCATGTCGATGAAATCGGGCGGATCGTGCTTGCGCTGGGGGCGCGGTATCCGGTGCGGCCCATCAGCGCCACGATTGGCGACTTTTCCAGCGATGCACTTGAACGGATTACTGGCCGAGTGCTCGAAGTAGCTATTGCCGGGGTCGATTATGTGAAGGTCGGGGTGGAGCCCGGGCCTCATGCCGAGGCTTGTTTGCAGCGTCTTGCCGCGTTGCCGGCTTGCGTGGTTCCTATTCTGCTCTGCGATCACGGGATTGATCTTGGGCTGGTTGCTTTTGCTTCGCAGCTTGGGTTCGCAGGTGTCGTGTTCGATACCGCTCTTAAAGAACGGGCGCAAGTTGTTTGATTGCGTGGACGAGGTAGCGCTTAGGGTTTGTCTCGCAGAGGTGCGGTCTCGCGGGACGCTGGCGGCAATCGCCGGGTCGCTCGCGTGGGCAGATCTTGCGCAGATTCGGGATTTTGCACCCGATATTGCCGGGTTTCGTGGCGCGCTTTGTTTTGGCCACGAAACCCGGGTGGGCGGTTGGACTCTGAGCGGGTTCGGGCTTTTGCTCTTGCTCTTCATTCTGCTCGGCATTCGTTTGACGCTTCTGCTTTTGAGGAATTGGTTGGGGTGTAGGCGTCTTTTAGTACGGTTTGTCGGCACAATGGGTCTATTGTCACGCTTTTATTTTATTACAATAGCCGCCTTCCCGGCGGAGGGGTGACTTTCTTTGCGGCGGCAAAGAAAGTCACCAAAGAAAGCCGCTTCTTGCTGCAGCAGTTACTTCTTATCTCTACCGCGCTTGTGATGCCCTCGTGGACCAGCAGTAGCGAGTGCCCTCATGCGTTGAGCCGTTACGGGTTCCCATACGATCAGTGACCTCTCGCCTACCTTGCTAGTGGTCCCATTCGGCTTCCACCGGCCCCGCTGCGCGACCGGTGTTGGTCCGTATAGGCAACCGACAGTCAATCACCGAAACGACCTCGAACACGGCATCGATTTATTCGTCATTCGGCCCTACCCCGGTTAGCGCTTCGACAACTGCTCA
>LFLF01000005.1 GCA_001184395.1 Candidatus Paraburkholderia calva | reverse complement strand
CACCAGCGCCGTCGAAGGCATCAACAACACCATCAAAGTCATCAAACGACGCGCTTACGGGTACCGCGACGACGAATACTTCTTCTTGAAAATCCGCGCCGCGTTCCCCGGAAAAGCTCGAGGAACCTTTTTTTCTCGCCGATGCGGTTTTCCTTCCCCGCCAGCAGCTTCGAAATATTGGCGCGATGCCGCCAGATGATCAGCAGACTCATCGCCAGCACGGCTAGCGAAATGCGGCTCGGCCCGAACAGAAGCACTTGGAAGAACGGTGCGAACACCGCCGCGACGAGCGCCGCCAGCGACGAATAGCGGAAAAAAAACGCGATAATCAGCCATGTCAGGAGCGTCGCGACGCCGAGCACGGGATGGATCGCGAGCAGCATGCCGGCCGCCGTCGCCATGCCCTTGCCACCCTGAAACTTGAAGAATACCGGGTACAGATGCCCGAGGAACACGGCGATCGCTGACAGCGCGATGGCCGAATTGAGCGCCGCTGCACCCAGCCCGAAGTGCGTGCCGTAGTTCGTCACGACCCATACCGGCAGCCAGCCCTTGAACGCATCGCCGATCAGCGTGAGGATCGCGGCTTTTTTGTTGCCGGTGCGCAGCACGTTGGTCGCGCCGGGATTGCCGGAGCCGTAGGAGCGCGGATCGGCCAGGCCCATCGCGTAGCTCACCACGACGGCGAAGGGAATCGAGCCGATCAGATAGGCCACGACGGCGATCAGGAAAATCATGGGTCTCTTTGTGAGTCGTTGCGAATGCGGAGTGCATTCTAATCGACGCTCGCGCACTGCACGGGCGTAGCGCCCAGAAGCCCGGTCAGCACGTCCGGGTCCAGGCTGATCAGATAACCGCGCCGTCCGCCGTTCAGATAGATGGTGCCGAGTTCGAGAATGGTCGATTCGACGTACACCGGCATGGCCTTTTTCGTGCCGAACGGCGACGTGCCGCCGACCAGATAGCCCGAATGGCGGTTCGCGACTTCCGACTTGCATGGCTCGATGCGTTTCACGCCGGTCTGCCGCGCGAGGTTCTTCGTGGATACGGTGCGGTCGCCGTGCATCAGCACGATGAGCGGCTTGGCGTGCTCTTTCATCACGAGGGTTTTGATAACGGCATGCTCGTCCACGCCGCGCTGACGCGCGGATTCTTCCGTGCCGCCGTGCTCGACATAGTCATACAGGTGCTCGCCGAACGCGACCTTGTTGCGACGCAAAAACTGCGTCGCGGGCGTCTCGGATACGTGTTTGCTTTTCGACATAGACGCATTGTAGCGGTGCGCGATGCCGCCCACCATGGCGTTCGGCCTATGCCATTCGGCCGAATGTACGGCTACGTTCGACCTGTGGCACGATCGTCCACGCAATGAAAACTAGGAGATGCCGATGATCCGCGACGCCGAAACACAAACCCTGCTCGAAGACTCGATCCGCCGCTTCGTGCGCGAGACCCTCGTGCCGTACGAAGCGGAAGTCGACGAAACCGACGCCATACCCGCCGACCTCGCCGACACGATGCGCGAGATCAGCCTGTTCGGTCTCACCATTCCCGAAGCCTACGGCGGTCTCGGCATCACGATGGAAGAGGAAGTGCGTATCGCCTTCGAACTAGGACAGACGTCGCCCGCGTTCCGCTCGTTCGTCGGCACGAACAACGGCATCGGCTTGATCGGCATTCTGCTCGACGGCACCGAGGCGCAAAAATCGCACTATCTACCGAAACTCGCGGCGGGCGAACTGATCGGCTCGTTCTGTCTGACGGAGCCGGATGCGGGATCGGAGGCGACATCGCTCAAGACCAGCGCAAAACCGGACGGCAACGCGTACGTGCTGAACGGCACGAAGCGCTAAAATCACCAACGCGCCGGAAGCCGGCATCTACACGGTGATGGCCCGCACCAGCGACGCGAAAGGCGCGAGCGGCATTTCGGCATTCATCGTCGAGCGCGGCATGGGGGTGTCGCTCGGCAAGCCGGACAAGAAGATGGGCTAGCGCGTCGCGCATACCGCCGACGTGGTCTTCGAGAATTGCCGCGTGCCGGCGGCGAATCTGATCGGCGGCGTGGAAGGCGTCGGCTTCAAGACGACCATGAAGGTGCTCGACAAAGGGCGAATTCATATTGCGGCAATCGCCATCGGCACGGCCAAGCGCATGCTGCGACGCCCTCGCCTACGCGATGGAGCGCAAGCAGTTCGGCCAGCCGATCGCGGAGTTCCAAGCTCGTGCAGGCCATGATCGTCGACAGCAAAGCCGAAATCTACGCCGCCGAATGCATGGTGCTCGACGCCGCGCGCCGCCGCGACGAAGGGCGCGATGTGTCGATCGAGGCATCGTGCGCGAAATACTTCGCCACCGAAATATGCGGGCGCGTGGCGGATCACGCGGTGCAGGTGCATGGCGGTGCGGGATGTCGCGGAGTACGGCATCGAGCGTTTTTATCGCGACGTGCGGCTGTTCAGGCTGTACGAAGGCACATCGCAGATTCAGCAGATCATCATCGCGCGCGGGCTGATACGCGGCGCGGAGATATGAAACACGCTATCCGCGCGGATGATGCTCGCGGTGGATCTTCTGCAGGCGCTCGCGCGCGACGTGCGTATAAATCTGCGTCGTCGAGATATCCGAATGGCCGAGCAGCAGTTGCACGACGCGCAAGTCCGCGCCGTGATTCAGCAGATGCGTCGCGAACGCATGCCGCAACGTGTGTGGCGACAACGGCGCATGCACGCCGCCGTTCAGCGCGTGCCGTTTGATGATGTTCCAGAACTGCTGGCGCGTCATGCCTTCGCCGCGCGAAGTGACGAACAGCGCGTCCGCAGAACGCGCGCCCAGCAATGCCGGCCGAGCCTCGCTCAGATAACGCCGGATCCAGTCGTGCGCCGATTCGCCGAACGGCACAAGGCGCTCTTTCGAGCCCTTGCCCATGACGCGCACGACGCCTTCGTTCAGGCCGACTTCCACGCTCTTCAACGTGACGAGTTCGGTCACGCGCAGGCCGCTCGCGTACATCAGTTCGAGCATCGTGCGATCGCGCAGGCCAAGCGGCGTCTCGATGTCCGGCGCATGCAGCAGCGCTTCGACTTGCGCTTCGTTGAGTGTCGAGGGAAAGCGCGGCGGCTGCTTCGCGGAACGCAGCTTCAGGGTGGGATCGGTCGCCGTGCGGTGCTCGCGCATCGCCCAGGCGTAGTAGCGGCGAAACACAGAGAGACGCCGGTTCGCGGACGTGGCCTTGTCGCCACGGCGCGCGGCCATGTAGCCGTTCATATCGCCTTCATGGGCGGTATCGATCGATGCACCGCGTTGGGCCGCGAGCCATTCGGCGAACAGCTTCAGATCGCGCCGATACGCTTCGAGCGAGTTTTTGGCAAGACCGTGTTCGAGCCACAAGGCGTCGCAAAACAGATCGATGGCGTCCGAGCTTGCCGTGAAGCCCGGTGGCGTTTGCGTGCCTTCAGTCGTTGCGTTCGTCATGCGATCGATACACCTTCGTGCGCCAGCAGCCAGCGCTTCACGTTGCGATAGAACCCCTCACCGGGATGATGCGCGAAGCCGCCGATTCCGCTCGCAGCCACCACGCGATGGCACGGTATCATGATCGGCCACGGATTGGAGCCGCAGGCCTGCCCGACCGCGCGCGGCACACTGCCGATTTCACGCGCGAGCTGCCCGTAGGTCCACACCTGCCCTGCCGCGATGCCGCTGATGCCGCGCCACACGCGCCGCTGATGCTCCGTACCGCAGGTCGAAAGCGGCAGATCGAAGCGCACCGACGACGTGTCAAAGTAGCGGCGGATCTGCGCGGCGGCTTCCTGCGCGAGCGGACTGCGCGGCGCGGTGCTCTGAACGTCGCCAGGCAGGTAGACGATTTCGCGCACGCCGGTTTCATCGGCGCGCAGGCCGACTTTGCCGAACGGCGCATCGATCACCGCATCGAAAGGCTTCATGTTCCGCTCTCCTGTCGCAAGGCCCATTGCACGTGTTCGCGCACGACGTCCGATGGATCGTCCGCGCGCGCGTGCAGGGCATCGGCAATCGCGTTGCGTTCCTCAGCCGAAAGCGAGGATGCGCGCAACGCGTTGCCCATCGCCACCGCGATGTTACGCAGCCAGCGCTCGTACCCGATACGGCGAATCGCGCTGCTCTGCATGCGTGTGTCGAACTCCTCGGCGCTCCACGCGAACAACTCGACCAGCGACGCGCGATCCAGCCCGTGACGCACATCGAAATCCGCGACCGGCGTGGCCTGCGCGAACTTGTTCCATGGGCACACGAGCTGGCAGTCGTCGCATCCGTACACGCGATTGCCGATCAGCGGACGCATTTCCTCGGGAATGCTGCCGTGCAATTCGATCGTCAGATACGAGATGCAACGCCGCGCATCCACGCGATACGGCGCGACGATCGCGCCCGTCGGGCATGCGCCGATGCAGCGCGTGCACTGCCCGCAATGCGCGCCGTCCCGCTCGGGATACGGGTCGGCCGGCAGCGGGATATCGACGAAGATCTCGCCCAGGAAGAACAGTGAACCGGCATCGCTATCGAGCAGCAGCGTGTGCTTGCCGCGCCATCCGTTGCCCGCTTTCTGCGCGAGCTCCACTTCGAGGACCGGCGCGGAATCCGTGAATGCGCGATAACCGCAAGGCCCAATCGCGGCTTCGATGCGTTCGGCCAGTTGCTGGAGGCGGTTGCGCATAACCTTGTGGTAATCGCGGCCGCGCGCATAAATCGACACGACTGCGTCAGCCGGCTTCGCCAGACGCGACCACTCCACGGCACGCCAGTCGTTCTTCTGACCATCTGCTGTCGGGACACTTTCAGCGCCTTTTTTTGCGAGCGTTTCGGCGGGCAGATAGGCCATTCTCACGGTGATGACCCGTCGCGTTCCGGCCACAAGCTCGGCCGGTCGCGCGCGTTTCAGCCCATGTTTGGCCATATAATCCATCTTGCCATGATAGCCTGCTTCAAGCCATGAAGCGAAACCTTCCTCGGCATCCGACAGGTCGATATCGCTGATGCCGACCGCGCCGAACCCCAACTCGCGACCCCACGCCCTGATGCGTTGGGCGAGTTCCGCCAGCGCTTCTTCATCGTGATGCGAGAGGCGCGATCCAAACGCAGCGTCATGCGACGCGGTCGTGATTTCAGCGGAATGTTCCGGCAATCGGTTCATCACGACATTTTACGAGCAATGCCCGAAAGCCCCGCACGAAAGACGCAAGCCACCACTCCCGCGCGCCTCGAACGACGCTTCGAATTGCACGACGAAGCCGCCACGACCGACTTCGGAGTTCGCTTCGCGTGGGCCATCGAGGTAACACGAACAGCAGCACGCGCCGACGTATCCGCCGAACCATTTAACGGTTTGCAAGTCCAGTTGATCGGTGACCTCGGCGCGGGCAAGACCACACTGGTGCGCGCGACACTTCGCGCGCTCGGCCATGCAGGCCGCGTAAAGAGCCCGACTTACACGCTCGTCGAGCCGTATACGTTCGACACCGCGAGCGGGCCGCTCGATGTCTATCACTTCGATCTCTATCGCTTCGCCGATCCGGCCGAATGGGCCGATGCCGGTTTCCGCGAATATTTCGACCGGGGCACGGTGTGCCTCGTCGAGTGGCCGCAGCAAGCGGGCGGTCTGCTCGGCGTGCCGGACCTCGTGTTCCAGCTATCGCTGCCGGATGAGTACGGCTCGCCAGGCGAATCGAACGAAGAAGAAGGCCGCGTGCTGAGCGCGCGGGCGTTTAGCGAAACAGGAAAGACATGTCTCGAAAGATGTTGATCAAGCCGTTCCACTCGATCGAAGCGGGCGCCTCCGCGCCGCACAACTGGCGTCGTCGCCAGGTACTGCGCGCAGGCGCCTCGACGCTCGTGCTGGCGCTCGTGGCGCCGCGTCTCGCCCATGCGAGTTCGGTGCTCGGCGTACGCGTGTGGCCCGCGCGCGACTATACGCGCGTGACGATCGAGTCCGACCAGCCGCTGCAGAACACCAACCAGATGCTGCAGGGACCCGACCGTCTGGTGGTCGATCTCACCGGCATCGATCTCGATCAGGCGTTGCGCGACCTCGTCTCGAAGATCGCGCCGAACGACCCGCAGATTCAATCGGTGCGCGTCGGGCAGTATCAGCCGCATGTCGTGCGCATGGTGTTCGACCTGAAAAGCTCGGTGAAGCCGCAGGTGTTCACGCTCGGTCCGATCGGCAGCTACAAGTACCGGCTCGTGTTCGACCTGTATCCGGCCGTCGCTCCCGATCCGCTGATGGAACTGCTCGCGGAATCCGAGCGCAAGCAGCAAGCACTGGATCAGGCGAACCCGAATCCGGCCACGCCGCCGCCTGCGACCTTGTCGGGACCGGCCACGCCGCAACCGCCCCACGCACCGGACACGAGCGACGAGTTCTTCCAGAAGTACGCCGAAAACGGCACGCCCGGCACCTCCGCGCCCTCGCCGACGCCCAGGCCGACGATCAAGCCGGGCACGCCGCCCACGGTTCCCGCACCGCCTGTCATCACGAAGAAGTACGACGACCAGTATCAGTTCTCCAACCCGAAGCAGGGCCGCGGCACGACGCGCCTGCTCACCGTCGCGATCGATCCCGGTCACGGCGGCGAGGACCCGGGCGCGATCGGCGGCAGCGGCACCTACGAGAAGCACATCGCGCTGGACATCGCCAAGCGGCTGCACGCGAAGATCGATGCGCAGTCCAACATGCGTGTGATGATGACGCGCGACGCCGACTTTTTCGTGCCGCTCAACGTGCGCGTGCAGAAGGCGCAGCGCGTGGGCGCGGACCTGTTCGTATCGATCCACGCGGATGCCTTCACCACGCCGGATGCGCGTGGCTCGTCGGTGTTCGCGCTGTCGGAGCACGGTGCTTCGAGCGCGGCGGCGCGCTGGATGGCGAACAAGGAGAACGCGTCGGATCAGGTCGGCGGCATCAATGTGAAGAGTCAGGACGCGAGCGTGAATCGCGCGCTATTCGACATGTCGACCACCGCGCAAATCCGCGATTCAATGCGCTACGGGACCTTCGTGCTGAACGAGATCGGCGGCATCAACAAGCTGCACAAGGGATCGGTCGAGCAGGCGGGTTTCGCCGTGCTGAAGGCGCCGGACATTCCATCGATCCTCGTTGAGACCGCGTTCATCTCCAATCCGGAGGAAGAGCAGCGGCTGAACAACGAAGCTTATCGCGACAAGATGGCCAATGCGATTCTGAAGGGCATCAAGCGTTATTTCGCGGCGAATCCGCCGTTCGCGAAGAACCGGATGACCTGAGCGTCACCCGTCACCCACATGTTCGCGTCGGCGCCGGCATTCACCGCGCCGCCGATGCGAAACGCTGCACGATTCTGCCGCCGAACACGTTCACGAGCAGTCCCGCCATCACTAGCGCCGCGCCAACGACTTGCGCGGACGTCATCGCCTCACCGAGAAACACCACCGCCGACTCAATGCCGATCACCGGCACCAGCGGCAAGAACGGTGCGACCTGCGCCGCCGGATAACGTGCCAGCAACTTGCCCCACAGGCTATAGCCGACGATCGTTGCGATGAAGGACAGATAAGCCACCACGAACACCGACACCAGCGGGATATGCGCGAGACTCGACTCGATGCGCGCCGGCCCTTCGAAGATCAGCGACAATGCGAAGAACGGCAGCGGCGGAATCAGGCTCGCCCACACCACCAGCGACAGCAGATCGACGCGCCCCATGCGCTTGGTGACGACGTTGCCGAGCGCCCACATCGACGAAGCAGCGAGCGTCAGCAGGAAGCCCGCAAGCGTCATGGCATGACCGCCCTGCATGCCGATCACGGCGAGTCCCGCCGCCGCGATCAGCAGTCCCGCGAGATTCGCCGCGCGAATGCGCTCGCCGAGGAACATCGACGCGAAATCAGCGTGAAGAAGCCATGCGCCTACAAGAAGACGAGCGACGCCAGTCCCGCCGGCATGCCCACCGACATGCCGTAGAACAACAGCGAAAACTGCCCGAAGGAAATGGTGAGGCCGTACGTGAACAGCCAGCGCAAAGGAATCTGCGGACGCTTGACGAAGAACACTGGCAAGGCCGCGCGCATGAAGCGCAATGCGCCGAACAGCATCGGCGGAACGCCGTGCAGGCCTAGTTTGATGACGACGAAATTCACACCCCACACGAGAATCACCACCACCGCGACCAGCAGATCCTTCGGCGACATCACCCGCTCCTTCTTACAAACGCTTTAACGAGAAGTAGAGTGTAGCGAAGCGTACTGCGGCCAGATTGTGAAAACCTGCGCTCGAACGTGGAAATGTGCCGGCAAAAGAACGCCCGCGCCAATCGAGCCGGCGCGGGCGCGTTACTTCTCGAACTGCGGAGATGCGTTACTTGCTCTGACCGTTTTCCGCCGCCGGATCGGCGCCGGTGGTCGCGTCCGGCGTCTTCTTGCCCGCCGACGGATGCGCGCTGCGCTTGTGCAGCTTGTGCTTGGACATCGTGCCGCTTTGCGTGTTGGTCGTGGTGTCGTTGCCCATCGACGTGTCGTTGCTCATGCCCGCTGACGAGTTGCCCGACGAAGTCTGCGCGAACGCCCCCGTTGCCGCCGTGGCGGCGAACACACCGGCCGAAATCGCGATCATCATTTTGTTCTTGCTCATGGTCCCTCTCCTATCAAGTTGAAAGATTGCACGAAAAACACATCCATGTCAAACGCGTGGAGCCCACGCGACTGCGCTGCGACCCGACGTGACGGCCCGTAGAATCAGCGGTTCCAGGCGCGCCATTCCGGTGCGCCACGCCGCCGGACAGAGCCATGCCTTCGACGACCGCGCCATACTCAAACCTCACCAACACGATGGCGGCGGCCCATAGTGAGTCGCGTCCTCCCTGCGCTGGCTGTGCGCACCGTCGGACCTTTCATTTTTTCGATCACATCGGTCCCGCAACGCTCGTGCCCGGCAAGGGCCTAGACGTGTGGCCGCACCCGCATATCGGGCTCGCCACGGTCACCTATCTGTTCGAGGCGCCATCATGCACCGCGACAGCGTGGGCTCGGTGCAGAAGATCGTTCCCGGCGACGTCAACTGGATGACGGCCGGACGCGGCATCGTCCATTCGGAACGCACGCCGGACGAGGAACGCGCGAACGGCCAGACCATGCACGGCAAACGGCCAGACCATGCACGGCATCCAGACCTGGGGCGCGCTGCCGGTGGCGAGCGAGGAAGTCGAGCTTTCGTTCGAGCATCACGCGGCGGCGCTGCCGCAAATCGAGCGCGACGGCGTGGTGCTGCGCGTGATCGCGGGCACGGCGTTCGACGCGCAGACGCGCAGGGGCCCCCACCCGCACCTTTTCGCCGAAGCTCTACGTCGCCGCGCAATTCGCGCCGGGCCGCGATCTGATGCTCGACACCGAGCACGAGGAACGCGGCGTGTATCTCGTCTAGGGCGATCTCACCATCGACGGCGAACCACTGCCCGAACAGCAGATGGCAGTGCTCGAGTCGGGTCAGCCCGCTCGTCTGGAAAGCGCGACCGGAGCGCGCGTGATGATCCTCGGCGGCACGCCGCTCGACGGCACGCGCTTCATCGAGTGGAATTTCGTCTCCAGTTCGCGCGACAAGATCGATGCCGCGAAGCACGCATGGAGTGAACAGCGTATGGGCCAGGTGCCCGGCGAAACCGAGTTCATCCCGCTGCCGGCAGCGCGCCGCGCGCCACGCGCACCGGAGGCATGAACCATGCAGGTACGCTGGAGACACATGCAGACATTGACGGATCACCAGCACAAGGAGAGACAGCAATGGAAACGACCCTCGCCACTTTCGAGAACGATGTCATCGCAGCCTCGATGCTCACGCCCGTCCTGGTCGATTTCTGGGCGCCGTGGTGCGGCCCCTGCAAAACGCTCGGCCCGATGCTGGAAAAGCTCGAGGCCGAAGGCACGGGCGCATGGAAGCTTGTCAAGGTGAATGTCGACGAAAATCAGGAACTGGCCGGACACGTTCAGGTGTGCAGCATTCCGCATGTGGTCGCGTTCGCGGACGGCCGTCCGGTGAATCAGTTCACCGGCGTGCTGCCGGAAGGCCAGTTGCGCGCCTTCCTCGATCAACTCGTGCCGCAAGGCGCGGATGCCGAGCGCCACGCGCATAACGCCTGGGCGACGGGCAACCGGCAGGAAGCGATCGACACCATCAAAGCCGCGCTCGCGCTGGATCCCGGCTACGACGACGCGCGCATGAACCTGATCGAATGGCTGATTGCGGAGCGCCGTTACGACGAAGCGAAGGACGAAACAAGCTGCTATCGCCCAAGACGACGCAGGGCATCGATGCGCGCTACAACGCGCTGAAAACCGAACTCGACGCCGCCGATGCGGCAGCCGATCTGCCGCCCGCCGACGCGTTGTACGCAGCGGTGGAAAAGAACCCGGACGACCTCAAAGCACGCTTCGCGCTGGCGAACTGGTTGATCGCGGAACGCGAGTACAGCGGCGCGCTGGAGTATCTGCTAGCGATCGTCGAGCGCGATCGCGCGTTCATGGACGACGTCGGCTGCAAGACCATGCTCTCGGTGTTCGAACTCGCGGCAAACCAGCCGGACCTCGTGTCGCACTGGCGCCGCCGCCTGAGCGCGGCGATGAACTGAGCGCACCCGCGGCATCGGGCAACCCGCGCAAATCATGCAAAACGAAAACGGCCAGCTTGTTTCGAAGCTGGCCGTTTTTTATCCATCCTCCCGAGGCTTGGCGATTACCCCGCCTGCTTCGCCACCCCCCCTCAACACGTGCGCCGCCGTCGCGAAGCCGAAGCTCGCCGTGACGCACACGCTCGAGCCGAAACCCGCGCAGTTCAACCCCACTGGGCCCGCATGTCCCGCGCCAGTTTCCAGATGTTCCGCGCCATCGCTCAGGTCGCACACGAGTGCGTCGGGATAGATCAACGGTTCATCCGAATACACCGCGCTCACCTTGAAACGCGCCTTCGGGCCGCGCGGAAAGCCGTGCATCTTGCGTAACTGGCCGCGCACTTTGGAGAGCAGCGGGTCCTTAATCGTCAGCGCGAGATCGTCGATGCGGATGCGCGTCGGGTCGAGCTGCCCACCCGCGCCGCCCACCGTGATGAGCGACTGCTTATGCTCGACACACCATGCGATAAGGGGGTTTTCGTCCGCACGCTGTCGATCGCATCGACCACATAATCGAAACGGGCGCCAAGCGTCGCGTCGAAGTTGCCCGGCTCCACGAAGTCCTCGATCTGCATGACCTCACAGGCCGGATCGATCAGCTTGATGCGCTCGGCCATCGCGGTCACCTGGCCTTGCCGTACTTGCCGTCGAGCGCGTGGATCTGCCGGTTGGTGTTGCTCTCGGCGACGTTGTCGAGATCGATCAGCGTGAGCTTGCCGATCGCGCTGCGCGCCAGCGCCTCGGCAACCCACGACCCGACGCCGCCGATGCCGATAACCGCGACATGCGCGCGTTCGAACGCAGCAAGCACGGGCGCGCCGTACAAACGCGCGATGCCGCCGAAGCACCGTTCGCGATCGGCGGTGTCTTCGACAAGCTGTGAGCCGGCGATGAGAGAGGAAGCGTTCATGGCGTACGTCAATGAATCCGGAAACTTTGAAAGCAAACTCGAAGCAAGCAACCCGCAAACACTTGACCCTTGTCAACAAATTCTTACAACGAGCTATCAGCCGTGCAAAGTTACGTGGTCAATCAAAAAAACTACAGCCGAATTGCGTATTCGGCCTTATCGAAACCTAACTCGTAATAGCCGAGGCCGATGATTCGGTAATGACTTTTATATTCAGGGCAAGAACGAGTCACCTTGGCTATACTGACGCCGACTGTAGCGTTTGCATAAAAATGACCACCCTCGCAGATCTTCGCAAAAACTATTCTCGTGGCTCGCTCGACGCCACCGATGTCGATCGCGACCCCATCCGCCAGTTCGACACCTGGTTCGCCCAGGCGTTCGATGCCAAGTTGCCCGAACCGAACGCCATGACGCTCGCCACCGTCGATCCGGACGGACGGCCGGCCGCGCGCATCGTGCTGATCAAGGGCGTGGACACGCGCGGCTTCGTGTTCTTCACCAACTACGACAGCCGCAAGGGCCGCGAACTGGCGGCGAATCCGGCGGCAAGCCTGCTGTTTCACTGGATCGAACTGGAGCGTCAGGTGCGTATCGAAGGCCGCGTCGAACAAACCAGCAGCGCCGAAAGCGACAGCTACTATGCATCGCGGCCGCCGGGCTCGCGCATCGGCGCGTGGGCGTCGGATCAGAGCCAGCCGCTCGCGAGCCGCGAAGCGCTCGAAGCGCGCGAACGCGAGATGAGCGCGAAATTCGGCGAGAACCCGCCGCGCCCGCCGCACTGGGGCGGCTACCGGCTGGTGCCGGATGTAATCGAATTCTGGCAGGGCCGTCCTTCGCGGCTGCATGACCGCATCGTGTATTCGCGCGACGGCGCGAGCAGCCCGTGGCGCATCGAGCGGTTCGCACCGTAAAAAATATTAGATGTACTGGCAGCACATAATGACAACGCTGACACAGTGAAGCGGCACCTACAAGAAGGCATAAGCCTTCCCGAGATTTCTTGATTTTCTTTAGCGTGGAGAAACAAGCATGTTTTGGGAGAAGAAGCTGACACAATGGGTCGAGGAAGTTCGCGACCGGGCCAACCTGCCCGCGCGCCTCGTGCTTTGGGATGGGCAACAGCATGACTTCGGCCAGTTCGCCGCGCCGCAAGTCACGTTGCACGTCAAGAATGCGACCGCGCTGCCCTATCTGATGGATCCGAGCCTGGACAATCTCGGGGAAGCCTACGTAAAGGGCAAGATCGATATTGAAGGCAAGCTGACCGATATCATCAACATCGGCTACTCGCTCGCCAAGATTACCGTCACGAGCGCGAGCAAGCTGACGCGCGTGCGACGATACTTTACGCACAGCAAGGCCTCGGACAAGAAAGCCATTCAGTATCACTACGATGTGTCGAACGAGTTCTATCAGCTCTGGCTCGACAAGAACCTGGTCTATTCGTGCGCGTACTTCGAGAACGGCGACGAAGACATCGACACCGCGCAACTAAAGAAGATCGACCACATCCTCACCAAGATCCAGGTGCAGCCGGGGCATCGTCTACTGGATATCGGCTGCGGCTGGGGCGCGCTCGTGATCCGCGCGGCGCAAAAATTCGGCGCGCAGTGCGTGGGCGTCACGCTGTCGGAAAACCAGTTCAAGCTCGCCACGCAGCGGGTGAAAGACGCCGGCCTCGAAGGCCAGGTCGAAATCCGCCTGCAGGATTACCGCGACGTGCCAGAGCAGTTCGACCGCATCACCAGCGTCGGCATGTTCGAGCATGTCGGGCGCAAGAATCTGCCCGGCTACTCCGCGCGCATTCGCGAATTGCTCGTCGATGACGGCATCGCGATGAATCACGGCATTACGTCGTCGGATTCGGAAAGCGGCGAAACCTCGCTCGGCGGCGGCGAATTCATCGACAAGTACGTGTTCCCGGACGGCGAACTGCCGCATATCAGCCTCGCCTTGCAGACCATGCAGGAAGGCGGGCTGGAGGCGGTCGACATCGAAAGCCTGCGCCGTCACTACGCGCACACGCTCAACATGTGGGCGAACAAGTTCGAGGAGAACGCGGAAGAAGCGAAGAAACTCGTCGATGACGAACACTTCCGCATCTGGCGCGTGTATCTGGCGGGTTGCGCGTATGCGTTCGAGAACGACGACGTCTCGATCTATCAGGTGGTCTGCCGCAAGGCGGGGCGCAGCGCGAAGACGTTGCCGTGGTCGCGCCACTATATCTATGACAAGGCGCTCTGAGGCAGTCGATGCATCGGAAGGCGGATGCGGTTCAGGACAGCGAGGCGACATGACGCCGGCGCACGCGGAGGCGACGGAAGCGGAGGAACAGTTCGATCTGTTCGGCGCACCCGCCTCGTCCGATCCCGCCCCGCCCGCCGCGTCCGAAAAAGCGGCGACGTCCGTAAAGACACCGCGAGCGAGCGGCGTGCTGCCCGTGCCGCTGCAACCGGAACTCGAAGCGCTCGCTCGGCAAGCGGCTTCCCGATGCGATCCGTCTCGGCACGTCCACGTGGTCGTTTCCGGGCTAGCGCGGCATCGTCTACGGCGACGACTACTCCAATACCAAACTCTCCCGTGACGGTCTCGCTGTATACGGCGCGCATCCGTTGCTGAGCTCGGTCTCGATCGACCGCTCGTTCTACGCGACGCTCTCGTTCGCGGAATATGCCCGTACGCATCGCAGGTACCCGAGCATTTCCGCTTCATCGTGAAAGCGCTCGCCTCCGTCACCGACGCCTTCGTGCGGGGCGAACGCGGTACGCCCGATGCCGAAAATCCCGCGTTTCTGAATGCGCAGATCGCAGATCGCCATCGACGAGTTCGTGACGCCGTGTATCGGCGGGCTCGGATCGAAGGCAGGCGCGCTTGTGTTCCAGTTCTCGCCGCTACCGGATGCCATGATCGTCGAACCGCAGCGCTTCATCGACCGGCTCGCAGATTTTCTCGCCGCGCTGCCGCCGCTCGAGGGCGACGCCTGCTACGCCGTCGAAATCCGCGATGCGAAGGTGCGCTATTGCATCGGCGTATTGCATCGGCGTACATGCGCGCATACTGAACGTGCGCCGTCAGGCGAAGACGCTCGCGATGCTGGACGAAGACGGACCGGGACCGCTGATCATGCGTTGGAGTCTGCACAGCGGTTTCCGCTACGAGCAGGCGAAGGCGAAGTACGAACCGTTCGACGCGATCGTCGATGAAGATCGGGAGACGCCCGCCGCGCTCGCCGAACTGGCCGTGCGCTATGCAATAGCGGACCAGCCGGTGGTGATCGCGGCGAACAACAAGGCGGAAGAGTCCGCGCCGCTCACCTACTTCGAGCTGGCGCGGGAGATTGCGGAGGAATGCGAGCGCCTGAGGCCACGCTAAGCGTCAGCCGCCGAACATCAGCCATCAGCCTTTCAACCGATGAGCGAACTTCCTGCGAAACTTGGCCACCTTTGGACCGACGACCGCCACACAATAACCCTGATTCGGATTGCGCGCGAAAAAGTTCTGGTGATATTCCTCGGCGGGATAGTAGTCGTCGACGAGCGGCGTGACTTCCGTCACGATCTTGCCGCCGTAGACATCCTCGCGTTGCAATTCGTCGATCACTTCGAGCGCGATCTTGCGCTGATCGTCGGACAGCGTGAAAACCGCCGACCGATATTGCGTGCCCAAGTCATTGCCCTGACGGTTCAATTGCGTCGGATCGTGCGTCGCGAAGAAGGTTTCCAGCACCTGGCGGTAGCCGATCATCGACGGATCGAAGACCATTTTCACCACTTCGGCGTAGCCAGTATCGCCTTCGCAGACCTGTTCATAGGACGGATTCACCGTCTGACCGCCCGCATAGCCCGATTCGACCGATTTCACGCCCTCGACCGCCAGAAAAACGGCCTCGGTGCACCAGAAGCAACCGCCGCCAAGGATCGCGGTTTCGAAGTTCGTCCCGTTCTGCTGGGTCATGCCTGCTCCTTGTGAGATGCATGCGGCATTGCCGCGGGTCATGCATATGGATGCCCGCGCCAAGGTTTCAACCCGGCGACAATCCGTTAAGCTTACTGGGTTTTGCGAAGATGCGCCGAAGCGCATTGTGCGCAGCAATGTCCGTTGGACGGCCGGTGTTTGGCGGCTCATGACAGCCGATTCCGCTAGAATCGACACAAACCTTCTGTTTTTCTATGCCTTCTGAAAAAGTCCTTCCGACTGAAGCGCGACGCACGGCCGGTACGGCAGCACAAAACATAAACGACCGAAATGTTCACTTCGCCCTCTTTATGGATCTGGCGAGTCTTAGGCGCATCTGTGGTTGCGTTGGCCACACCATGCTGGGCTCTCGCGACCGTGCTTACGGGTGGCGTCACTTGATTTCGTATGGTCTTCCGTCTTAAGAGATTGAGATTTTGAGAAATGCGGTAACTATACCGCGAGAGGCTTCATCAGTCGACACGAGGGTGATGTGGATCTCAGGGGCAGCTTCGGGCTGATCGAATCGGTATAGCGCAGGTCCACAACGGGTCGATCAGACCCGCAGCGTACGCTCTGAGCCCTGGCGTATGAAAAAATCCGTTTATGACGGCACCCGGAAAACGCGAAACCAAGCTTCCTGGCCGGCACGCTGAAGCGCGTAGAGCCGTTTGAGTCCGTCGCCGAATATGAGCCGTTTTTGCCTTGTAACCGGTATTTCCGGCTGCCCCATCCCTTCTCAGAGATTCGATATTTCGGTATCCGCTGCTCGACGTTGTTCGTCCCTGTATGGCGGCGCCCCCGGGCGTTTCACGTACCGGCGCCCCGCCGTCCCCCGGCAAGGGTGTCGGCGATATACGAGTGAGTCGTCCTTTTGTCCACAGATCGCAGCCGGTAGAAAAAGGTAGAGGTTACATCACAGTCCACAAAACCTTTACCATCAAGGCTCCCTGAGGAAGCAGCGAAATGCTATCCTGACACCCCGGAACGCTATCCCGAGCTTCAAGCGGGCTATCAACAGCCTTGAAATCCACACTATCGCCCACGGCACAGATCAATCTCCCTGCCGACAGCCGAGCCAAAGCAAACCTCGCCGTGCAGGTTGTCCGGGGTGATACCCGCGACGAGCATCTCAAGCTCATTCTCGCGGATAGGGCTCAATTACGATACGGCCGCCTTCTTCGCGCACATCTACTGGCTGGTCGACAGCCAACCTGCTTGCGGCCATAACAGCAGCGGGGATTCGCACGAAAGCGTTATTACCCCATTTCTTCACAAGCACTTTCATTGTCGCCCATTGATCCGATAAGTTCCGCGATTGCGTGTGCGCTCGATTGGTTCAGCCCTTAGGTGTCCGCGAAGACCATTTAGTCGAGCTTCTTCGCGAGATCCTCTGCACGAGGATGGTAGGACCGCTTCAGCATTCGCAGATCGCGATGCCCTGTCACTGCAGATAGTTCCAGTACGTTGGAAAGTTTGTCAGTCAATCGCGACGCCGCCTCGTGGCGTGTATCGTGGAAATGTAGGTCGCAGAGGAAGCCCGAAAGAGGCTTCTTTCGGGCTTCCTCGCAATCAGCAGCATATTTGCTGCTAGGCTCTTTCGATCGCCCGCGTGAACCCCTTCCGAAGCGCCATCGTGGTCGTTGCAAAGACAGGGCCGACGGCTCGCTCGCCAGCGCCGTCGACGATATACGACGGCAGCGCTTTCAAAATGTTGACCGCCCTCGTCGACAGCGGCGCCGTACGCGCATCCCCATTCTTCGTATCCGGCAGGTAAGCGGTGCGTCGCTCGAGGTCGATGTTTTCTCATTGCAGAGATAACAGTTCGCCGCATCGCATTCCCGTTTCAAGGGCAAGCTCCACGAGCGCCTTGTCACGCAACAGCACGTCAATCTTCACGGACTCGATCGCTGCAGACTTCTTTTGCGGCGTAATATCCTTCTGATACCGCCGGAGCACTTCCGCAAGCGTGTTCTTCTCCGCCTCCCGGCAATCGACGAACCCGAGGTCTCCAGCTCTCGCTCGACGGTCCGCACCCATTTCTCGGCATCCTCTTTGTCTTTGTACATGAAGGTGCGCGATTGTTGCGGGAACCCCTTCCGCCGCACCTTTGCCTGCCATTGCAGATCGCCTCGCTTGGTAATTGTCCCCATTCACTGTTGTCCCAAATTTTGTCCCAACCAATACTACGCTGGCGGCAACAACCCCGTCAAATCATCTTTTGACAAACGCGTTCGGGACGTAGAGGCCGGAGGTTCGAATCCTCTCACCCGACCAGAATTCAAAAGACCCGCATGGTTCACCATGCGGGTCTTTTGTTTTCCTGCATCGAATTTCCCATGCGCCTCAAAAGCCGGGCGTGCGCAGGCATCAAAATCTGTCTGCTATAGTCCATCCCATCTCTCCGCCCTACTCGACTACTCGATCAATCGCGTGGACAATTTCCCCTATGGGCGCAAATTTGCGCGTGTTCGCGGCGATTGCGCCGAAGATCGTCGGCACGACGTATCCCGAGAAAGTGGCGCTGCCCGCGAGCCTCATGCTCGCGCCGCTAATGCGCGTCGGCCGTCCGCTCATCTGGTTCGTGAACTTGTTCGCCAACGCGATCCTCGCCGCGCTGCATATCAACACGAAAAACAAGCACGACCAGCGCATTTCGCCGGAAGAGTTGCGCACCATCGTGCTGGAAACCGGCAGTTTCATGCCAACCAAACACCGCAGCATCCTGCTCAATCTGTTCGATCTGGAAAACATCACTGTCGATGCCGTGATGATTCCCCGCCGCCGCATCGAAGCGCTCGACTTCGACGCGCCGTTTGAGCAGATCCTTCACCAGCTCGAAACTGGCTATCACAAACAAGCTGATCGTCTATCAGGGCGATATCGATCGCGTGCTGGGCGTGCTGCATGTGCGCAAGACGCTCTCCGCGCTGCATAACCAGGAACTGGAGCGCGAGACGCTGCGCGAACTGCTCGCCGAGCCGTATTTCGTACCGGCGGGCACGCCCGTGTTCCAGCAACTGCAGTTTTTCCAGGAAAGCGGTCAGCACATCGCGATCGTCATGGACGAGTATAGCGAGCTGCAAAGGCTCGTCACGCCGAAAGACATCATCGAGGAACTAATCGGCGAATTCACGACGACGATCCCGCGCGGCGCAGGCTCGCACGGCGGCTGGGACGACAACGGCGAGTGCATCGTCGCCGGCAGCATGCCGCTGCGCGAACTGAACCGCTGGCTGCATCTGCAACTTCCAACCGACGGCCCGAAAACGCTCAACGGCCTGATTCTGGAGACGCTCGAGGATATTCCGGACGGCGACGTGTCGATCCGCATCGCGGACGTACACTTCGAAGTGCTGCGCAGCGACGATCAGGCGATTCGCACCGTGAAGATCTTCCGGCCGCCCGAGGCATCGCAGAAGCAGCAGAAGCGCGCCCAGCAGTAAATCGCCTTGCAATTCGGCTGAATGACGGCCGGCGCAATGATCGAAGCAACTCGACTTCGATGGCCACCACATGAACTCCGCCGCTTTCATCACCGCATCCGGCAACGACGCGCCCGCCGTCTCGCTGCTCACCGACACCTTGCGCGAAGCCGCCGCACGCGACGCATCCGATATCCATATCGAGCCGTCCGAGCACGACTGGCGCATCCGCTTGCGCGTGAATGGCGCGCTGCACGTGCTGCGTCATCCGCCGCCTCATCTGCACGATGCGTTCGTCACGCGCATCAAGGTGCTGGCGCGCATAGACATCGCCGAGCGGCGCGTGCCGCAGGACGGCCGCCTGCGCCTGACGCTGCCGGGAGCGCGCGTCGGCAACTATCGCGTGAATTCGCTGTCCACATTGTTCGGCGAAAAGCTAGTGGCTAGTGCTGCGCCGGCTGGACGCCTTGTCGTCCGATCTGTCGCTAAGCGCGCTCGGGCTGGATGCGCGGCAGAGCGGCATCGTCGAGGCGCATTCGCGCGCCGCACGGCCTCGTGCTGGTGACCGGTCCGACTGGCAGCGGCAAGACGCTCTCTCTTTACTGCTTCCTGCAAATGCTCAACGCGGACGCGCGCAACGTCTGTTCGGTCGAAGATCCCGCTGAAATTCAGCTCGCCGGCATCAATCAGGTCAGCGTGCGCGAAAAAGCAGGGCTGAATTTCGCCGTGGCGCTGCGCGCGTTCATGCGGCAGGATCCGGACGTCATCATGGTCGGCGAAATCCGTGACACCGAACCGCCGACGTCGCCGTGAAGGCCGCTCAAACCAGCCATCTGGTGCTCTCGACGCTGCATACGAACGATGCGCCTGCCGCCATCGCGCGGCTGACCGATATCGGCGTGGCGCCGTATAACCTCGCGTCGGCGCTGCGGCTGGTCACGGCGCAACGGCTCGTGCGCAAGCTGTGCCAGGCGTGCTGCGAGGATGTCCGGCGTGTCACGGCATCGGGTATCGCGTGCGTATCGGCGTGCATCAGTTGATGCCGGTGTCCGACGCCCTGCGCGAACTGATCGTCGCGCGCGGCAACGCACGAAATCTCGTGGCTCGCCCAGAGCGAAGGCATGCCGAGCTTGCACGACACCGCCTATCTGCGCGTGCGCGAAGGCATAACGAGCGTCGCCGAGGCCGACGAAGCAACGGAGATCGCATGATGCAGGCCGAAGCGTTCCAAACGCACTTCGCGTGGCGTGGATGCTGAAGGCACGGACAAGCGCGGCGAGCTGATCGCCGCAGACGCGCGCAGCGCTCAAGCGCCTGGGCGTGATTGTCCTCGAACTCGAAGCGATGGGTGCCGCGCCGCCGCCGAAGGCGGCCGCATACGATGTCACCGTCTTCACGCGGCAACTCGCCGGCTTGCTGCGCGCTGGGCTGCCGCTGGCAGGCGCCCTCGACATGCTCGCTGATTCCAGCGCACGGCGCGGATTGCCGCGCATCCTGCGCGCCGTCGCACGCGATATCGTGCAGGGCGCGCTATTTTCGCAAGCGCTGGCGCGGCATCCCGGGTCGTTCGGCGCGCGGTATTGTCAGCTCGTCTCGGTCGGCGAAGTGGCGGGCGCGCTGCCGGCCGTGCTCGCGCGCCTAGCCGACAACCGCGAACGCGCAGCGTCGCAACGCGCGAAGCTGCGCGCCGCGCTGA
Source organism: Candidatus Paraburkholderia calva (assembly GCA_001184395.1). GTDB lineage: Bacteria > Pseudomonadota > Gammaproteobacteria > Burkholderiales > Burkholderiaceae > Caballeronia > Caballeronia calva. Next base: position 40,158 of record LFLF01000005.1, on the reverse strand, counting down.
CCTATCCGGTCACGGTGCTGCTGTCGCTCCCGATCACGGCAGGCCTGCTGATCGGTGTGGTGCCCACCTTCAAGACGATCTTCGACGGCTTCGGTGCGGCACTCCCCGCGCCGACGCGCTTCGTGCTCGCGCTCTCGGACGCGGTCGCTCGGTACGCGCTGTCTTTCGTCGCGGTGTGCGCGGGCATCGCGCTCATCATCGCGCGGCAACTGAAGCAATCGCCCGGCGCGCGCGAACGAGCCAACCGTCTCGCGCGTCAACTGCCGCTCGCGGGAAAGCTGCTGCGTTCGCTCGCGGTGGTGCGCTGGAGCCGCGCGCTCGGCACGCTGCTCGCCGCGGGCACATCCCTTTCTGATGCCTTCGATTCCCTCACGCAAGCGACCGGCAACCGCGTCTTCGATCACGCAACCGTCGAGATCGCCGCCGTCTGCACAACGGCGAACGCCTCGCCGCCGCCATGCGTGCGCTCGGCTGCTTCCCGCACGACGTGGTGCAGCCGAGCGCGGTCGCCGAGGAATCCGGCTCGCTCGACGCCATGCTCTTTGACCTCGCAACACTCGCCAACCGTCAGGTGGACAAACGCATCGGCAGCTTCGCGAGTCTGTGCGAACCGATCGTCATCACCTTGCTGGGCGCGCTCGTGGGCGGGCTCGTCGTCGCGATGTATCTTCCCATCATTCAGCTCGGCAACGTGGTGTAGCATCGCGGGCCACAACCTCAGTTCCACACCAGTTCCACGACCATACAGCCTTCGTTCAATCCGTCCGCTGTCCATCTCGCGAGCCGATACGGCGAGGCGTTCGCGCTGCTGCCCGTCGGCGTGCAGTATGCGTTCGCGATCGTCTTCGGGCTGGTAATCGGCAGCTTTCTGTCAGTCGTCGTACACCGCCTGCCGGTGATCCTTGAGCGCGCATGGCGCACCGAAGTCGACGCGGCCTTTCCTGACGCGCCCAAAACCGCCACCGACGGCTATCCCGAGCGCTTCAATCTCGCGGTCCCGCGCAGCGCGTGTCCGCATTGCGGCCACGTATTGCGTACGTGGGAAAACATTCCCGTCATCAGTTACCTCGTGCGGCGCGGCAAGTGCACCTCGTGCGGCGCGCGCGTGAGCCTGCGTTATCCGTCGATCGAGCTGGCGAGCAGCGCGCTCGCCGCACTGTCGCTCTATGCGTACGGACCGAACTGGCCCGCGCTCGCCGCTTTCGGCCTGTGCGCGACGCTGCTCGCCGCCGCCCTGATCGACTTCGACACGCGCTATCTTCCGGATGTGCTGACACTACCGCTGCTCTGGGCCGGCCTCATCGTCAATTACAGCGACATCGGCTTTGCCACGCTGCATGACGCCGTCGCGGGCGCGGTCGCGGGCTATCTGTTCCTGTGGTCCGTATACTGGCTCTTCAAGCTCGCGCGCGGAGTCGAAGGCATGGGCTACGGCGACTTCAAGCTGTTCGCGGCGCTCGGCGCGTGGCTCGGCTGGGCGGCGCTGGCGCAGGTCATGCTCATCTCGGCAGTGGCAGGCGCGCTGGTCGGCTTACTCGCGACCTGGCGCGGACGCATGCGCTTCGAGGAGCCGCTGCCGTTCGGGCCGTTTCTCGCGGCAGGTGGCGTCATCACGCTCTTTATCGGCACACCGCTTTATTCGCTGTTCGGATGATTGAGATTGAAGAGAGGAGCACCGGATGTTCAGCATCGGTCTGACGGGCGGAATCGGCAGCGGCAAGAGCACCGTCGCGGACATGTTCGCGGCGCGCGGCGTGCCGCTCGTCGATACGGATCTCATCGCGCATCAGGTAACGGCGCCCGAAGGCGTCGCGATGCCCCTCATCGCAAGCGAATTCGGCCCTGAATTCGTCGCGGCGAGCGGCGCGCTGAACCGCGCCCGAATGCGTGAACTCGTATTCACCGACGACACGGCCCAAGCACGCCTCGAAGCCATCGTTCATCCGCTGATCCGCGCCGAAACCGAGCGGCAACGGCATGCGGCGGGCGGCACGTATCACATCGTCGTGGTGCCGCTGCTGGTCGAATCGTGCAACTGGTCGAACCGCGTGTCGCGCGTGCTGGTGGTGGATTGTCCGGTCGAGACGCAGATCGCGCGGGTGATCCGACGCAACGACTTCTCACGCGAACAGGTGCTGGCGATCATCGCGAAGCAGGCGTCACGCGAGGCGCGTCTCGCCGCGGCAAACGATATCGTCGTCAACGACGACACCTCGACGCTCGAATCGCTCGCGCGCGAAGTGGATGCATTGCATGCGCGCTATCTCGAACTCGCTTCTGTCTGAAGAGTGGCATCGCACGGCAAGCGCTGAAACGCCAAAAAAAGTTCCGCTTTTTGCATTGAAAACGCTCAATCGGACGCAATTTGCGCCCGATTTGCTAGGGTCAGCATGCGGCATTAGAATGTCTTCACTTCCGCTCATGGAAGCAATGACCCTTTTCGAGGCGCGCGCTTGATCCTTTACGAGTATCCCTTCAACGAGCGAATCCGAACGCTGCTGCGCCTCGAAGATCTGTTCGAGCGCTTCACGTTCTTTCTGACTCGGGAAGACGCCCGCGAGCATCACGTCGCGCTCACGACGCTCTTCGAAATCGCGGAAGTCGCCGGTCGCACGGATCTCAAAGCCGATCTCATGAAGGAACTGGAGCGTCAGCGCCAGACGCTTGCGCCGTTCCGCGGCAATCCCGGCATCGAGCAGGACGCGCTCGAGGCCGTGCTCGGCGAGATCGAGCAGACGCTCGCCGGTCTCGGCGACATGCACGGCAAAACCGGGCAGCATCTCTCGGACAACGAATGGCTGTCGAGCATCCGCAGCCGCACCATCATCCCCGGTGGCACCTGCAAGTTCGATCTGCCATCGTACTACGCGTGGCAGCAATTGCCGGTGGAAGAGCGTCGTCAGGACATCGCCAAGTGGGTCACGCCCATGCTGTCCCTGCGCGATGCAGCCGCCATCGTGCTGCGTCTCGCGCGCGAATCGGGTCAGGCGTCGAAAGTCATGGCGATGCAGGGTAGCTATCAGCAGATGCTATCCGGCAGAACGTATCAATTGATGCAGGTGCGCGTATCGCCCGAAGTGGGCGTCATTCCCGAAGCCAGCGCCAACAAATACATGCTGTGGGTACGCTTCACCATACAGGACGGAGACCTGAAACCGCGCGCCGTCGCCATCGACGTACCGTTTCATCTGACGCTTTGCAGCCTTTGACCCGCCGGGCAGCCTGAATGATTGGGCCTCATGTGGTCAAATAGCGGCAATAGCCGTCTCAAATCGTCACTGTCATGACCACTGTCGTCAAATGTCCGACTTGCAGCAAGGATGTCCGCTGGGTCCCGGAAAACCCTTTCCGACCGTTCTGCTCAGAGCGCTGCAAGCAAATCGATCTCGGTGCGTGGGCAACCGAGAAGTATCGTATCGAAGGTAATCCGCAGGAAACGCCGCCGGACGATGACTCGAGCGGCGGCCTGAACTAGGGCTTATTCGCGCGTTTCCCCTTCGAGCCATTCGAGAATCGGAATTGCCGCGGGCAACAGCGGCACGACATCCACGGGCAGCGTCTGCCACGCAATCGCCTGGCCTTCGCGGCCGAGCGGTTCCCCTTTCCACTTCGTCACCTTGCAGAAAAACAGCCGCACATAGGCATGCGGATAGTCATGCTCGAGCGTGCGCCAGAGTTCGCACGCGGTGACGTCGATGCCCAGTTCCTCGTGCAGCTCACGTCCGAGCGCCGCCTCGATGCTCTCGCCCGCTTCCAGCTTGCCACCCGGGAATTCCCAGTAGCCTTCGTACGGCTTGCCCGCCGGACGTTGCGCGAGCAGATAGCGGCCGTCGTTCTGCACCATCACGCCGATGGCCACTTCGGTCACCTTGCGGCCATCGGGTGCGAGATCGCCCGAACCGCCGCTCATGCCGCCGGCCCCGTCTTGCGGCCCGACCAGTCGCGCGCGAACTGCCACGCGACCCGGCCCGAACACGAGCCGCGCTCCAGCGCCCACACGAGGGCACCACCGCGCGCGCTTTCGATCTCGGCGTCATCGCAGCCGAAATGCTTGAGCCAATGGTCAACAATCGACAGATAGTCGTCCTGCTTGAACGGATAAAAGCTCACCCACAAGCCAAAGCGCTCGGACAGTGAAATCTTCTCCTCGACGACTTCGCCCGGATGAATCTCGCCGTCGGACGTGTGCTTGTATGTCTCGTTGTCGCTCATGTACTCGGGCAACAGATGACGGCGATTCGACGTCGCGTAGATCAGCACGTTGTCCGACTGCGCGGTGATCGAACCGTCAAGCGCGACTTTGAGCGCCTTGTAACCCGACTCGCCTTCCTCGAAAGAGAGGTCGTCGCAGAACACGATGAAGCGTTCCGGGCACGCCGAAATCAGATCGACAATATCGCCGAGATCGTGCAGGTCCTCCTTGTCCACTTCGATCAGACGCAGGCCGTCCTTCGAATACGCGTTGAGGCACGCCTTGATCAGCGACGATTTGCCGGTGCCGCGCGCGCCGGTCAGCAGCACGTTGTTGGCGGGTTGCTTCTTCACGAACTGCTTCGTGTTCTGCTCGATCAGGCCTTTCTGGCGATCGATGTTCTGCAAGTCGTCCAGCGCGATGCGCGAAATGGCCGTCACCGGTTGCAGGAAGCCGCGCTCCTGCCGCTTGCGCCAGCGAAACGCCACCGCGGATTCCCAGTCGATATCGGACGCCGCCGGCGGCAACATGCCTTCGATGCGTGCCAGGACCGCTTCGGCGCGCGTGAGAAATTGTTCGAGCTTATCCATGTTCATGTGTTTGCACACCGCCGCTTACGAACGGTAGTCGGCGTTGATGCTCACGTAGTCGTGCGAAAGATCGCAGGTCCAGACGGTGGCCTGCGCATTGCCACGGCCGAGCACGACGCGGATGAGGATTTCGCTCTTCTTCATCACGCGCTGGCCGGCTTCTTCCTTGTAGTCGGGATTGCGGCCGCCCACCTTCGCAACCAGCACGTCGTCCAGATACAGATCGATCTTGCCGACGTCGAGGTCCGTCACGCCCGCATAGCCGATCGCCGCTAGAATGCGGCCGAGGTTGGGATCCGAGGCGTAGAACGCGGTCTTCACGAGCGGCGAATGGCCGATGGCGTACGCGATCTGACGGCATTCCGCGACGTCCTTGCCGCCTTCGACCGTGACGGTCATGAACTTCGTCGCGCCTTCGCCGTCGCGCACGATGAGCTGCGCCAGTTCCTGCGCGGTTTCGGTGACTGCGTCGCGCAGCGCGGTGTAGGTGGGCGAGTCCGTCGAGACGATTGCCGGCAGGCTCGACTTGCCCGATGCGATGAGGATGAACGAATCGTTGGTCGAAGTATCGCCATCGATGGTGATGCAGTTGAACGAGCAATCCGCAACATGCTTCACCAGTTCGTCGAGCACCGGCTGCACGACCTTCGCGTCGAACGCTAGGAAGCCAAGCATGGTCGCCATGTTCGGCTTGATCATGCCCGCGCCCTTGCTGATGCCCGACATCGTGACCGTGTGGCCATCGATCGTGACCTGCCGCGACGATGCCTTTGGCAGCGTGTCGGTGGTCATGATGGCTTGCGCGGCATCGAACCAGTGCACGGCCTGCTGGTTCGCTAGCGCGGCGGGCAGCCCTGCCTTCAGGCGATCGATCGGCAGCAGTTCGAGAATCACACCGGTCGAGAACGGCAGGATCTGCTGCGCGTCGAGGCCCGCGAGACGCGCGAGTTCCGCGCACGTTTCCTTTGCGACAACCATGCCCGGCTCGCCCGTGCCCGCGTTCGCGTTGCCGGTATTCACGACCAGCGCGCGAATGCCCCTGCCGCCTTGGCTAGCCGCCGCGAGATGCTCGCGGCAGACAGTGACCGGCGCCGCGCAAAAGCGGTTCTGGGTAAACACGCCCGCGACCGTTGCGCCTTCGTCGACGCGAATAACGAGCACGTCCTTGCGATTGGGCTTGCAGATATGCGCCTCGGCCCAGCCGAGCGTGACGCCGGCGACGGGATGAAGCTTAGCGGGATCGATGGAGGGGAAATTGACAGCCATGTTCGCGACTCGCTGATGGTGGCGAATGCCGGCTGATTCAACCGGCACGCTATGGAAGACTGACGTCGCTCGGCAAGTCGATGCGACGCCGTGAAATACCAGGGCACGCTGAGTCGCCCACGTTGGGACCTGCAAAAACAAACGACTCATCGCTGCGTCGCTCGTCCTCTCTGTCAACAACCGATTACACCAGCTTGCCGTGACAGTTCTTGTACTTCTTGCCGCTGCTGCACGGGCAGGGATCGTTGCGGCCGACCTTCGGCACGTCGTCCGCCGATGCGTGCGTCGCGACGCCGACTTCCTCGCCGGCGGCCATCGCCTGATTGACCATCTGCGCGGCGGCCGTGGCCGTGGCGGCTCCCGGCGTGGGCGCGGCGGCGGGCGCATCGAAGTCCGCGTACGTGAACGACACGTTCTCGAGATGGCTGCCCTTCTCTTCGAACTCTTCGGCAGCCTGCTCGAGTTGTTCCTGCGACTGGATCTGCACGTTCATCACGACACGCGTGACTTCCTGCTTGATCGCGTCGAGCATGGCGGCGAACAGTTCGAATGCCTCGCGCTTGTATTCCTGCTTCGGGTTCTTCTGCACATAGCCGCGCAGATAGATGCCCTGACGCAAGTGATCGAGCGCGGCGAGATGTTCGCGCCAGCGGGTATCGAGCGTCTGCAGCATGATCGAGCGCTCGAACGCGCTGAACGATTCGCGGCCGACCATCGCCACCTTCGCTTCGTATGCTTCGTCGTCGGCGGCGAGCACGGCTTCGCAGATTTCCTCCGCGTCGATCGAGTTCGACTCGTTGATCATCTCCTGCACCGCGAGGTCGAGCGACCACTCGTTGCGCAGCACCTCTTCCAGTTCCGGCGCTTCCCATTGCTCTTCGATGCTGCCCGCTGGCACGAACGTGCGCACCACGTCGCCGATCACGCTCTGGCGCATGGCCGCGATGGTTTCCTGCACGTCGTTCGCTTCGAGCAGTTCGTTGCGCTGCTGGTAGATCACCTTGCGCTGGTCGTTGGCGACGTCGTCGTATTCAAGCAGTTGCTTGCGGATATCGAAGTTGCGCGCTTCGACCTTGCGCTGTGCCCCTTCGATGGAGCGCGTGACCATGCCCGCTTCGATCGGCTCGCCTTCCGGCATTTTCAGGCGATCCATGATGGCGCGCACGCGGTCGCCCGCGAAAATGCGCAGGAGCGGATCGTCCAGCGACAGATAGAAGCGCGACGAACCCGGATCGCCCTGACGGCCCGCGCGGCCGCGCAACTGGTTGTCGATCCGGCGCGATTCGTGACGTTCGGTGCCGATGATATGCAGGCCGCCCGCCGCCTTCACGTGATCGTGCAGTTCCTGCCACTCGTCGTGCAGCTTCTGGATGCGTACGGCCTTTTCTTCTTCGGGAATCGACAGGTCAGCTTCGATGAACGAGGCTTGCTTTTCGACGTTGCCGCCGAGCACGATGTCAGTACCGCGGCCGGCCATGTTCGTCGCGATGGTGACGACACTCGGACGCCCTGCTTCCGCGACGATCGCCGCTTCGCGCGCGTGCTGCTTCGCGTTGAGCACTTCGTGGCGCACGCCCACCTGACTCAGCAGATTCGAAAGCAATTCAGACGCTTCGATCGAAGTTGTGCCGACAAGCGTCGGCTGACCACGCTCCACACATTCGTGAATATCGCGAATCACGGCTTCATAGCGTTCCTTCGACGTCTTGTAGATCTGATCCTGCTTGTCGATGCGCTTCGGCGGCCGGTTGGTCGGGATCACGACCGTTTCGAGACCGTAGATCTCGTTGAATTCGTAGGCTTCGGTGTCCGCCGTGCCGGTCATGCCGGACAGCTTCGCGTACATGCGAAAGTAATTCTGCAGCGTAATCGACGCGAGCGTCTGATTTTCGCTCTGGATCTTTACGTGCTCTTTCGCTTCCACAGCCTGATGCAGACCATCCGACCAGCGGCGGCCGGTCATCATGCGGCCCGTGAATTCGTCGACGATGACGACTTCGCCTTCCTGCACCACGTAATGTTGATCGCGCAGGAACAGCGTGTGGGCGCGCAGCGCGGCGTACACGTGGTGCATCAGCGTGATGTTTTGCGGCGCGTAGAGACTTTCGCCTTCGCCGATCAAACCCCATTCTGCGAGCAAGCGCTCGGCCTTCTCGTGGCCCGATTCGGTCAGGAACACCTGACGCGCCTTCTCGTCCAGCGTGTAGTCGCCCGGCTTCTCGACGCCGGTGCCGTCCGCCTTTTCTTCGCCGAACTGCTGTTCGAGCAGCGGCGGCAGCGCGTTCATACGCACGTATAGGTCGGTGTGATCTTCGGCCTGACCGGAAATGATGAGCGGCGTACGCGCTTCGTCTATTAGGATCGAGTCCACTTCATCGATGATGGCAAAGTTCAGCGGCCGCTGCACGCGCGCATCGGTCTCGTAAACCATGTTGTCGCGCAGATAGTCGAAGCCGAACTCGTTGTTCGTGCCATAGGTGATGTCGGCCGCGTACGCGTCCTGCTTCTGGTTGTGCGGCATGTTCGACAGATTGACGCCGCACGACAGACCGAGGAAGTTGTACAGACGCGCCATCCATTCGGCGTCGCGTTGTGTGAGGTAGTCGTTCACCGTGACCACATGCACGCCGCGGCCCGACAGCGCATTCAGATACACGGCGAGCGTGGCGACCAGCGTCTTGCCCTCGCCCGTGCGCATTTCCGCGATCTTGCCATAATGGAGCACCATGCCGCCGATGAGCTGGACGTCGAAGTGACGCATCTTCAGCACGCGCCGGCTGGCTTCGCGGCACACGGCGAACGCTTCGGGAAGGATCACATCGAGCAACTCACCGCCCGCGACGCGTTGACGGAACTCGTCCGTCTTCGCGCGCAACTGATCGTCCGTGTATTTCTCGACGGTCGGCTCGAGGGCGTTGATCGCCACAACGGTCTTTTGGTACTGCTTGACCAGCCGCTGATTGCGGCTGCCAAAAATCTTCTGAAGGAAACCGGTCGTCATCGGATCAGTGTCTGCGTCGCGGCTTCGGCTGGATGCATCTTGACAATGCGCCCTCGATCGGAACCCTCGGCGACTTAAGTCCATTTTGGGTGAAATCGAATCAAGAATTTTAGCACGCGAGTTTGGCAGAGCTTTCGTCGCCGTGGCCGTGCGGCCGTTCACGGAACGCGACAGTCAACCGGATGAAAGCTCGTCGTGTCAGCGCTGGCTTGGAAGGATTCTGAGCGAACCGGGCCGAGCGTGCGCTCGCGATACAATCGAGGCGTCCTGTCAAGCGTACCCTGCCTAAAAATGAGCCGTTTTCCCCCGAATTCAAGATATTCGCCGCAGCGCTTCGATCCGTGCAAGCCGCAAGCCGTGTCCGACGTGCTGGACCGGACCGATGCGTTCGCGGCGCTGCGCGCGGGCGTCGAGCAGGTCGCCGCGCTGCAGCGCGATCTCGCGAAGCTGCTGCCGGACTATCTGGCGTCGAATGTCGAGCCGGGGTTCATCAAGGACGGCGTGTTGGCGCTGTTCGCCCCGCACAACGCGCTCGCGGCGCGCTTGCGGCATATCGAACCGCGGCTGCTCGCGGATCTCCAGCAGCGCGGCTGGGCCATCGATGTGCTGAAAATCCGCGTCCGCCCGCAACCCATGAAAGAACCTGCGCCAGTCAAACAGGCGCGCATGTCGGCAGCCGGCGCGTCGGCGTTGCACGAACTGGCGGAAACGCTTGCGCCGTCGCCGCTGCAGGAAGCGTTGGCGAAAATGGCCGCGCGGCATCAGGCGAAAGGGCAAAAAAAATGAGCGGCATGGCCGCTCATTTCTGACAGACTTGCCTGCGAGTTTGATCAGGCGAAAGCCGTCTGCGTGTCGAAACCGAAGCCACGAGGCGCCTTTTGCAGGTCCTCGAACGTGACGATTTCGTAGGCGTCTTCGTTCTTGAGCAATTCGCGCAGCAGCATGTTGTTCATCGCGTGGCCGCCCTTGTACGCCTTGTACGAAGCCAGCAGCGGATGACCGACCACATACAGGTCGCCGAGCGCGTCGAGCATTTTGTGCTTCACGAACTCGTCGTCGTAACGCAGTCCGTCGTTATTCAGGATGCGGTACTCGTCGAGCACGATGGCGTTGTCCATGCTGCCGCCGCACGCGAGACCGAGTTCGCGCATCATTTCGACTTCGTGCGCAAAGCCGAACGTGCGCGCCCGCGCGATATCCCGCACATACGACGTGGACGCGAAATCCACTTCGAGCGCCTGGCCGGTTTTGTCGACCGCCGGATGACGAAAATCGATGGTAAAATTGAGTTTGAAGCCGAAATACGGGTCGAGGCGCGCGAATTTGTCGCCATCGCGCACTTCGACGGACTTCGTCACCTTGATGAATTTCTTCGCTGCGTTCTGTTCTTCGACCCCCGCCGATTGAATCAGAAACACGAACGAAGCCGCGCTGCCGTCCATGATCGGGATTTCCTCGGCGGTTACATCGACATAGAGGTTGTCGATGCCGAGTCCCGCGCACGCCGACATCAAGTGTTCGATGGTCGACACGCGCGCGCCGTCCTTCTGCAACACGGACGCGAGACGAGTGTCGCCGATCGCCATCGCGGAGGCCGGAATATCCACCGGTTCTGGCAAATCGGCGCGCGAGAACACGATGCCCGTGCCTGCTGGCGCCGGACGAAGCGTCAAATCGACCTTACGGCCGGAATGGAGCCCGATTCCCACGGTTTTGACGATGGTCTTGATTGTTCGCTGCTTCAGCATGATCTTGTTTTTCCGATTCAGATTCTCTATTAAGAAAATCAATCGTGCAATATAAAATAATAGGCCGAATTATACTCCATCCGATGCGCAACGTCTTGATTCCAAAGGTATCAACTGTTTCCCGGTGTTAAGTCGCGATATCAAAACAATGAAGTAAAACGGGCCGATGCTCGGAATGGAGGCATTTCCGGTCATCGGCCCCAAGTTACGGTAGACGAGGGCGTTCGGGCGTTGTGCAGAAACAACACGAGAAACACCACCGCGATCAGCGCAACGTCGCGAGTATGGTTTGAGCGTCGCTGACTTCGAACTTTCCGGGTGCTTCGACGTTGAGCGTCTTGACCACGCCGTCGTCGACCACCATCGCATAGCGCTGGGAACGGATTCCTATGCCGCGCTCAGTCAAATCCTGATCCAGTCTGAGTGCCTGGGTGAAACGCGCACTGCCGTCGGCGATCATCTTCACCTTGCCCGTGGTTTAAAGATCGCGTCTCCATGAGCTCATGACAAACGAGTCGTTGACGGAAACGCACCAGACTTCGTCGATACCGGCAGCGGACAAGTCCGTCGCCTTTTCGACATAGCCCGGCACGTGTCTGGCGGAGCATGTCGGCGTAAATGCGCCCGGCAATCCGAAGATCACCACGCGCTTGCCGGCGGCCCACTCGCACGCCGGGAACTCATTCGGTCCCACGGCACAGCCCTCTGTCGCCTCTTCGACGAATTCGAAGAGTTTCACATCGGGCAACGTCAACGTATCACCCACTTTGATCATGCTCGGTCCTTCCCATGTCAGCGGTTCGTCGCATCCTCGCGATGGATCGTCCCGCGGCAATTGCGGAACGCTCGTTCGACGACCTCAGTTTCCATCCGCCTACCCCGACGTCGGGTGGCAAATACGTGGGGGTCGGCTGGCCACGGCCTGGCGTCCGGCTCGACTTCAGCCTCGACGCGGCCTTGGACAGTCGCCCCACGCGAAACCTGCTTCGTCGCGTCCGGGCGTTCGGCCCGAACGCGGTGCGGCATCGCTCGTACTGGCTCAATGCGCTATTTCAGCACTAAACCGCGCGCGATGCTTCAGTCCGCTTGCTTGCGCAAGAACGCCGGGATGTCGTACGTGTCCACGCCCTTCTCTTGCAGCGCCTGCACGTGCGATGCCGCGGTTTCACGCGTCGAGCGCCACACTGCCGGCGTGTCGAGCTGACCGTAATCCGTCGTCAACTGACCGTGCTGCGTGCCGTACGAGTTGTGCGTCGGCTGATGATGCGCATGCGCGATCGGCTGATTGTCGGTGCCCGTGCGGAGCAGGGTCATCGGCGTTTGCTGCTGCATCTTCGCCACGCGGCCCAGGCCCGTTGCGACCACCGTCACGCGGAGGGCATCGCCCATTGCGTCGTCATACACTGCACCGAAGATCACGGTTGCATCGTCAGCGGCGTAGGACTTGATGGTGTTCATGACTTCACGCGTTTCCGAAAGACGCAGCGAACGGCTCGACGTGATGTTCACCAGTACGCCACGCGCACCCGACAGGTCCACACCTTCCAGCAGCGGGCTTGCCACCGCCTGTTCAGCCGCCAGACGAGCACGATCGACGCCGGCAACCGTCGCCGTGCCCATCATCGCCTTGCCCTGCTCGCCCATCACGGTCTTCACGTCTTCGAAGTCGACGTTCACGAGGCCATCGACGTTGATGATTTCCGCGATACCCGCGACTGCGTTGTTTAGAACGTCGTCCGCGCACTGGAAGCACTTGTCCATTTCGGCGTCATCGCCCATCACCTCGAACAGCTTGTCGTTCAGCACGACGATCAGCGAGTCGACGTGATCCTCCAGTTGCTGCGAACCAGCTTCCGCCACGCGCATGCGGCGGCCGCCTTCGAACTCGAACGGCTTGCTCACGACACCGACGGTCAGGATGCCCATTTCCTTAGCAATCTGTGCCACGACCGGCGCCGCGCCCGTGCCCGTGCCACCACCCATGCCCGCGGTGATGAACACCATGTGCGCGCCGCGCAGCGAATCGGCAATGCGCTCGCGTGCATCTTCCGCCGCTTCCTTGCCCTTCTCAGGCTTTGCGCCCGCGCCGAGGCCGCTCATGCCCAGTTGCAGAACCGCCGACGCGTGCGAACGTGCGAGCACCTGTGCGTCGGTATTCATCACGATGAAGTCGACACCTTGCACACCCTTGTTGATCATGTGCTGTACCGCGTTGCCACCCGCACCACCAACACCCACGACCTTGATGATCGTGCCGTTGGTTTCCGTTTCCAGCATTTCGAAATCCATGTTGCCTCCGTCAGGAATGAAAGTCGGCGTTATTCGATGAAAAGTCGGGTAACCTTCCATCGCGCATCAGCCGCCGTTACCAACGCGAAATTATATTATTGCTTATGTACTGCTAGTGCTTCAGAAGTTTCCAAGAAACCAATCTTTCATGCGAGAAAAAACCTGACCCATCGATCCGCTCTGCACCGCGACCTTGCGACCGCGCATGCGTTGCGAGCGTCCTTCGGCGAGGAGGCCCATCGCCGTCGAGTAGCGCGGATTGCGCACCACGTCGGCGAGACCGCCCACATACTCCGGCACGCCGATGCGCACCGGCTTCAGAAAGATGTCTTCGCCGAGTTCGACCATGCCCGGCATCATCGCCGCACCGCCGGTGAGCACGACGCCGCTCGACAGCAATTCCTCATATTCCGATTCGCGCACGACCTGCTGCACGAGCGAGAACAGTTCTTCGACACGCGGCTCGACGACCGCCGCCAGCGCCTGGCGCGACAGCGGGCGCGGACCGCGTTCGCCAAGACCCGGCACTTCGATCATCTCGTCCGGATCGGCGAGCGCCTGCTTGGCGATGCCGTAACTCACTTTGATGTCTTCCGCGTCGGGCGTGGGCGTGCGCAGCGCCATCGCGACGTCGCTGGTGATCTGATCGCCCGCAATCGGAATCACGGCCGTATGACGAATCGCGCCTTCACTGAAGATCGCGATGTCGGTCGTGCCGCCGCCGATATCGACGAGCACCACGCCCAGTTCCTTCTCGTCCTCCGTCAGCACCGCTAGCGACGACGCCAGCGGTTGCAAGATCAGATCGTTCACTTCGAGCCCGCAGCGGCGCACGCACTTGACGATGTTCTGCGCCGCGCTCACCGCGCCCGTCACGATATGCACCTTCACTTCCAGCCGGATGCCGCTCATGCCGATCGGCTCGCGCACGTCTTCCTGACCGTCGATGATGAATTCCTGCGTGAGGATATGCAGCACCTGCTGATCGGTCGGGATATTGATCGCCTTCGCCGTTTCGATGACGCGCGCCACATCCGTCTGCGTGACTTCCTTGTCCTTGATCGCGACCATACCGTTGGAGTTGAAACTGCGGATATGGCTGCCCGCGATCCCCGTGAACACGTTCGTGATCTTGTAGTCCGCCATCAGCTCGGCTTCCTCGAGCGCGCGCTCGATGGACTGCACCGTGGCCTCGATATTGACCACGACGCCCTTCTTCAACCCCTTCGAGTCGGCCTGACCCAGTCCGATCACCTCGTAGTGGCCTTCGCCTTTCAGTTCGGCGACGATCGCGACCACCTTCGACGTTCCAATGTCGAGGGAAACCAGCAGGTCTTTGTAGTCTTTGCTCATAGCGTGCTCATTGCCCGTGACGTCTGCTTACTACTTCTTGGCCTTATCGGTGTCGTTGATGAACCGCATTCCGGCGGCTCGAATTGCAAAGCCGTTCGGATAACGCAAATCCGCATATTCGATTTCCTTCCCCCAACGGCCTGTCACTGCGGGCCACGATGCCACCAGGCGCTCGCTGCGCTCGTGCAGCGTGTCCTGATTGCGCTCGCGGCCGAATTCGATCTGCGTGCCGTTCGAGAGCTTGACGGTCCACGCGAAACGCGACGACAGCGTGACCTCTTCCGGCTTCGCGTCGAGCGGTGCGAACCACTTCTCAAAATCGTGATAACGCGCGACGACTTCCTTCGCCGTGCCGTCCGGGCCGTCGAACGCGGGGAGGTCGTCGTCGAGTTCACCCTGATTCGCGGTAAAGAGATCGCCGTCCACGCTCACGAGTTGATAGTTGCCCCACGTGCCGAGCGGCTTGTACTCCTCAAGCGTCACTGCGAGCGCGTTCGACCAGACGCGCCGCACGCTCGCGTGACGCACCCACGGCATCTGTTCGAACGCGCCGCGCGCTGTATCTAGATCGACGGTGAAGAAGTTGCCTTTCAAATGACCGATGACCGTTGAGCGCACCGTCGGCGAATTGATGTGCTGCGTGTCGCCGTCGATCTGGATGGCGCACAGACGAAACTCGGGACGCTGGATCGCGTAGATCCCCGCGGCGCCCAGCAGGGCCAGCACGAAGATGGCGTGCAGCGCGCTTGCGGCGAGGTTCATCTGGCGAACGTTGTTCCACATGATTGCGTTTCGTCGTGTCCTGTTTGTTCGTGTCGTCTGTCTGCTTGCGTGCGTCAGTTCTTCAGCGTGAGCGCCAGCACCTGCACCACCAGATCTTTGTAGCTGATGCTGACCGCGCGCGCGGCCTTCGGCGGCAGCGAGTGATCGGTCATGCCGGGCGCCGTGTTCACTTCGAGGAAGTACGGGTTGCTATTCGCGTCGAGCATGAAGTCCGCGCGGCCCCAGTCGGTGCAGCCGAGGATTTCGAATGCGCGCTTGGTGAGCTGCTTCATGCGTCCTTCCTCGGCGTCGGTGAGGCCGCACGGAATTAGATACTGCGTGTCATCTGCGATGTACTTCGCGTGATAGTCGTAGAACTCGCCCGCCGGCACGATCTTGATGACCGGCAGATCGAGATCGCCGGCGATGCAGCACGTAAACTCGCCGCCGCCCTCGATGCTCTTCTCGACGATCACGATCTTGTCGAACTTGGCCGCCTCTTCCAGCGCGGGGATCAGCGTTTCGGCGCTCTTCACCTTTATGACCGCAACGCTCGAACCTTCGCTCGCCGGCTTCACGAACAGAGGAAGACCCAGCCTGGTGACGATGTCCTGCACGCGCGCCGCATAGTCTTCACCGCGAAACACGGTCTCGAACAGCGGCGTGGGAATGCCGGTCTGCTGCCACACCAGCTTGGTGCGCAGCTTGTCCATGCCGAGCGCCGAGCCAAGCATGCCGCTGCCCGTATAGCGTATGCCGTAGAAATCCAGCGCGCCCTGCAACTGGCCGTTTTCGCCGTAACCGCCGTGCAGCGCGATGAATGCGCGCTCGAAGCCTTCGGCCTTCAAATCCGACAGCCAACGCTCCGCCGGATCGAACGGATGGACGTCGATGCCCGCTTCGCGCAAACCCTGCAACACGAGACGTCCCGATTTGAGCGAGACCTCGCGCTCGGCGGAATGTCCGCCGAGCAGCACCGCGACTTTGCCGAAGGCTTTGGGATCGATTTGATTCACCTGATTGCTCATTTACGTAATACCGCTTTCATCAAGCCTGGGCGTTGGCCAGTTGCCCGCACACACCGCCGATGGAACCTGCGCCCATCGTGATGACCACATCGCCATTACGAGCGATGGTCGTGACAGCATTGGGTACTTCGTCCACCGTGTCGACGAAAACCGGTTCGACCTTGCCCGCGACGCGAATTGCGCGCGCGAGTGCGCGGCTGTCCGCCGCGACGATCGGCGATTCTCCTGCGGAATAAACTTCGGTCAACACGAGTGCATCGACGGTAGACAAGACCTTCACGAAGTCTTCGAAGCAATCGCGCGTGCGCGTGAAGCGATGCGGCTGAAACGCGAGTACGAGACGGCGGCCCGGGAATGCGCCGCGCACCGCCGCGATCGTCGCGGCCATTTCCACCGGGTGATGACCGTAGTCATCGATCAGCGTGTATGCGCCGTCGCCGTTGTTCGGCGTCAGTTCGCCATAGCACTGGAAGCGGCGGCCCACGCCATTGAATTCGGCGAGCGCACGCTGGATGTCGGCATCGGCAATTTCGAGTTCGGTCGCGATCGCAATGGCCGCCAGCGCGTTCTGCACGTTGTGTGTTCCCGGCAGATTCAGCACGATGTCGAGCGGCGTCACATCGGCGCGCAAGGTCGTGAAGTGCATGCGGCCATTGCGCGCTTCGACGTTCACCCCGCGCACTTCGGCTTCCGCGCCGAGACCGTAGCGGATAATCGGCTTCGACACGAACGGCAGGATTTCACGCACGTTCGGATCGTCCACGCACAGCACCGCGATGCC
Organism: Candidatus Paraburkholderia calva; assembly: GCA_001184395.1. GTDB lineage: Bacteria > Pseudomonadota > Gammaproteobacteria > Burkholderiales > Burkholderiaceae > Caballeronia > Caballeronia calva. Next base: position 23,148 of record LFLF01000005.1, on the reverse strand, counting down.
ATAGAACGGCAGACGATGCGTGAACTCGATGAACGCCTGCTTGAGCCGCGCGAAGTCGTGGCCGTAGGTGTCCATGTGATCGGCATCGATATTCGTGATGACTTCGACGACCGGAAACAGATTGAGGAACGACGCGTCCGACTCGTCGGCTTCCGCGACGATGAAGTCTCCAGTGCCGAGACGCGCATTCGCGCCCGCGCTGTTCAGACGCCCGCCGATCACGAAGGTCGGATCGAGCCCGCCCGCCGCCAGCAGGCTCGCAACAAGCGAGGTCGTGGTGGTCTTGCCGTGCGTGCCCGCGATCGCAATGCCCTGTTTCAGGCGCATGAGTTCCGCGAGCATGACCGCGCGCGGCACAATCGGCACGCGCCGATTGCGCGCGGCCAGCACTTCGGGATTGTCCGCGCGCACGGCCGTCGAGACGACGACCGCATTCGCGCCTTCGATGTTCTGCTCATGATGACCGATCTCGACGCGCGCGCCCAGCGCTTTCAGACGCTCGGTGACCGCGCCGTTCGCGAGATCCGAGCCGCTCACGTGATAACCGAGATTAAGCAGCACCTCCGCGATGCCGCTCATGCCCACGCCGCCGATGCCGACGAAGTGAATATGCTTGACGATGTGTTTCATTGCTAATGTGCCCCCCTTGCTTGCGCGTTTAGACGCGCGCCGGCCACATCGGCGCAAATGCTCGCGACTCTTTCGGTCGCGTCCGGTTTCGCGAGTGCGCGCGAACGCTCGGCCATTTTGGCGAGTGTTGCGCGTGTTTGTACGCGTAACCAGTCGGCGAGCTTCTGTGCCGACAGATCCCGTTGTTGTATGAGTTCGGCCGCTCCGTTCTTCGCGAGGAACGCGCCGTTCGTCGTCTGATGATCGTCGACGGCGAACGGGAACGGCACGAACAATGCGGCCACACCGACCGCCAGGATTTCCGAAACCGTCATCGCGCCGGAACGGCAGATGACGAGATCGGCGGCGGCGTAGGCGCGAGCCATGTCTTCGATGAACGGCACGAGTTGCAGGTCGTCGCCGACCGTCAGACCCGCCGCCGCGTAATTCGCCTGGAGCGCGTCGATATGCTTCGTTCCCGCCTGATGCACGATGCGCGGACGTTCGTCCGAGTTCAGCATTACAAGGGCTTTCGGCACGATCTCGTTCAGCACCGCTGCACCCAGACTGCCACCGACGACGAGTACGTTCAAACGGCCCGAACGTGTGGCGTAGCGTTCTTTGGTTGGCAAAGCTTCAGTAAGTTCCGCGCGAATCGGATTGCCGGTCCACTCACCATTCTTCAGAGCATTCGGGAATGCGACGAGTACGCGCTTGGCGACATGCGCGAGCACTTTGTTCGCGAGTCCCGCAATCGAATTCTGTTCGTGTAGCACGAGCGGACAGCCCGCGAGCTTCGTCATGATGCCGGCCGGGAACGTGATGTAGCCGCCCATGCCGAGCACGACATCCGGCTTCACGCGACGCAGCGCCGCGAGGCTTTGCAAGCACGCGCGCAGCAGATTCATCGGCAACATCAGCTTGGTCTTGATGCCTTTGCCGCGCACGCCGCCGAAGCACACGTATTCCATCGGGATGCCGTGCTTCGGCACGAGCGTCGCTTCCATGCCGTTCGCGTTGCCGAGCCACACCACGCGCCACCCGTGCGCCTGCATCCAGTGCGCGACCGCCAGCCCCGGGAACACATGGCCCCCGGTTCCGCCTGCCATCACCATCAAGGTGCGCTGGCGTTGCACGGTCATACTCTTCCTCCGCGTATCAGGACGCGGTTCTCGTAATCGATGCGCAGCAACACCGCCAGCGCGACGCAGTTCAGCAGAATGCCCGAGCCGCCGTAGCTCACGAGCGGCAGCGTGAGACCCTTGGTCGGCAAAAGCCCGAGATTCACGCCCATGTTGATGAAGGTCTGCGCGCCGAACCAGATGCCGACGCCCTTGGCCATCAGACCGGCGAACGTGCGGTCGAGCGCGAGCGCCTGGCGGCCGATCTCGAACGCGCGGCGCACGATCCAGTAGAACAGCAGAATCACGCAGATCACGCCGACGAAACCGAGTTCTTCGCCGATCACCGCGAGGATGAAGTCGGTATGCGCTTCCGGCAGATAGTTGAGCTTCTCGACACTGCCGCCCAGACCCACGCCGAACCACTCGCCGCGTCCGAACGCGATCAGCGAGTGCGTCAGCTGATAAGCCTTGCCTTGCGCATAACGGTCGTCCCACGGATCGAGGTACGCGAAGATCCGCTCACGGCGCCAGGGCGATGCCCACACCAGCAAGGTGAACGTGCCAATCGCCGTTGCTACGAGACCGCCGAACAGCTTGCCGTTCACGCCGCCGAGAAACAGCACGCCCATTGCTATAGTCGCGATCACCATGAACGCGCCCATGTCCGGCTCGAGCAGCAAGAGCGCACCGACCACGCCGATCGCGACCGCCATCGGCAAAAAGCCCTTGCCGAAGCTTTGCATGAATTCCTGCTTGCGCACGGTGTAGTTGGCGGCGTAGATCGTCACCGCGAGCTTCATGATTTCGGACGGCTGCATGTTCGTGACGCCGAGCGGAATCCAGCGGCGCGCGCCGTTCACGCCTTTGCCGATATGCGGAATCAGCACGATGATCAGAAGGCCCAGCGAGAGCAGAAAGAACTTCGGCGCGTACTTTTCCCACGTCTTGATCGGAATCTTGAACGCGATGACCACGCCGATCAGCGCTGTCGCGATCGAGATCAGATGACGCACGAGAAAGTGATAGTCGCGATAGCTCGCGTACTTGGGTGAATCCGGCATGGCGATGGATGCCGAATACACCATCACGAGGCCGAGGCCGAGTAGCGCGATGGTCACCCACAGCAACGAGTAATCGTAGTCGAACATGCGCGAGCGCGCCGGGCGCACGCCGTTGACGGCGCTCGCAATGCTGGCTGCACCGCGGCGCATGCGCGCGGTGGCGTCGGTGCGGCCCGCGAGCGAGTCGCTCGGCACCGCGTGACGGGTGCCCGTGAGTTTCGATCCGAAGCGTTCCGACCAGCTCATAGCATGACTCCCCGCGCAGCGGCGATTTCTTCCACCGCGCCACGGAACACGTCCGCGCGGTGTGCATAGTTCTTGAACATGTCGAAGCTCGCGCAGGCGGGCGAGAGCAACACGGCGTCGCCTGCTTCGGCAATGCGCGCGGCGGCGTTCACCGCTTCTTCCAGCGTCGCGTGATCTTCGAGCGCGACGTCCGTCGATGCCAGCGTTTCGCGGATGTGCGGGGCGTCGCGGCCGATCAGCATCACCGCGCGCGCCCAGCGTGCGACGGGCGCTTCGAGCGGCGAGAAGTCCTGACCCTTGCCATCGCCGCCGGCGATCAGCACGATGCGTTGCGCCAGGCCATCGAGCGCGGCGACCGTCGCGCCGACATTGGTGCCCTTGCTGTCGTCCACATAATCGACGCCGTCGATCTGCGCGATCACTTCCACGCGATGCGGCTCGCCGCGATATTCACGCAAGCCGTGCAACAACGCCGCGAGCGGCAGATCGATGGCGCGCGTCAAGGCGAGCGCGGCAAGCGCGTTCGCCGCGTTGTGTAGACCGCGAATGCGCAATGCATCGGCGGGCATCAGACGCTTCAACACCACATTCGGCTCCGCTTCGTCCTTCTTGCGGCGGCGCGTCGGCACTTCGTCGGTCACGTCCTGATCGATGCCTTCCGCGAGCCATGCCATGCCGTTGTCGCGCAGTAGACCGTAATCGCCGACGTTCAGCGCCTCGTTCAAACCGAACGTCACCACGCGATGCTGCGCGACGTTCGCAGCGAGCTTCATCACCCGGTTGTCGTCGCGGTTCAGCACGCGCGTCGTGGTCGCGCCGAAGATGCGTCCCTTCGCGGCGGCGTAGGCATCGAGCCCGCCATGCCAGTCGAGGTGGTCTTGCGTGATGTTCAGCACCGCCGCCGCATCCGGCGTGAATGTGTGCGCCGTTTCGAGCTGGAAACTCGACAGTTCGAGCACCCATACGTCCGGCAGCACGGTCTGATCGATCGCTTCGGTGAGCTTGTCGAGCATCGCCGGGCTGATGTTGCCCGCGACCGCCACCGTTTTGCCCGCACGTGCGCAGAGCAGACCGGTGAGCGCGGCCGTTGTGGTCTTGCCGTTCGTGCCGGTGATCGCGATCACCTTCGGCTGATAGCCGTTCGCACCGAGCGATGCCAGCGCATGCGCGAACAGTTCGAGTTCGCCCCACACGGGAATGCCGCGTTCTTTCGCTGCTGCGATCAGCGGAGCGAGATCGTCGGCAAGCGGCAAAAGGCCCGGGCTGATCGCGACGAGTTCGATGCCGCCATCGAGCAGTTCCGGCGTGAACGCGCCGCCGACAAAATCCGCGTCGATCTTGTGAACCGTGAGTTCGGAGAAATTCGGCGGCACTTCGCGCGTATCGGCGATGCGCAGGCGGCAACCGCTCCTGGCGCACCAGCGCGCCATCGCCAGACCGGATTCACCCAGTCCCAGCACAAGCACCATCGGACTTTGCCGACCTACGAACTTCTCGCCAAACATCGCTTTACCTTTCTTTGATACTTGAAAAAACCGCAAACGCCGAACCGATCAACGCAGCTTCAGCGTGGACAAACCGAACAGGCACAACATCAACGTGATGATCCAGAAGCGCACCACGACTTGCGTCTCGGTCCAGCCGGACAACTCGTAGTGGTGATGCAGCGGCGCCATCTTGAAGAAACGGCGGCCTTCGCCGTAACAGCGCTTGGTAAACTTGAACCAGAAGACCTGCAACATGACCGACAGCGTTTCCGCCACGAAAATGCCGCCCATGATGAACAGCACGATTTCCTGACGGACGATGACCGCGATGGTGCCGAGCGCGCCGCCGAGCGCCAGCGCGCCGACATCGCCCATGAAGACCTGCGCGGGGTGCGTGTTGTACCAGAGGAACGCGAGGCCCGCGCCGCCCATCGCGGAGCAGAAGATCAGCAACTCGCCCGCGCCAGGAATATGCGGAAACAGCAGATACTTCGAATAGACCGACGAACCCATCACGTAAGCGAATGCGCCGAGCGACACGCCAACCAGCACGACCGGCATGATGACGAGGCCGTCGAGACCATCGGTCAGATTCACCGCGTTGCTCGAACCGACGATCACGATATACGTCATCGCAATGAAGCCCCACACGCCCAGCGGATAGCTGATCGCTTTGACGAACGGCAGCATGAGGTCGGCGCGCGCGGGCAGGCCCATCGATAGGCCGCTGCGCACCCACGCCATGAACAGGTCGAACACGCGCGCGTTGTTCGCTTCCGACACGCTGAACGCGAGATACACCGCCGCGAAGATGCCGATCAGCGATTGCCAGAAATACTTTTCCCGCGAGGACATGCCGCGCGGGTCCTTGTAGACGACCTTGCAATAGTCGTCGACCCAGCCGATCAAGCCGAAGCCGAAGGTGACGAGCATCACGATCCACACGAAACGGTTCGTGAGATCCCCCCACAGCAGCGTTGATACCGCGATGCCGATCAGGATGAGCACGCCCCCCATCGTCGGCGTGCCGGACTTCACGAGATGCGATTGCGGGCCGTCCTTGCGCACGGCCTGACCGACTTTCATCGCGGTCAGTTTGCGGATGACCCACGGGCCGCAGACGAGGCCGATCAGAAGCGCCGTCGCCGTGGCTCCCACGGCGCGGAACGTAATGTAGGTGAACACGCGCAGGAAACTGGCGTCATTCTGAAGCCATTGCGCGAGTGCAAGTAGCATGCTGGTCCTTCTCTTTCTGTATCAGTATGCGGCAGGCTTCTCGCCCGTTGCGGGTTGTGGACTCGTCAAGGCGTCCACCACGCGCTCCATCTTCATGAAGCGCGAGCCTTTCGCGAGATACGTTGCCTTGCTGCCGAAGCCTGCGGTTTCGAGCGCGGCGCTCAGCGCGGCGACATCGCTGAAGTGCGCCGCACCCGGCTTTCCCGCAGCGTTGAATGCGGCGACCGAATCGCAGCTGGCGTCGCCGAGCGCGAACAGCGCGTCAATGCCGCGCTCCGCCGCATACGCGCCGACCTCGCGATGAAACGCCGGGCCCTGGTCGCCGACTTCGCCCATGTCGCCCATGATCAGCACGCGCGGCGAGGCATGTGCCACGAGTACGTCGATGGCGGCGCGCATGGAATCGGGATTCGAGTTGTAGGTATCGTCGATCACGGTCGCGCCTGCGAGCGCCGCGACGATCGCACGCTTTACCTGCAAGCGGCCCTTGACCGGCTGAAACACTTCGAGCCCGCGTTTGATGTCTTCGAGTGAGACGGCCGCCGCCAGCGCCGCCGATGCCACGGCTAACGCATTGCGCGCGTTGTGCTCGCCGAGCACGTTCAGCGCGATATCGATCTCGCCTTGCGGTGTGCGCATATGAACCGTCGTGCCCTTTAGCGTGCCGGTAACGGCGGCCTTCGATGCATCGTCGGTGAGCGCGAAATCCATGATCGGATTGCCCGTTGCGGCGACGCGCCAGATGCTGGCGTAGGCATCGTCGGCGGGGAACACGGCGGTGCCCGTTTCGCCCAGCGCGTGAATGACCGACGCATGTTCGAGCGCGACGGCTTCGACTGTCGCCATGAATTCCTGATGCTCGCGCTGCGCGTTGTTCACGACCGATATCGTGGGCGCGGCGATCTTGCCGAGCACTTCGGTTTCGCCCGGATGATTCATGCCGAGTTCCACCACCGCGAGCTCGTGCGCTTCGTTGAGACGGAACAGCGTGAGCGGCAAGCCGATGTCGTTGTTGAAGTTGCCCGCGGTCGCCAGCCGCGCTTCGGCGCCGACCGCGGCCGCGAAGATCGACGCGATCATTTCCTTGACCGTGGTCTTGCCGTTGCTGCCGGTGACGGCGACCAGCGGCATCGTGAAGCGCTTGCGCCAGCCGTGCGCCAGAGCACCGAGGCCGATTCGTGTGTCCTTTACCTTGATGACCGGCAGCGGCCAGGCACCCGCGTTGCTCGGATCACGTGAGACGAGCGCGGCAGCCACCCCGCTCTTTGCGACCTGATCGACAAAATCATGCCCATCGAAACGATCGCCTTTAATCGCCACGAACAGATCGCCGGTCTGAATGCCCCGGCTATCCGTGACGATGCGATCGATATCGACGTCTTCCACGCCGCTGAAGGTCGCGCCGGGAATCAGCGCGGCGGCGGCGCGTAGAGTGAGCATCGTCATTCGCCATCTCCGCGCGGTTGCGTGGTGCGCGCGGCAAGTGCGAGGCGCGCATGATCCTGATCCGAGAACGCGCGCTTCTTGCCCATAATTTCCTGCGTGGCTTCGTGGCCCTTGCCAGCCAGCACGATGACGTCTTCGCGCGCCGCGCTGCGAATGGCTTGCAGAATGGCGCTCGCGCGATCCTCGATGCGGTGCGCCTTCGCGGCGTCCTGCATGCCGGCGGCGATCTGATCGATGATCGACATCGGCTCTTCGCTGCGCGGGTTGTCGCTCGTGATGACCACCTGATCCGCGAGACGCTCGGCGATGGCGCCCATGAGCGGACGCTTGGCCGCGTCGCGATCGCCGCCGCAGCCGAACATGCAGACGAGCTGACCGCCGCGCGCGGCCGCGATCGGGCGCAAGACAGCGAGCGTCTTGTCGAACGCGTCGGGCGTATGCGCGTAGTCGATTACGACGAGCGGCTCATCGCTGGTGATGCGCCCGCCGAGGCGCTCCATTCGGCCATTGACCGATTCGAGCCTGGCGATGCGCGCGATGGCCGCGTCGAAGGGCACGCCGACTTCGAGCAGCACGCCGAGGACCGCGAGCAGATTGCTCACGTTGAAGACGCCGAGCGTGCCGACTTCGACTTCCGCCTCGCCCCAGTCGGACGACAGGTGAAACGTGGTCGCGCGCACGCTGGTGGCGAGAAGCATCGCATCGGCACTGGGTGCGGCGGCCTCCGGCATGTCGATGCCGTACGCAATCGTTCGCACTTTGCCGCGCAGGGATTCGATCAGGCGCTGACCCGCCGCATCGTCGCGATTGACGATGGCCGTCTTGAGCGTCGGCCACGCGAACAGACGTGCCTTCGCGGCTTCGTATGCTTCGAACGTGACGTGATAGTCGAGATGATCCTGCGTGAGGTTCGTGAAGATAGCGACGTCGAAATCGACGCCGTTCACGCGCCCCTGATGCAGCGCATGCGACGACACTTCCATCGCGACGCCTTCGGCGCCCTGCGCCTTGAGTTGAGCGAGATTGCGCTGAAGCTGCGGTGCGTCGGGCGTGGTGAAGCCGCTGTGCGTGAGCTTGCCCGGCATGCCGGTGCCGAGCGTGCCGACGATCGCGCACGGACGGCCGAGCACGGTAAGCGCGGTCGCGATCCACGTGCTGCACGAGGTCTTGCCGTTCGTGCCGGTCACGCCGACGGTGAGCATCGATGCGGTCGGCTCGCCGTACCACGCGGCCGCAATCGGACCGGCGAGGTTGTTGAGCGCGGGCACGGCGAGCGTCTTCGACGCATCCGGCTTGCCCGCGAAGTTTTCCGGCTGATAAAGCGCTGCCGCCGCGCCCGATGCGAGCGCGGCATCGAGATAAGGCCGGTTGTCCGCGCCATCGACGGCATAGGCGAGGAACACGTCGCCGCTTTTCAGCGAGCGCGTGTCGGCGTGAAGTTGCGCTCCGGACTGCGCGTGCGCGCGTAGCCAGTCGACGGCATTCGTCATGTCCTGCTGCATCTTGTCTTGTCCGGGTTGCGCGCTCATCGCACGACTCCCGGATGCGTCTTCGTGTTGCTCGACACGGCGACTTTCTTCGCCGTGTTCGCGTTGTTCGTGTTCGCCGGCTGCTGCGCGGCAGGTTGGTTCGCGGAGTTCGAATCGTCGGTGACGACCATCTGCTTCACCGGCATGTCGAGCGGCACGTTCAGCGCGCGCAGCGTGTCGCCGACGACACCCGAAAACACCGGACCCGACACCTGACCGCCGAAGTGGCTGCCGGCAGTCGGTTCATCGACGGAAACGGCCACCACGATGCGCGGATTCGGCATCGGCGCCATGCCGACGAACGATGCGCGGTACTTCGAATGATCGTAGCCATGCGCGCCGTGCTTGTACGCCGTTCCCGACTTGCCGCCGACGCGATAACCCAGCACGGCCGCATCCGGCGACGTGCCGCCCTTCGCGACCACGGTTTCCAGCATGGCGCGGACTTCACGCGCCGTGGTCGGCGAAAAGATCTGCTGACCGACCGGTGGCTGATCGCCGGGCGTGCGGAAAATCGACACGGGCATGATCTGGCCGTCGTGCGCGATCGCAGTGTAGGCGCGCGCCAACTGAAACAGCGAAGCCGACAGACCGTAGCCATAAGACATGGTCGCCTGTTCGATGCGCCGCCAGCTCTTCCACGGCCGCAAACGTCCGGTGACCGCGCCCGGGAAGCCGACTTTCGGCGCCTGCCCGAGCCCGAGGCTCATGTACATGTTCCACATTTCCTCGGGGCGCAATTGCATCGCGATTTTGGTCGCGCCGATATTGCTCGATTTCTGAATCACGCCACCGACAGTGAGCGCGCCGAACGCCGAATCGTCCATGATGCGCGCGCCGTCCAGCGTGAACACGCCACCGCCCGTTTCGACGAGCGTATTCGGCGTCACGCGGTGAAGATCGAGCGCGAGCGAAACAGTGAACGGCTTCATGATCGAGCCTGGCTCGAAAATGTCCGTGAGAATGCGGTTGCGCAGTTGCTCGCCGGTCATGTGCGAGCGGTCGTTCGGGTTGTAGGTGGGATAGTTGACGAGCGCGAGCACTTCGCCCGTTTTCACGTCGATCACGATCGCCGCGCCCGCCTTCGCCTTCGACTTCTCGACGGCCGCCTTCAGGTTCGTGTACGCGATGTACTGAATCTTGCTGTCGATCGAGAGTTCGACGTCTTCGCCGTTGCGCGGCACGACCTGCTCGTCGACATCCTCGACGATATGGCCCATGCGGTCCTTGATGACACGGCGCATGCCGGGCGTGCCCGCGAGCACGCTCTGATCGCCGAGTTCGACGCCTTCCTGACCCTTGTCTTCAATATTAGTAAAACCGATCAGGTGCGCCGTGATTTCGCTTTCGGGATAGAAGCGTTTGTACTCGCCGCGTGAATAAATGCCGGGAATGTCCAGCGCCGCGACTTTCTGCGCGACTTCCAACGGCACCTGGCGCTTCACGTAGACGAAGGTCTTGTCCATCGAGAGCTTCGCGCGCAGCTCCTTTTCCGGCATCTCGAGCAATTTCGACAATTGCGCGAATTTGTCGGCGCCGAGGTCGTTTGGCACGGCTTCGGGAATGGCCCAGATGGCCTTCACCGGCAGGCTCGTGGCGAGTACGAGGCCGTTGCGGTCGCGGATCTGGCCGCGCGTGGCAGGCATTTCGAGCCTGCGCTGATAGCGGCTCGCGCCCTGCTTCTGAAAGAACGCGTTACCCGGACCCTGAATCCAGAATGCGCGTGCGACCAGCGCGACGAACGCCATGAACAACAGGAACACGACGAACTTGGAGCGCCACATGGGGAGGCGCACGGCGAGCAGCGGGTTCGGCGTGTGGGCGATGTCTTTCTGCTTCGCGGACTTTTTCATCGCTTCGCTCCGCGAGCAGGCGGCGCCGACGCCGGCAGCGGTGGCGGCATGGGAACATCGGCGGCCTTGTGGGTGGCCGGATCGTAGGTCAGGTATTGCGTGCGGCCGGTCGTGACGGGCTGCATTTTCAAATTGGAAGTGGCCAACTGCCCGATCCGCGACGTCTTCGACAATGCGCTCTGCTGGTACTGCAACTGCGAATAATCCTGCTGAAGCTGGCGCTCCTGCGACTGCGCCCGCTGCAACTCGATGAACACCTGCCGCTGTTTGTTGGTGGCACTGACGACCGACAGCGCGCACCCCAGCACGACGATCAGCAAAAAGATGTTGAACCGGTTCATGGCGCGATCCGTTCCGCGATACGCATCACCGCGGACCGTGCGCGGGGGTTGTCGGTCACTTCAGTCTCGCTCGGAAACACGCGGCCCACCACACGCAGCGGCGGGCTGGGTAAATCGACCGCGCGGATCGGCAAGCGCCGGTCCACCGCAGGTGCGCTCGACTGCGCCTGCATGAACCGCTTGACGATCCGGTCTTCGAGCGAATGAAAGCTGATCACGACCAGCCGCCCCCCTTGCTCCAACATCGAAAGTACCGATTCAAGAACTACCTGCAGCTCCGCAAGCTCTTGATTGATGTGAATCCGTATAGCCTGAAAGGTGCGGGTTGCCGGATCCTTGCCCTTCTCACGGGTCTTGACGGCGTGACCCACGATTTCGGCAAGCTCGTCCGTGCTGTCGAGATGCCCGAGACGGTCGGACTCTGCCTGGCGAGCAGCAATCGCCTTTGCAATCTGAAAAGCAAACCGTTCTTCCCCATAATCTCTGATCACCTCCGTCATTTCCTGCACCGTGGCCCGAGCGAGCCACTCAGCCGCCGACTCGCCGCGAGTCGGATCTATGCGCATGTCGAGCGGTCCCTGCGCGCGGAAGCTGAAGCCGCGCTCCGGGTCGTCCACCTGCGGCGACGACACGCCAAGGTCCAGCAACACGCCCGACACCGTCCCTACTCCGCGCTCACTCGCCGCATCGCGCATCGACACGAAGCTGTCGTACACGATCGAAAAGCGGGTATCCTCGATCTTTTGCGCCGTGGCGATTGCGAGCGGGTCTTTGTCGAAGGCGATGAGCCGCCCCGCTTCACCCAACCACTGTAAAATCGCCCGGCTATGACCACCGCGCCCGAACGTGCCGTCTATATAGATGCCGTCCGTCCGCGTGATCAGCCCATCCACTGCTTCACGCAGCAGCACCGTGCGGTGCTGCAGTTCTTTTCCCGACGCCGGAGCCATGTTTTTCGCCGTGTCAGAAAGTGAAGTTCTTAAGCGAGTCCGGCATGCCCTGCGCCATGGCAGCGGCTTCCTTCGCGGCATAAATCTGCGTGTCCCACACTTCGAAGCGCTCGCCCATGCCGAGCAGCGTCACATCCTTTTCCAGCGAGGCGGCCGCGCGTAGTTCGGGCGACACGAGCACACGCCCGGCGCTGTCGAGTTCCATGTCCATTGCGCTACCGAGATAAATGCGTTGGTACCAAATAGCTTCCATGGGAAGCGCGGCGACCTTTTCGCGGAAGCGCTCCCACTCCGGGCAAGGAAACAGTAACAGGCATCCATCCGGGCTCCTCGTGAGCGTCACCCGGCTTTCGGCCTGCACCTGCAGCGCTTCGCGATAGCGAGACGGCACGGACATCCGGCCTTTCGCATCGAGCGTCAGCGCCGACGCCCCTTGGAACACTCACCTCTCCCCGTTATGGGCACCCACCATAGCGCCCGCTCACTGCGTTCCAGCACGAAAATTGGCTGGGAATCACACAAAACACCACTTTCTCACACCATCTCCCACTTTAGAGGAAGGCATTTCCTCGGTCAAGACGCGTAACTTTTTTCAACGTGCTTTTATTTGCTAGAACAAGGACTTAGCGACGGACCTTGAAGTGACGTCGATCAGAAAAGCATTATCAATTAGGCGGCTACTGTGGGAAGTGAAGGTAAAGTATGAAATCGGTCCGACAAATCGGTAAAATGTAACTGTTCTGATTGTTGTCGTCAGCCGGAGAAAGCGGGCGCGGAGCTTACGCCGCTGCAGGGTTTGGCCGATGGGAGAATCCCACCAACCGAGGCGTTTTCGTCAGATGTAATATGCGGTGCGCGTCATCACTTTCGAGGCGGCGCGCATCAGCACACGCACGAGAAACGGCACCTCGCCAGCGCCCGCACCAATGGCCGCCGCCGCATGCGCCGCTTCGTCGATTCGCATTTGCTCCACGATTGCACGCGACGCGTGATCGTTGGCGGATAGCGTGTACATGTGACCGTCGAGATGCTGTTCCACTTGCCGCTCAGTTTCCGCCATGAAGCCGAGACTCGCGCGATCGCCGAGACGCCCGGCGGCAACACCGATTGCTAGCGCGCCCGCGTACCACAGCGGATTGAGAAAGCTCGGCCGTGAGCCGAGATCCTTCAGCCGCCGGCTCGTCCATGCGAGATGATCTTCTTCCTCGCGCGCCGCATCCTCCAACTTGGCCTTGAGTTCGGGCGAGTTGGTAGCGAACTTTTGCGCCTGATAGAGCGCCTGCGCGCATACCTCGCCGACGTGGTTCACGCGCATCAGTCCGGCCGAATGCGCACGTTCCTTTTCGCTCAGTTGCGCTTCCTCGCCGAACGCGTCGCCGCCGCTCGCCTCGCCCACCACATCCGATTCCGGGATCGGCCGTGACATGCGGCTCATGCCGACCATCGAACGAAAGCCCCGATCGAACTCGCTGATGACTTCATCGAGCGTCATGTTTTCACCTCTCTCCCATGGTTCAAGATTTTGCCGAGGGCTTCGCGCTCAACTGAGTCAACACGCAATTCGCATGCATCGGCAAGCCCCGATCCGCAGTGTATGGAACGCAGAAAACACAGCTTCGATCGGCGCGTTTCTGGCAATCAGGGCAAACACCGGTCGCAAAACCCCTGCAAAACCAAGATTTTAGCGTATGTTGCGTAAACGTCACACGAAGCGGCTGGCTCGCCCCCTTTCCTTTTATCCGCTGACACCTATTTGTTACATTACGTGTCACCTTCGGAAGAAGCGTATCGGCAGGGACCGTCAACACACTGGCGCTAGAACAGTGACCTTTCCAAAAAGTCGCAAAAACTCTCCTTGGAAATCTATTCAATGAAAAAGTCGCTTCTCGCTCTGGCCGCATTGGGCACCTTCGCTGACGCCGCACATGCGCAGAGCAGCGTGACGCTGTACGGCATCATCGACGCCGGCATCGCTTACACCAACAACACCGGTAGTCAACCCAACCTACTTCATGAGCAGCGGCAACCTCCAGGGTAGCCGTTGGGGCCTAAAGGTTACGGAAGATCTGGATGGCGGTCTGAAGGCCATCTTCGTGTTGGGAAACGGCTTCAACGTGTTCAACGGCGGTCTGGCACAAGGTAGCGCGGAGTTCGGCCCAAGCGTACGTCGGTCTGTCGACGGCACAATTCGGCACGGTCATGCTGGGTCGCCAGTATGACTCCGTGGTCGACTACACGGGCTCACTCGAAGTCGGTAGCCAGTGGGGCACGTTCTACGGCGCGCACCCGGGCGACCTGGACAACATGAACAACTCGAATCGCATGAACAACGCGATCAAGTTCACGAGCGCGAACTACGCCAGCTTCACGTTCGGCGTCATGTACAGCCTCGGCGGCAAAGCTGGTCAGTTCAACCGCAACCAGATCTGGTCGGTCGGCGCTGGCTACTCGCGTGGTCCGCTGGTGTTGGGCGCAGGCTACTTGAACGTCAAGGACCCGAACTTCTCGTTCTTCGGCAACACGCCGTCGTCGAGCGCAACGGCTTCGAACATGACGGCTAGCCGCGTGTACTCGGGCTTCGCATCGGCTCACACGCAACAAGTGATCTCGGCTGGCGGCGCATACACGTTCGGTGCAGCGACGGTCGGCGTAACACATATAGCAACACGCAGTTCAAGGACGTCGGCACGGGCCTGAACACCGCGGGCTAACACGGGTGGATCGGGCAAGTTCCACAACGCCGAAATCAACTTCAAGTATCAGTTGATCCCGGCTCTGCTGGTCAGCGCTGCGTACGACTACACGAAGGGTTATGGCCTGACGGATGCCAAGTACCACCAAGGCACGGTCGGGGTCGACTACTTCCTGTCGAAGCGCACGGACGTCTATGTCGATGGCATCTATCAGCACGCCAGCGGCACCGACTCGACGAACCGCGCTGCGGTGGTAAACATCAACGGCCTGTCGATGTCGAATCAGGTTGCTGCGCTCGTCGGCATCCGCCACAAGTTGGATTCTGTTTTGGCAAGACGATTCTAAAATCTTATAAAGGAGACGCCCATGGATAAACCTTGGGTCAAGTCCTACCGCAGAGAGTGTACCTGCGGAGATAGACGCGTCGGCTTACCGGTCCGTTTCTGAGCTGCTCGAGGACAGCTTCCGCAAGAATTGCAACCGGTGCGCGTTTCTGTGCATGGGGATCACTTACGCTGAACTCGACGAGATGTCACGCCACGCGAGCTCGAGTATCAGCTCAAGATAGCGGCGCGGAAGCCATCGTCATTCTCGAGAATTTCGAGCACACCTTGCAAGCTGTCGTCAGGAATACGGCGATCAAGCACGTGGTGGTCGCGGCAATGGGCGATCTCATGGGCCTCAAGGGGCTGATCGTGAATCTCGTTGTGCGGCGCGTGAAGAAGTTGGTGCCCGAATGGAGCTTGCCGGGCAGCACGCGCGTCAACGATGCACTGGACGAAGGCGCGCGTCACACGCTCACGAAAGCCGAGCCAAAGCCGGACGACGTCCCGTTCCTCCAGTACACCGGCGGCACCACGGGTGTCGCCAAGGGCGCGACGCTCACGCATTGCCACCTGATCGCGAACGTGCTGCAATCGGAAGTGTGGCTCGAGCCGGTGAGAGCGGGCCGGCCCGACGACCAGTTCGAGTTCGTCTGGCGTCGTCTGCGTCATCGCCTTTACTTTACCACATCTTCGCGTTGACGGTCTGCGGCATGCTGACGATCCGCACTGGCGGTCTCGGCGTCCTGATTCCGAATCCGCGCGATATCGCCGGCACAATCAAAGAACTGAAAGGCATTCCGATCAACACGTTCCCGGCCGTGAACACGCTGTATAAAGCGCTGCTGAATCATCCGGACTGCAAGACGCTCGATTTCTCCAAGCTCATCGCGGCCAACGGCGGCGGCATGGCGGTGCAGGAAGTCGTCGCGAAGCGCTAGTTCTCGGCGACGTGCGTGCCGATTATCGAGGGTTACGGCTTGTCGGAGACCACGCCGTGCGTCACCTGCAATCCGGTCACCGCGACCGAATATACTGGCACCATTGGCTTGCCTTTACCGTCGACGGAAATCGCCATCCGCGACGACGATAACAACGACGTCCCGCTCGGTCAGCCCGGTGAGGTGAGATCTGCATCCGTGGCCCGCAGGTCATGGCGGGCTACTGGAGGAACCGGCCCGACGAGACCGCCAAGGTCACGACGCCGGACGGCTTCCTCCGTTCGGCTACAAGCGCCCGCGCATGATCGAGTTCCACAACGATCTGCCGAAGAGCAATGTCGGCAAGATTCTGAGAAGGGAATTGCGCAACGGCACCGTCTGATCGCGCAGCCGTCAATCGAGCCTCCGCGTCCACCAGGTGATCCGGAGGCTTTTTTGCATCCGCGCCATCGACCGGACGCAAGACTAAAGCAGGACGAAAAAAGGCGCCCAAAGGCGCCTTTAGTCGATACAGTTTTTTTACGACTTATTAGAAGCCGTTCGTTCTATTTCCGACAACTGGGTTAGACGCCACCAGGCAAGCTTCATGCAACTACGTTACTTATAGTCATTGAGATGCCGACTCGACTTCCACCAGACAATCATAAAAAATGGTTAATCCTCCGAGATCAGTCAAAGCCTGACTGGTCACCTGATTCACATTGCGTCCATCGGGCGACAACTTTTTCCACCAGATCGACAGTCCAACCATGACACCTTCGCGCGCGATCGGTGACGCGCGCTTGCGCTTACATCGATCCACGGCCGTTGAAGATTCCTACGATCATACCGTTTTTGATTCCCCGAGCCTCTGCGTCGGCCGGATGGATGTCGAAATGCGGCTGTCCTTCGGTAGAACACAGGCTCTCGACATTCACGAAGCTGCTATTCAGAAAATTGCGGGCAGGCGGCAAGATCACCGCCAGCGGATAGCGCGCGGCGAGTTCGGGCGAGCCGTTGACGGATTCGTATGGCGGGAGGTAGTCGGGCAATGGATCGAGCCCTTCGCACTTCAGACGTTCGCTATAGAACTCACATTTTCCGGACGGTGTTCTGAAGCCGCCTTCGGCGAGCGGCGCTTCAAGGATGTCCAGTCCGATCCATCCGGACGTCTTCAGCGCGTCCCAGCTTTGCCCCTCGAGCGCCGAATCGCTCCAGCGGAACGCTTTCGATGCGAGTTGCTCATCGCTCTCGAACAACGCGGGCTCGGTGAGTCCCATCGCTCGCGCGATACCGCGAAAGATCTCGGTGTTCGGAAGTGTACCGCCAACCGGTTCGATGGCAGGGAGATTTGCCATCACATGTGTATGGCCGTACGACTTGTGTACATCGAGGTGTTCGAGCTGTGTCGTCGCAGGGAAATTAGATCGACATAGTCGGCGGTGCCCGTCTGGAAGTGTTCGAGAACGATCGTGAACAGATCCTCGCGAGCGAAACACGCCGCCACCGTTTCGGAATCAGGCGCGACCGCGACTAGGTTCGAGTTGTAGACAATCACCGCTTCGATCTTCGGGCGAAGATTTCATCGCCGGGATGCAGCAATGCGTCGCCGGTCGCGTTCATATGGTCGCGTTCATATTGATGATGCGCGTATCTTCGAGGGCCAGTCAGGCAGTAAATCGGGACGCTCGAGCGCACTGTGATCAACAGGCCAACAGGTGCCCATCCGGACGACGAGAGCAATAGGCCGCCCGCGCGCTCGCACCACGCGCCAGTCAGCGACGGCAGGCAGGCGGCGGCCCGGACCGCATTGCCGCCGCCTCGCGTTCGCTGCATGCCGTAATTGAGTCGAATGGCGGCTTTCTTCGTCGAACCGAAGGCGCACGCGAGATCGATGACCTCGCCATCCGAGATTCCGCAGACTTGCGCGACTCGCGATGGCGGATACTGCGCCGCGCGTTCCGCGAGTTCATCGAAACCAAGCGTATGCGCGTCGATGTAGGCGCGATCGACGAGATTCTCGCGGATCAGCACGTGAATCATGAGCGCCAAAGCAGCATCCGTCCCTGGCCGCAACACAATGTGCTGGTGACATTTCTCCGCGCTAAGCGACTTATACGAATCGATGGCGATGAGTTTTGTGCCACGCCGCTTCGCTTCCTGTGCAAGTGTCCAGAAATGCAGGCTCGACGCGATCGGGTTCGCGCCCAGATCAAGATGATTTCGCTTTCCTGGAAAAACTCGACGTTCATGCCGCACGCCGAGACTCGCGCCATAGGTATATTTCAGCCCTGTCGCACCAGCGGCGGCGCAAATCGTCCGATCCAGCCTCGACGCGCCAAGCACATTCCACAGGCAAGCCGCGATGCTTTCGCCCTGGACCAGTCCCATGGTGCCGGCGTAGCTATACGGCACGATCGCTTCGGGCGCGTGCCGGGCGATGTTGCCGAGTCGCTCGGCAGCGATCTTCAACGCTTTGTCCTAGCCGATCGGCTCGAAGCGCCCTTCTCCTTTGCGTCCTACGCGACGCAGCGGCGTCAAAAGCCGATCCTTGTGATGCGTCCGCTCGACGTACCGCGTGACTTTGGTAGACAGTATGCCTTGCGGCGGCGGATGATCGAGATCGCCACTGACATCGCTTTGCCGTCCTTCACAGTCACGCGAAGCGCGCAGGTATCGGGGCAATCGTGGGGACAAATGGCTCGGGCAAACTCGGCGGGGGCGTACATGAGAATTGGAACGAACCCAGATAATGGACGGCAGATCTCGGAATGCTATTACGGGTGCAATGCGACGGACCGCTCGGTCCGTTAAATAGTCACGGCGTAGAATGAAGCGGAGGCGCGTCGTCAATACGCGTGATCCGAATTCAAACGTGAGAGCGGTTCAAATGAATCTGATCCCTGAAATCGAAGCATCGCACGACGAAATCAAAGCCCTCCGACGAAGAATCCATGCCAATCCTGAGTTGCGCTATGAAGAAGTCGGTACCTCAAAGCTGGTGGTGGAATCGCTGGAACGTTGGGGGATTACCGTGCATCGCGGACTCGGCAAGACCGGCGTGGTCGGCGTGCTGAAACGCGGGTCGGGCAAAGCGTCGATCGGTCTGCGCGCGGATATGGATGCGCTGCCCATCCAGGAAATCAATACGTTCGAGCATCGCTCGACGAACGAAGGACGCATGCACGCGTGCGGCCACGACGGTCATACCGCGATGCTGCTCGGTGCGGCCAAGCATCTCGCCGAACACGGGACCTTTGATGGCACAGTTGTTTTCATCTTTCAGCCTGCCGAAGAAGGCGGCGCAGGCGCGAAAGCCATGATCGAAGATGGGCTGTTCGATCGCTTTCCGATCGATGCAGTTTTCGGCATCCATAACTGGCCGGGGATTCCCGCTGGACACTTCGGTGTGACCACGGGCCCGATCATGGCATCGAGCAACGAATTCCGCATCACGATTCGCGGCACGGGATCGCATGCGGCGATGCCGAACAATGGACACGATCCGGTCTTCACCGCGGTTCAGATCGCGAACGGACTTCAAAGCATCATCACGCGAAATAAGAGACCGCTCGATACCGCGATTCTATCGATTACACAGATTCACACGGGCGAAGCGGTAAACGTTGTGCCGGAACAAGCCTGGATGGGCGGCACGGTGCGCACCTTCACGGTCGAAGCGCTGGATCTCATCGAAACGCGAATGCGCAAGATCGTCGAGGCAACCGCTGCTGCGTACGACTGCGAAGCGGAAGTCTATTTCCACCGCAATTACCCGCCTACGGTCAACGACGCGAAACAAACGCGCTTTGCGGCTGAGGTCATGGCCGAGGTCGTGGGAAAAGATAACGTCGATGCGTCGGTTGAACCGACGATGAGCTCCGAGGACTTTTCTTTCATGCTGATCGAGAAGCCCGGCTGTTACGCATTTCTCGGGAACGGCGACGGTCGACATCGCGACTCCGGCCATGGAATGGGTCCGTGCATGCTGCATAACGCCAGCTATGATTTCAACGACGATTTGCTGTCGGTGGGATCGTCGTACTGGGTGCGATTGACGGAGCAGTTCTTGGCGCGATAGGTTAGGTTAGGACGCTGGGCGGCAGTTTATGGCGCGTTTTTCGCGCCGTTCGGGCCGCAAAGACTTAAAGCAACGCTGAACCAGCCGTTCGCTGAACCAGCCGTTGTATGCATCGATTCAGGCGCAAATAGCGGCAGATTCATCGTGAGTGAGGCTTTGCGCCTGAATCGATGAATACAACCAGCTAGTTCAGCGTTGCCTTAAGCGCGTTTGCGGAAGTTATCGTCGTCGGTATCCGTGGCGAGATGCGAGACATCGCCCCACGCACGACCTGCGCGCCGCCGGCATCGTAATCGACCGGGTTGATGCTGCAATTGAGCAGCGGCCAGTTACGCGCGTCTTGAAGCGGCAGCTTCATTGCGAACCAGTAGATGCAATCGAGCACGCCACCATGCACGACCACCGCGATGCGGCCGCCCGAATGCGCCGCGACGATCGGTTCCATCGCATGCACGACGCGCGGTGATAAAACACGCGCAGCGATTCGCCCTCCGGCGGCGTGAAGCCCGGATCGCACGTCTGCCATTCCGACATATTCGGCCGGAAACTTCACGCTGATCTCATCGCTGTCATGGCCCTGAAACGCGCCATACAATCGTTCACGCAAGCCTTCGGACAAGCGCACGTCCAGACCGAGCGCACTCGCGAACGGTTGCGCCGTCTGTCGCGCGCGCTGGAGGTCGCTCGAATACACGGCATCGAGCCGCACGCCGAGTTGCTCCGCCTGAAGCACGCCGTGCTCACTCCGACAACGGAATGTCGATATGGCCTTGAATCCGCTTGATGGCGTTCCATGCGGTCTCGCCGTGACGGATGAATAGAGCACCTGCGTCGTCGTAAGCATCCGGTGATTACGGCCGCACTTGCAGCCAGAACGTGACCGGTCCGTCGTTGACGAGCGACACCTGCATGTCCGCGCCGAACTCGCCGGTTTCGACGACCAAATGCTTCGCGCGCGCCTATGCCACGAAGTAATCGAACAGGTGGCGGCCCTCGTCGGGAGGCGCGGCGGGCGTGAAACTCAGGCGCAGGCCGCTCGACGTATCCGCCGCGAGCGTGGACTGCGAGACCAGCAACACGCCGCCCGCACGTCCCGCTCCGTCCATGTTACGGACAGGTTCATCTTGCCCGCCGCGTCGCTGAATACGCGATACGCGAGCAACTTGTCGGCAGCGGCTTCGTTGTCGCCGCGCTCGGCGCAGACCGGCGCGAGCAGGCCCGCGTCGATCGAGCCGGTCGCGCGCTCGCCCACGCGCACATCGGCGCGTCTGACACGCTGGATCAGCGCGATCATGCCGTGAGCATCACGCGGGCAAAGCGCCGTTTGCCTACCTGCACGACGAACTCACCCGCTTCGATCTTGAGACCCTTGTCGGAAACGGTCGCGCCATCGATCTTCACGCCGCCCTGCTCGATGTTGCGCAGCGCCTCGCTCGTGGACGGCACGAGGCCCGCCTGCTTCAGCAACTGGCCGATCGCGAGCGGCGCGCCCGCCAGCGTGACCGACGGAATATCCTCTGGCACACTGCCTTTCGCGCGATGGTTGAAGTCCTCGAGCGCACGCGCCGCGTCCGCGGTCGAATGGAAACGCGCTACGATCTCCTGCGCGAGCATCACCTTGAAGTCGCGCGGATTGCGACCACCCTCGGCCTCGCGCTTGTAGCCTTCGATCTCGCTCATCGGACGGAACGACAGCAGTTCGAAGTAACGCCACATCAGCACGTCGGAGATACTCATCAGTTTGCAGAACATGTCCGTCGGTTTCTCGCTGATGCCGACGTAGTTGTGCTTGGACTTCGACATCTTTTCGACGCCATCGAGACCTTCGAGCAGCGGCATGGTCAGAATGCACTGCTGTTCCTGGCCATATTGCTTCTGCAACTCGCGGCCGACCAGCAGATTGAACTTCTGATCCGTGCCGCCGAGTTCGAGGTCCGCGTTCAGCGCGACGGAGTCGTAACCCTGCATCAGCGGATACAGGAATTCGTGGATGGAAATAGGCACGCCGCTCTGGAAACGCTTGGTGAAATCATCGCGCTCCAGAATGCGCGCGACCGTGTAGCGCGACGCGAGCTTGATCATGCCGTCGGCGCCGAGCGGCATCGACCATTCGCTGTTGTAGCGGATTTCGGTCTTCTCGCGATCGAGCACGAACGCGGCCTGCTCGAAATACGTCTTCGCGTTGGTTTCGATCTGCTCGTGCGTGAGTGGCGGGCGCGTGGCGTTACGGCCCGACGGATCGCCGATCAGCGAGGTGAAATCGCCGATCAGAAAAATCACCTGATGGCCGAGATCCTGCAACTGGCGCATCTTGTTCAGCACGACCGTATGGCCAATGTGGATGTCCGGCGCGGTCGGATCGAAGCCGAGCTTGATGCGCAGCGGCGTGCCAGTCGCGGCGCTCTTCGCGAGTTTCTGCGCGAATTCTTCTATCAGCAGTTCGTCGCAGCCACGTTTGGCGATGGCGAGCGCGCTCTTCACCTCGTCGGTGATCGGGAAGGCTTTCGCAGCGGGCGCGGACGAAGCGTTGGAATCTGTGGTCATGCTCGAGGCTTGGAAGTCAAAAGGGTTCGATGGCAGCGGCGGGCGCGCCGATGACGGCACACCGGGACGCGTCGTCACGTCCGGCGATTTCGCCCTGGAGCTGCGCCGGGGCGCGGGCCCAAATACGGGAATCGTGCGCAATTGCTTGTTCAGGTTCAGGATTTTACGCGATGAGGGGCGCTTCCGTGCAGTTTTGGGGCGCGTGGGCAAGGCGTCATCGGCCTGAATGGCGCTCGGAAGTGGCTTAGGACAACGCTGAACCAGCCGGTTGTATTCATCGATTCAGGCGCAAATACCGGCAGATTCATCGTGAGTGAGGCTTTGCGCCTGGATTTCCGGTCCACCAGGGTGTTGCGCCTGGGCCTGCGGCCCGCTTTCCCCCATTACGGGCGAACCTGTGCCATCAATCGCTTGCGCGAAAGATAAACGTTGGTCAACGCCAGCGCAACGAAAGCCCGATTGGCGTTCTTCGCCAGACCCCGATAGCGCACCTTCGTGAAGCCCCACAGGCGTTTGACAACAGCAAACCCCTGCTCAACGCGAGCACCGATCTTCGACTTGTTGCGATTCTTGCCGCGCGCTACCTTGTCAATTTCGCCCGCCCGACGCGTACGCTGATTGGTGAAGTCGCGTGCCTTGGCGGCCTTGCCACGCATCAGCGCTTTCTGGCTCGCATAGGCGCTATCTCCATAGACGCCTTGCTC
>LFLF01000049.1 GCA_001184395.1 Candidatus Paraburkholderia calva | reverse complement strand
CACGAAGGTGCGCTATCGGGGTCTGGCGAAGAACGCCAATCGGGCCTTCGTCGCGCTGGCGTTGACCAACGTTTATCTTTCGCGCAAGCGATTGATGGCACAGGTTCGCCCGTAATGGGGGAAAGCGGGCCGCAGGCCCAGGCGCAACACCCTGGTGGACCGGAAATCCAGGCGCAAAGCCTCACTCACGATGAATCTGCTGCTATTTGCGCCTGAATCGATGAATACAACCGGCTGGTTCAGCGTTGCCTTAAGGCGCGTAACTCAAACGTGCGCGGCGCGCGAGTAAGTCATCCAGCACGGCGCGTTTGGCGTTGTCGTCCATCGTTTGAAATGCTTGATCTCCAGACGGCTTCTATAGCAACCCGTGCAAAGACCCAGCGCCTGATCGATCCTGCATACGTTGGTGCAAGGTGAGCCGAGCGGCAATTGCGTTCTGGCGCGTTCCACCGTGTAGACGATATCGAATGGAGGCGTGTGCTGCGTCATAGCGGTTCACCGCGAAACAATGCGGCAGTGGCTGCCGGGTTGGAGGGCCAGTAAGCGTGCATGTACGTGGCGGCGATCGTACCGTGACGGTATAGCGCTTCGCCTGCCGCGCCGGTCGTCGCATGCGAGGCGGTCAGCACCGGCGTGAGAGATGTGTCGAGCGTCGAGTAATGGAAGGTGTGCCCGGTCAGCAAGCCGTGCGAGGTTTCCACGGCCTGCATGGCGAGACGCGCGAGGCGACGCTGCATTGTCGCATCGCCAGGCAAGAGTCCGAGCATCGCGTGGCGCATGCCTTCGAGATCGGTCAGCGAATCGAGCAGATACAGCATACCGCCGCATTCCGCGACGATGACCCTTCCGCGTCGAACGTGCAGTGCGATGGATTCGCGCGTGCAGGCATTATTCGCAAACGCCGCCGCGTGCAGTTCCGGATAACCACCGGGAAGATAAAGCGCATCGGCATCGGTGGGGACGGGTTCATTCGCGAGCGGCGAGAACGTGCTCACGCTCGCTCCAAGCGCTTCGAGCAGATCGACGTTGGCCGGATAGATGAAGGAAAACGCGGCATCGCGCGCCATCGCGATGTGCAGCCCTTCCAGCAATCGCGGCGGCGCATCGGGAACGCCCTCTTCGAAATGAACCGGCGCGGGCAATTCGGCAAGCGAGGTCGCGGTGATGACGTCGGCGGCGCGATCGAGCCGCGCATCGAGACTCGCCACTTCGATTGCCTGCGTGAGACCGAGATGGCGCTCGGGCAGAGCGATATCGTCCGCATTCGACAGATGCCCGCAGTAGCGTAAGCCTTCGGGAATGGCTTCGGATAGCATTTGCGCATGGTGTGCTGACGCCACGCGATTGGCCAGCACGCCATGAAACCTGAGTCCCGCGCGATAGTTCGCCAGTCCGAACGCGATTGCGCCGAAGGTCTGCGCCATACCGTGTGCGCCGATCACCGCGAGCACCGGCACGCCGAACGCGGCGGCGAGATCGGCGCTGCTCGGCGCGTCGTCGAACAGGCCCATCACGCCTTCGATGAGGATCAGGTCCGCGTCGCGTGCGGCCTGCGCGAGTAGTGCGCGGCAGGCCGCGCGCCCGACCATCCACAGATGCAGCGAATACACGGGCGCACCGCTCGCGCGCTCGAGAATCATCGGATCGAGAAAATCAGGGCCAGTCTTGAAGACGCGCACTTTCAATCCGCGCCGCGCATGGTGACGCGCAAGCGCCGCCGTCACCGTGGTCTTGCCTTGATGCGAGGCACTCGCGCCGATGAACAGTGCAGGACAGGCGGGCATCGCGTCAGTACTCGACGCCGCGTTGCGCCTTCACGCCCTGCTCGCGATACGGATGCTTGACGAGCCGCATTTCGGTGACGAGATCGGCCATCTCGACGAGCGGATCGGGCGCATGCCGCCCGGTCACGACGACATGCAGCATGGCGAGCCGCGCCGCGAGCACGGCGAGCACTTCATCGAGCGGAAGGTATTCGTACTTGAGCACGGTATTGAGTTCGTCGAGCACGACCATCTGATAGTCGCCGCTCTCGATCATGCGCCGCGCTTCATTCCAGCCCTTACGCGCGGTCGCGATATCGGCATCGCGATTCTGTGTGTTCCAGGTGTAGCCGTCGCCCATCGTGACGAAATCGCACTGCGCGATCGCGCCTAGAAAATCGCGCTCCGACGTATGCAAGGCGCCCTTGATGAACTGCACGACGCCGAGCTTCATGCCGTGCCCGAGCACGCGCACGGCCATGCCGAATGCGGCGGTGGTCTTGCCTTTGCCGTTGCCGGTATTGACGATCAACAGGCCTTTCTCGTGATCGGCTACGGCCTGTTTTTTCTCGTGGCCTTCCTTGCGACGCTGCGTCATGCGCAGATGCGATTCGGTATCGGTCTTCATGCTTCGTTCTTCGATGACGTTCGTGCAATGGCGACGGTCACACCGTCTTTGATGGTCTTGGGAACGACGAGCGCCGCGCCCGCGCCGCCCGTAAGCAGCGCGCAAGGCTCGCACACACCGTTCACGTTCATGGCTCGGCGCGCTTGAAGCGATGGCTCGCACGTCACGCCGGAAATTTCATTCGTGCCGAAAAAATGCAAAGGCAGGCGATGACGCTCGCCAAACGCGATCAGCCCCGCTTCGTCACGCTTAGCTTCGATACTCGCGACACGCGCGATATCCGCGAACGCCAGAGCGTCGTCCAGCGCGAGCCGTATAGCACGTTCGATCGCATCGACGCTCGTGCCGCGCTTGCATCCCACGCCGATGACGAGGGCCGGTCTCATGGACGGGCAGAATCAAACACGAGGAAACACATCGAGTCAAAAGTCGCGGAAGACAGCATGGGGACGTTTGGCGTGCGCGCCAAAGATACCACAACGCATCCTTTGAATGGCCCTGCAAAAGCGCGTGTTTCCTTGACGCTCATGCCCCCCCGGGCCTAGACTTTCACCCTGTTTTGGTGCTCGCGTGCGAGGTTCTTTCGCACGCAGTTAAACGGGAAGCAAAAGGCGCGTCGTGTGAACCATGTCGCGCCGAACTGCGCTGCTCCTGCAACGGTGAATGATCCGCCGCCATCGTACGAATGTGTACGCATGCTGCAAGCCTGTTCAAGGCCATTGCGCGTGGATTACGTGGGAAGGCGAGCCGGCCCGATCGTCAGCCCGGATACCGGCCAGACCATGAGCGGGATCGCTGTCGCGGGAATGCGGCGCGGCCCTGGATTCATATAACGCGCGCCGCTTCGCCGCCTTCGGCCGAGCGCAACATGCTTCGGCGCGCGCATACGATGCCCGGAGCAACGATGCAAACTCGCAAGATTTCCGTGACGGTAGTCACAGGCTTTCTCGGCAGTGGCAAGACCACGCTGATGCGCCATATCCTTTCCAACGCGCAAGGCCTGTGCATCGCGGTGATCGTCAACGAGTTCGGCGAACTGGGTATCGACGGCGAGATTCTCAAGGGTTGCGGCATCGGCTACGACGACGAGGCGGGCTCGGACGATCGCAATCTCTACGAGCTTGCCAATGGCTGCCTGTGCTGCACCGTGCAGGAAGAGTTTTATCCGGTCATGGAGCAGCTGGTCGAACGCCGCGACAAGATCGACCATGTGCTGATCGAAACCTCGGGCCTGGCGCTGCCAAAGCCCCTTGTGCAAGCGTTCAACTGGCCGTCGATCCGCAACGCCTTCACGGTCGATGCGGTAGTCACGGTGGTCGATGGTCCCGCCGCCGCGAGCGGCCAGTTCGTAGCAAACCCCGTCGCGGTCGATGCGCAACGCAAGGCGGACCCTAACCTCGATCACGAATCGCCGCTCCACGAACTGTTCGAAGATCAGTTGTCGTCGGCAGATCTTGTCATCGTCAACAAGACCGATCTGATGGATGCGCACGCGCTCGCCAAAGTCGAAGCGCTCGTGCGTCCCGAACTGCCCGCGGCGGTGAAGATCGTGCCCGCGCAAATGGGCAAGCTCGACGTGCACACGTTGCTCGGCCTGCAAGCGGCATCGGAAGAAACCATTCATTTGCGCCACGACCATCACGGCTCAGCCGATGAAGAAGGCCATGCCGATCACCATCACGACGAGTTCGACTCGGTCGTCGTGCAGGCGAAGGTGGAATCGCGCGAGCAGGCCCTCGCGGCCTTGCACGCGCTGGTCGAGCGGCACACTATCTATCGAGTCAAAGGCTTCGCGGCGCTGCCGAGCGCGGCTATGCGGCTTGTCGTGCAGGGCGTGGGCAAGCGCTTCGACAGTTACTTCGACCGGCGCTGGCAAGCACAGGAAGACGCGAGCATGAGCCGCTTCGTCCTGATCGGCGAAGACCTCGAGCGCGAGGTCATGCAACACGCCTTCGATGCCGCGCTCGCTGCAACGCCCGTGCAGGCCTGACGTCATGCATCTGCTGCGCACGACGCCGGGCGGTTTCGTCGACGACACGCAAGGCGTCGTGCGGATCAACCAGACACGCGCGCCCATCGTAGTGATGAGTTCGGCGGATACCACGCTCGCGCTGCTCGCCAGCATCGTGCCGCGTCTGGAGCCCGGTTTTCCTGAGGTGCGGCTCGTCAATCTCGCGTACTTGCGTCAGCCCGCATCGGTCGATTTTTACATCGACGATGTATTGCGTCACGCGCGGGCGGTCGTCGTCGACCATCTGGGCGGCGAGTCGTATTGGCCGTATGGCATCGAACGCGTCGTCGCGCTTGCGCGGCGCGAAAAGCAGATGCTCGCGATGTTCTCCGGTGACCTGAGTAACGACCCCAATCTCATCGGCAAGAGCACGGTGGATGGCGCGTTCTGCCGCGAGTTGTCGCGCTATCTGCGCGAGGGCGGCGCGCGCAATGCCGAGTCGTTTCTGCGCGCCATTGCATGTCGTGCGCTTGGCTTCGGGCACGAACCGCAGCCGCCGAGTCCCTTGCCAACGGTGGCGATCTATTATCCCGAGCACGAGATCGCATCGGTCGAAGACTGGCAAGCGCGCTGGACCGAAGGCGCGAGCGTCGTGGCCGTGCTGTTCTATCGCGCGCATCTGCAGGCGGGCAACACGGCGGTGTTCGATGCACTCATCGATGCGCTCGAAGCGGAAGGCCTCAATCCGTTGCCGATCACCATTTCATCGCTCAAGGACTACGTGAGCCGCGAAGTCGTCGCGCGCGTTTGCGCGTCGCAACGCGCGGCGCTGGTCTTGAACACGACCGCGTTCGCCGCGAGCGTGATCGGAGAGACGGAGAGCTTCGAGGTCGCGGGCGATGCGCCTGTGATGCAGGTCATTCTGAGCGGCAGCAATCGCGACGACTGGCAAAAGGACAATCACGACCTCACCGCGCGCGATATCGCGATGCACGTGGCGCTGCCCGAAGTGGACGGCCGCATCATCACGCGTGCGATCAGCTTCAAGGGCCTCGCGTATCACTGCAAACATACGCAGGTGGATGTGGTGCGCTATCAGGCCGACGACGAGCGTGTGCGCTTCGTCGCGGAGCTGAGCCGCCGCTGGTGTGCGCTGCGGTCTACGCCGAATGCGCGCAAGCGCATTGCGCTCGTGCTGGCGAACTATCCCGCGAACGAAGGGCGCATAGGCAATGGTGTGGGGCTCGATACGCCGGCATCGGCTATCGGCATTCTGTCGATGCTCGCGCGCGATGGCTATCGCGTGGGCGACATTCCCGCCGATGGCGATGCGCTCATCGACGCGCTCACGCAAGGCGTGACCAACGATCCCGTCGTGCGAAATCTGCGGCCCGCGTTGCAGAGCCTCTCGCTCGACGACTATCTCGATGCCTACCGCGTGTTGCCTCCGGATGTGCGGCAAGCGCTCGAAGCACGCTGGGGCGCACCCGAGGACGACCCGACCGTGAGACGCGGCCGCTTCATGATCGCGGGCATGCGCTGCGGGGAAGTCTTCATCGGCATTCAGCCGTCGCGTTCGCGCGAACGCAATGATTACGCGAGTTATCACGATGCCGAACTCGTGCCGCCCCATGCGTATCTCGCGTTCTACTTCTGGCTGAGGCTGCGCTTCGGCATCGACGCGATCGTGCATGTAGGCAAGCACGGCAATCTGGAATGGCTGCCGGGCAAGAGCGTCGCGCTGTCGGCATCGTGCTGGCCGGACCTCGTGCTCGGCCCGATGCCGCACTTCTATCCGTTCATCGTCAACGATCCCGGCGAAGGCAGTCAGGCGAAGCGGCGCGCCCAGGCGGTCATCATCGATCATCTGATGCCGCCGCTCACGCGCGCAGAAAACTACGGGCCGTTGCAGGACCTCGAACGTCAGGTCGACGAATACTACGAGGCCTTGATGGTCGATGTGCGCCGCGCGAAACTGCTGCGCATGTCGATCCTGCGAACGATCGTCGAACAGCGACTGCATGAAGAACTGGGCATTGATGCGCCGCGCGATTCTGCAGGCGAAGATGTGCTGCTCACGCGCGCGGACGCCTACCTCTGCGAACTGAAGGAAGCGCAGATTCGTGACGGCCTGCATGTGTTCGGTCTGTCGCCGCAAGGCCGGCAAAGGCGCGATACCGTGCTTGCGCTAGGGCGTTTTCCCATTGGCGACGGACGCGGCGTGAACGCGAGTCTCGTCACCGCGCTCGCACGCGATCTGCAACTCGGCGATACGTTCGATCCGTTCGATGCGGACTGGTCAGCGACATGGCAAGGTCCGCGTCCCGCCGAGTTGACCGCGCAAAGCGATGGGCCGTGGCGCCATCACGGCGATACGCGCGAACGTCTCGAATGCTACGCGCTGCATCTTCTCGAACACGACGCAGCCGCGCCGGGACCGCATAGCGCGCTCGTGCTCGAACGCCTGCGCGGCGATGTGCTGCAACGGCTCGATGCATGTGGCCCGCAAGAGTTGTTGCAACTGAGGCGCGGACTCGAAGGCCGTCTCGTGCCGCCGGGTCCGAGCGGCTCGCCGTCGCGCGGCCGTCCCGATGTGCTGCCCACGGGGCGCAATTTCTATTCGGTCGATACGCGCGCGTTGCCGACGCAATCCGCCTGGTCGCTCGGTCTCAAGTCCGCGAATGCGCTGGTCGAGCGCCATGTGCAGGATTACGGCGACCATCCGCGCGCCATCGGCTTGTCGGTATGGGGCACGGCGACCATGCGCACGGGCGGCGACGATATCGCGCAGGCCTTTGCGTTGATCGGCGTGCGGCCGAAGTGGGCAGCGGGCAGCCATCGCGTAACGGATTTCGAGATTCTGCCGATCTCGATCTTCAACCGGCCGCGCATCGATGTGACCTTGCGCGTATCGGGCTTCTTCCGCGATGCCTTCGCGAACCTGATGCATCTCTTCGATGCCGCCGTGCAAGCCGTCGCCGAACTCGACGACGAACCCGAAGATGTCAATCCGATCCGTGCGCGCATCCTTCGCGAATGCGACGAACTGATCGCGCGCGGCATCGATACGCAGGACGCGCGCCGCCGCGCCGGCTGGCGCGTCTTCAGCGCGAAGCCAGGCGCATACGGTGCGGGCTTGCAGGAACTGATCGACGCGAAGCAATGGCAGACCGATGCGGATCTGTCGATGGCGTACCAAAGCGCCGGCGGTTACGCGTACTCGCAAACCGGCGATGGCGTCGAGGCGCGCGCGAGCTTCGGCATGCGCCTTTCGACGCTCGATGTCGTGCTGCAGAATCAGGACAATCGCGAACACGATGTGCTCGATTCGAACGACTATCACCAGTTTCAGGGCGGCATGGTAGCGGCGGTGCGGCATCTGTCGGGTGTGCAGCCGCAAGCGTACAACCCCGATCACAGCAACCCTGCCGCACCGCGCGTGCGCACCTTGAGCGAAGAGATCGCGCGCGTGGTGCGCTCGCGCGTCGTTAATCCAAAGTGGATCGATGGCGTGAAGCGTCATGGTTACAAAGGCGCATCCGAACTCGTGGCCACGGTCGACTATCTGTTCGGCTACGATGCTACGGCGCGCGTCGTATCGGATCATCAATACGCGCTCATCGGCGACGCTTACGTGAACGACGAAGACACGCGCGAGTTCATGAAGCAACACAATCCGCATGCGTTGCAATCGATCTGCGCACGCCTGCTCGAAGCGATGAAACGCGGCCTCTGGCAAGAGCCGGGCGCGCAGCGCGATGCGATCGCGCGTCATCTGATCGATGTCGAACAACTGATCGAAGGCCGACGCACTTGAACGCCTCATCCTCCACTCCGGTTTTTCCGTTCAGCGCGCTGGTCGGACAGGACGCATTGCGGCAGGCGCTTCTGCTCGCGGCGATCGACCCCGCGCTCAGCGGCGTGCTCATCAGCGGGCCGCGCGGCACCGCCAAATCCACGGCCGCGCGGGCGCTCGCCGAACTGTTGCCCGAAGGGCGTTTGGTCAGCTTGCCGCTCGGCGCGAGCGAGGAACAACTGATCGGCACGCTCGATATTCAAGAGGCCTTGCGCGACGGCGGCGTGACGTTTTCGCCGGGCTTGCTGGCGAAAGCGCATCGTGGCGTGCTGTATGTCGATGAAGTGAATCTGCTGCCGAATCCGCTCGTCGATCAATTGCTCGATGTGGCGGCGAGCGGCGTGAATATCGTCGAACGCGATGGCATTTCGCATCGGCACGATGCGCGCTTCGTGCTGATCGGCACCATGAATCCCGAAGAGAGCGAACTGCGTCTGCAACTGCTCGACCGCTTCGGGCTGGCGGTGGAGATGAGCAATGTCTTCGAAGCGAAGATGCGTCAGCGGATCGTGAAAGCGCGCCTCGCATTCGATGCGGACCCGGTCGCGTTTCGTGCACGCTGTCAGGCGGAACAGCATGTGCTGGAGCAGCGCCTTGACGCCGCGCGTGCATCGCTCGCGTCTTTGGACTGGCACGATGCGATCCACGCACGCGTGAGCGAGCTATGCATCGATGCGCATGTCGATGGCTTACGCGCCGACCTCGTGATGCTGCGTGCCGCGCGTGCATTGGCCGCGCTGGAAGGTGCCGGGCGTATCGACGTCGCGCATGTCGAGCGCGTGGCGGATTCGGTGTTGACGCATCGAAGACGCGAGCAGGAAGCGCGTTCATCGCAAGCGAACAAGCCTTCCACGCAAGAGCCGGCACCTCATGACGACAGCAAGCCGGGAGACGGCGATTGGGGTTACCTGCCGCCTGAGCCTGCCGGTACCGCGAAGATCAAACAGGTGAGACCGCTCGCCGCAAAAAAAGCCTGAACCATCGGAAGAGCGGCGCCGATGCGCAAGCGCATCGCTTTCGATGGAACGAAGCGCACACGAAAGGACGCATCGCCGCGCGCGATGGGGACGAAAGCAGCGCGATCGACTGGCGCGCGACCTTGCGGGCGAAGCGCGCGTCCTCACTCGATGCGAGCCATCTGCGTTATCGGCGCAAATCCGGCGATGCGTCGCTGTTGCATTGCTTCGTGCTCGACTGTTCGGCTTCCATGCTCGACGGCGAGCGGCTTGCACGTGCCAAGGGCATGCTCGTCGCGCTCTTCGACCGCGCCTATCGCGAGCGTGCGGAAATCGCGCTGGTTTGCTTCGGCGGTTCGAGAGCGGAAGTGCGGCGTCAGCCGGGCGCGGCGCATTGGTGGAACGAGCGATGGATTGCGCCCATCGGCGGAGGCGGCGGGACACCGCTCGCGCTCGGTCTCTCGCATGCATCGACGGTGCTGGCGCGCGCCGCGCTGTGCAAACCTGCGCAGCGCCGCTGGCTCTGGCTGCTGACCGACGGATGCACAAACGAAACGCCGAACGCGCCGCATGGCGCGCATCGTGTTGTCATCGTGGATTTCGATGCGGGCTTTGCGCGCGCGGGCCGCGGCGAGCAACTCGCACGTGCATGGAAAGCGGAGCACGTGCACGCCGATACATTGCTCGACCCGGCATCGTGAAGCGCGCTACGCGTAGAAGCGCGGCGTATACACCCAGTCGCCGACCCTGCGCGTGGTCGACGAACCGATGATCACCATCGTTCGCATATCGACCAGGCCGCCGTGCAGTCCACCGAGCGTCACCACGCGCAAGGTCTCGCCCGCACGACCGATATCGCGGCCCAGCACCACCAGTGTTTCCGGCGCGCGATGCGTTCGCACGATTTCGATGGCGCGATCGAACTGCGTGGGCCGCGCTTTCGAGAGCGGGTTGTAGAACGCCATGACGAGATCGGCCTGACACGCATGGGCAATGCGTTCCTCGATCACGCGCCACGGCTTCAGATTGTCCGATAGCGAAAGCACGCAGAAGTCGTGGCCGAGCGGTGCGCCCGCACGCGCCGCCGTGGCAAGCGAAGCCGATACGCCCGGCACGATGGCGAGCTTTACCGCGTGCCATTCGGGATGCGTCGCGTGACCGTCTTCGAGCGCTTCGAGCACGGCGGCGGCCATCGCGAACACGCCGGGATCACCCGACGAGACGACCACGACGCGACGTCCATCGCTTGCGAGTTCGAATGCGAGACGCGCGCGTTGCAACTCTTCGCGATTGTCGGTGAGATGCGCGCGCTGGTCGGCGCGGAACGGGCCGGCCATGCGCACATAGGTCTCGTAGCCAAGTATGTCTTGCGCCGCATCGAGCGCGTGTCGCGCGGCAGGCGTCATCAGGTCCGCTCGGCCTGGTCCGAGGCCGATCACGGTCAGCGTGCCGCGTGCGCGGCCGATCGTTTCGGCGTCGACGGGTTGATCGGCGACGTGCAGCGCGATGCCTTCCTTGCAATGCGCCTCGAACGGCGTGCTTTCGCAGAAACGCAACGGCACATCGAATGCGCGAGCGGCTTGCGCGAGCGCTTCCGAGGACATCGCCTGCAAAGGCGCGACGATGGCGGCGAGCGCGAGCGGCGCGATATCGTGCGCATTCAATGCGTCACGCACGCGTTCGATGATATCCTTGCTTAACGCATCGGCGATCCATGCGATCACGCAGCGGGGATGAATTACGAGACCGTCATCGCCGGACGCCGTACGCGCCGTGATACGCACGACGCGGCTCGCATCGGCAGCGCGTAGCAGATTGGCATCATCGAGCCAGGGCGCGCTGCCGTCGGTGCGGATGGTCTCGCCCGCGAGCAAATCGGACACGAAGCGCTTGCCGCGTTCGATATCCGCGAGGGCATACCCCGAAGGCGGCGCGAGCAGACATTGACCGAAGCGCAATTCGCCGCTTGTCGTGATCGCGGGCGCCACGTCCAGCGCCGCGCCGATTTCGCGCGCTAGCACGTTCACGCCGCTCATGCCGCCGAGCAGCGGCACGATTGCGCTGCCGTCCTGTGCGACCGCGAGCACCGGCGGTTCGGCACGCTTGTCGCCAAGGCACGATGCGAGCGCGCGAATCACGATGCCCGCCGAACACAGGGCGACGATGGGCGTGTTCGACGCATACAGCTCGCGCAGATGCGCGCCGAAATCCTCATACGCGATATCGGCGCCGACGCGATGCGCGAGCCCATGCACGCGCGCATCCGGAAAGCACGCCTGAATGCGTCGTGCGATAGCAAGCGCGGCGGTCCCGAGCACGACGATGGCGAGCGGCATCGCGCGATTCAAGCCTGCCATTTTGTCCCCGGCACGACCAGCAGCGAGAAATAGGGTGAGGCCATCGGGTCCACTTCATCGAGCGGCACGATGCGCTGATTCGCCATCGTCGCGCGCTCCACGTAATGCGCGCGCCTGTCCAGGCCGAGTTCCACCAGCACGCGCCGCACCTTGTCGAAGTTGCGGCCGAGTTTCATGATGACAGCGGCATCGGCGTTCTCGAGCTTGAGCTTTAGTTCGGTTTCCGAAAGAACGCCGGACAAGATCGACAGACTTTGATTGCGATACACCAGCGGCAAGCCCAATACCGCGACGCCGCCGAGCATCGAACAGACGCCGGGCACGACATGCGCGTCTAAGCGCCCGGCGAGCCTGTCGTGCAGATACATGTACGAACCGTAGAAGAACGGATCGCCTTCGCAGATCACGGCCACGTCGCGTCCCGCTTCGAGATGATCGGCAATCGAAAGCGCACATTCGTCGTAGAACGCGCTGATGATGGTCTCGTAGCAGAGCGGCGGTTCAAGCGCTTCGGTTGTCACCGGATAGACGAGCGGCAGGCGCGTTTGCGCTTGATCGAGATGCGACTCGATGATGCCGACCGCGTTGCCGCGTTTGCCTTTCGCGACGAAATACGCGACCACCGGCGCAGATTTGAGCAGGCGCAAGGCCTTTACCGTGATCAGTTCGGGATCGCCCGGGCCGACGCCGAGTCCGAAGAGACGTCCGCTCATCATTCGATTTCCGACGCCAGCGCGTTTACCGCCGCCGACGCCATCGCGCTGCCGCCGCGCCGTCCGGGCAGTGTCACATAGGGCACGCCACGGCTGTCGGCGGCGAGCATCGCCTTGGATTCGGCCGCGCCGATGAAGCCGACCGGCAAGCCGAGAATCAGCGCGGGTCTGGGCGCGCCCGCATCGAGCATGTCGAGCAGATGGAACAGCGCGGTCGGCGCATTGCCGATGGCCACCACCGCGCCTTGCAGATGTGGCCGCCACAGTTCGAGCGCGGCGGCGGAGTGTGTGTTGCCCATCGCGCGGGCGCGCTCGGGCACGGACGCGTCGCCGAGCGTGCAGATTACGCGATTGCCGGCGGGCAGGCGTGCGCGCGTGACGCCTTCGGCGACCATGCGCGCATCGCACAAAATCGGCACGCCGGCAGCGAGCGCGCGGCGGCCTGCATCGCCCGCGCCGGCAGAAAAATGCAATTCGCCGGCGATATCGACCATGCCGCACGCGTGGATCAGGCGCACCGCGAGCTTTTCCAGATCGGCGGGAATCGAAGCGAGATCGGCTTCCGCGCGAATCGTGGCGAAGGACTGGCGATAGATTTCCGCGCCGTCGCGGATGTAGTCAAGCATGAGCAGTGCTCCGGGCGAGCCACATGGCCGCCTCTTCGATGGTCAGGTTGCGCGCCTGAGTGCGCGCTTGCCGAATGAGTTGATAACGGCCTGGGGCGACGGCGAGCAACGTCGTATCGACGGGATGCGCCGCCGCGCATGACCGCTCGCAGCCGCTCAGATGCACCTCCGCGTCGGGCGGCAAGAGCAGCGCGAGACGGTGCGCATCGGCTTTCGTATCGGCGCGGCTCCTGGCGCAGCCTTGCGAACCGGCGCACGCGACAATGCGCGCGAAGGGCGCATGCGCATCCGTGGCGAGGCCGAGCGCTTCGAGCCGCGCCAGCACCGCATGCACGTGCTGTTTCCCGACGCCGGGGATAAGCACGCTTTGCCACGGCGTCGTCAGCATGCGGCGCTGCGCATGCGTCGTGACGAGATCAGCGAGCGCGGCGAGCGAAGCCGTGTCGAGCCGTCCGAGCCGCGTTTGCGCGCCGACGTGATACGTGATGCCGTTTGCTTCGAGATGCGCGCCGAGCCGGAGCGATGCATCGGCATGCGGACGCCGCCATGTTTGCGGCACGGCCTGCATTGCCGGCACGTCGAGCGTTTCGAGAAAGCGCGCGGCATCGACGCGCGCAAGCAGGTCGCGCATCCGATGCTCGTCGTCCGATGCCAGCGCGAGAAACGCACGCAGCACCGACATGACGAAGCGTACCGCATCGGCACGCGCGATCGCACCGAGCGCGGCACCGCGCAACGCGCCCGCGAAACCGAAGGCGAAATGCACGGCGTCACGATCGAGTGCGGAGAGCCAGACATCGTGCGGGTGATCGAGCATCGCAAGCGGTTCGCCCGCATCGAGCTGCAGCGCGAATTTCGGCGACAGCGCGTGCAGGGCCGCATCACCCTGCATCGCATCGATGAGTTGCGCGCCGAGTGCACGGGTGTCGTCGCTCGCGAGCGGAGAGAGCATCACGTTGCGCAGATCGTCGCCGCCTTCCGCCGACGGCCCGAGATCCGCATCGAGCACTTGCGCGATGAGCGCTTCATGCGCTTCGTCGCGCATGCCGCGCAGTTGCAGGTTCGCGCGATTGGTCACTTCGATCGTGCCCGAACCGCAGCGCAAGGCCGCCTGAGCGACGGCGCGGGCGGCATCGGCGGACAGCTCGCCGCCGAACAGGCGCAGGCGCACGAGTCCGCCATCGCGCGCGGGCACGATGCGCATGAGCCCCGGACACGCCGAGGCGCGCGCGCCGCTTGCAGGCGAAGGTCGATCGAATGAAGTCAAATGGGCTGACCCGTGAGGCTTCGCGCGGTTCGATGCGGCCGGCTGGCCACGACCGCATGCGCACCGGTACACCCCGCCCGGCGGGCGTCGCGCGAAGGCGATGGAGTCGGCAGGTCTCTTGGCTGGCAGGTGATGATTCGCGCGGGCCTTCCCGGTCGAAACCAGTGGCAGTGGAGCGCGGACTCCCTGCGTACAATTGCGGGGACAGCCACGGTTTTGCCGTATCCCTATTAAGC
Organism: Candidatus Paraburkholderia calva; assembly: GCA_001184395.1. Lineage (GTDB taxonomy): Bacteria > Pseudomonadota > Gammaproteobacteria > Burkholderiales > Burkholderiaceae > Caballeronia > Caballeronia calva. The sequence goes on along the minus strand of LFLF01000049.1, from coordinate 12,039 downwards.
CTTCGTGCCGGGCCGCTTTCTCAAACATAGCCCGGGCCTTCAGGCGCCGACGAACGGCAGTATTATGCCCGCTTTTATCGACCATCAGACCGCTTCGTCCGTGCAGTCATCGGCATATGAAGCAGGTTACGAATCGCAAGGAGGAGGCTACGCATGTCCCGCATCTCACCCTGGCTGACCGTCGTCGGCATCGGCGAGGACGGCTGGCAAGACCTCGGCCGACCCGCACGCCGCGTGCTTTTGGAGGCCGATACCGTCCACGGCGGCGAGCGTCATCTGGCTTTGCTGCCCGCGCGTATCGCGGCACGGCGCGTGCCGTGGCCCAAACCGTTTTCGATCGATGCCGTGCTGGCTGACCGCGCGCGAAACGATGCTCGCGTCTGCGTGCTCGCGAGCGGCGACCCGATGTGCTTCGGCGTAGGCGCTTCGCTTGCGCGCGATCTCGCCGTGGATGAAATGCGCGTACTGCCCGCGCCTTCGTCGCTGTCGCTGGCGGCCGCGCGTCTGCACTGGGCCTTGCAGGATGCCGCGTGCGTGTCGCTGGTCGGGCGGCCCGCCGCATCGCTGCTCGCGCATATGTTTCGCGACGCGAAACTGCTGGTGCTGAGCGCCGACGGCGCGACGCCCGCGCGGGTCGCCACGCTCCTGACCGCGCATGGTTTCGGCCCGAGCCGCATGACGGTGTTCGAACGACTGGGCGGCGCGCACGAGCGGCGTATCGACGAACGCGCGGACGACTGGCGCGAGCCGGAGGTGGCAGCGCTCAATCTGATCGCCATCGAATGCCGCACGCATGCGGGTCATGCGGGACCGCCGCTCACGCCGGGCTTGCCCGACGACGCCTATCGTCACGACGGCCAGTTGACCAAGCGCGACGTGCGCGCGGTGACGCTCGCATATCTCGCGCCGCAGCCGGGCGAATTGCTGTGGGACGTGGGCGCAGGCTGCGGTTCCATCGGCATCGAATGGATGCGCGCGCATCCGGCCTGCCGAGCGATCGCAATCGAATCGAACGATGCGCGCCAGTGGCTCATCGAACACAATCGCGATACGCTGGGCGTGCCCGCGCTACAACTCGTGAAAGGCGAATCGCCGGCCGCGCTCGAAGGCCTCGCCGCGCCCGACGCGGTGTTCATCGGCGGTGGACTCACCGCGCCCGGCGTGCTCGACGCGTGCTGGTCGCGCTTGCGACAGGGCGGACGGCTCGTCGCGAACGCGGTCACCTTGCAGAGCGAAATGGCGCTGATCGAATGGCGCGCGCGGCACGGCGGCGAGCTGACGAAGATCGGCATCGCGCAGGCGGAACCGCTCGGCAGTTTCGATATGTGGCGGCAGGCGCTGCCGATCACGTTGCTGCAGGCGAGCAAGACATGACGCGCTTGCTGCTGCTCGGTGGCACGGGCGACGCGCTTGCCGTCGCCCGTCATCTGCATGCGCCGCACGTGTACAGCCTCGCGGATCTCGGACGCGTGCCGCGAAATCTCGTGTGTGCGGTGCGCGTCGGCGGGTTCGGCGGCATCGCGGGGCTCGGCGCCTATCTGCGTGACGAGCATATCGGCCTCGTGATCGACGCGACGCATCCCTATGCCGCGCAAATGAGCCGCCACGCGCACGAAGCCTGCGTACTCGCAGATGTGCCGCTATGGGCCGTGCGCCGCGCGCCGTGGCATCCGCAAGCGGGCGACGACTGGCGCGAAGCGGAGGACTGGCGTGGCATCGTCGAACGCATTGCTTCATACGAACGCCCGCTCTGGACGATGGGCCGCGAACCGCTCGCGCATCTGCACGAGATTCCCGCGGCGCAGTTCTGGACCATTCGCTGTCTCGATCCGCACGAAGGTCACGTGCGCGCGACGATCATCGATGCGCGCGGACCGTTCGATCTCGACGGCGAGCGCGCGCTGTTCGATGCGTCGCGTATCGATATCGTGGTGAGCAAAAATAGCGGCGGGCGGGCGACCGAAGCGAAGCTCGCCGTGGCGCGCGAACGCGGCTTGCCGGTGGTCATGCTCACGCGTCCGCCGCTGCCGCGCGCCGGCCGCGAATTCCACGATGCCGCGCGCACCGTTGCCGCACTTGCTGAACACAACCTGATAAGCACGACATGACTGTTTATTTCATCGGCGCGGGACCGGGCGATCCCGAACTCATTACCGTGAAGGGGCAACGGCTGATCCGTGGCTGTCCCGTGATTCTCTACGCCGGTTCGCTGGTGCCCCCACAACTGCTCGACGGCCATCGCGCGGAGCAGGTCGTCGACACGGCCGAACTCGATCTCGATGCGATCGTCGCGCTGCTGAGCGACGCGCATGTGAACGGCCACGACGTCGCGCGCGTGCATTCGGGCGACCCGTCGCTGTACGGCGCGCTCGGCGAGCAGATCCGACGGCTCGACGCGCTCGGCATTCCGTACGAGATCGTGCCCGGCGTGACGGCGACGGCGGCATCGGCGGCGGCGCTGGAGCGCGAACTCACGCTGCCCGGCATCTCGCAGACAGTGATCCTCACCCGCTACGCGACCAAGACGTCGATGCCCGAAGGCGAAGCGCTCGCGGACCTGGCACGGCATCGCGCGACGCTGGCGATCCATCTCGGCGTGCGGCATATCGAGCGCATCGTCGCCGATCTGCTACCGCATTACGGCGCGGATTGCCCGATCGCGGTGGTGTTCCGCGCAAGTTGGCCGGACGAGGAGCGCGTGCTCGGCACGCTCGCCGATATCGCCGACAAGGTGCGCGCGGCGGGCCTGTCTGGCACGGCGCTGATTCTGGTTGGCCGCGTGCTCGACGCCGCCGGTTTCGCCAACTCCACCCTCTACGCGAAAGAGTGAGCCATGCGCGATCTCGACGCCGTCTTCGAGGCGCTCGCCGGGTCGGCGTTTCGGCGGCATTTCGCGCCCGGCGTGCGGGAAGGGCGCTATTTGCGCGAGCGCGGCATGCGCACGGTGCTCGCCCAGGCGCATGAACTGATCGCCAGGCGCCTCGCGCCGCAAGCGCCGCTCAACGACGGCAAGCAGACGCCATGGCGCGGCCATCCGGTGTTCATCGCGCAGCACACGACGGCGACGTACTGCCATTCGTGTCTGGCCCAATGGCACGGCATCGCGTCGGGTAAGGTGCTCGACGACGAGGAGCGGCGCCACGTCATCGCCGCTATCGAACGCTGGCTGCGCGCGTAGCCCGCTTTCACGGACGTGCCGGAAATCGTCGAGGGTCCGCAAAGGGAACTGCCATTCTAGGCGTTACTCCGCCTTTTCTTCGCGCGCCGTGATAACATATTGAGTATTTGGATCAGCGCGGAAAACGCCATGGCCTCGTAGATGTAACCCTTCGGGACGTGTGTGCCGAAACTCTCGGCGACCGCGTTATGCCGATCACCAGCAAAAAGCCCAGCGCAAGCATCACGACGGTCGGATCGCGTTCGATGAAGCGCGACAGCGGCCCGGCGGCGAACATCATAACCGAAACGGCGACGATCACCGCGACGAACATGATCGGGATATGCTCGGTCATCCCGACCGCCGTCACGATGCTGTCTATCGAAAACACCAGATCGAGCAGCAGAATCTGACCAATCGCGGAAAGCGGCGTGAGTTGCTTGCCCGGTTTGTCGCCGCCGCCAGCGTCTTCATCGTGTGCGACGTGATGATGAATCTCACTCGTCGCCTTCCACACCAGAAACGCGCCGCCGGAAAGCAGGATCAGGTCGCGCCAGGAGAATCCGTGGCCGAACAGCTCGAAGATCGGCGTGGGCAGCCGCGCGATCAGCGCGACGGTGCCGAGCAGCGCGAGCCGCATCACCAGCGCGACGCCGATGCCCAGGCGCTGTGTACGCGCCTGGTGCGCCTCGGGCAGCTTGTTGGTGAGTGTCCAGATGAAGATCAGATTGTCGATCCGAGCACCACCTCCATCACGACGAGCGTGGCTAAGGCAGCCCAGGCGGCGGGATCGGTCAGGAGCGCGATGAGGTAGTCCATAGGGGAGTGACGTGGTGTGTCAAAAATGAAAGGAATTTAAAAAAATATTAAGACACCAATCAGACGTAAATTCGGCGACCTGCTTTCGGAGGGCAATTCTTGACGCGAAATAACACAAGCTGCCGATTTGAAACGGGAAATTGCACTTGTTTTCGAGATCGTTCGCGATGTTTAAGGGTAAACTCTCATTCTTCAGAGTTGATGCCTTTCAACCGACCTGAATTCGCAGGCACTCGTCCACATTCGCCGCATGTCGGACAAACCACAACGGCTCGTCGAGCTGGATTTTTTCGCGGGCTGGTCCTGCTGATCATCGTCGTCGATCACATCGGCGTCAGCATGCTATCGCGCATCACGCTGCATTCGTTCGCGCTGAACGACGCCGCCGAAGTTTTCGTGTTTTCGGCGGCTTCGCCACGGCGACGGCTTATGTATCGATGGCGCAGCGCCGCTCCGAAAGCGCAGCGCGCGTTCGAAATCTATCGCGCGTTTCTCATCAGCCGCGCTGATGTTGGTGGCCTCGGTCGCGCAAATTCTGACCTTCGAGCGTCAGCCGTATCTGTCCGCCGTCCTGCCGATGTACGCGTTGTTCGCGCTCGCGGTGCCGGTCGTATTGCCGCTCGCGCGCTTCTCTCCCTGGGTGCTGCTCGGCCTGAGCCTCTTGCTGTGGGCGTGCGCGCCGGATATCGGCGAATACATGCCGTCGGTCGACGACAACCTGTGGGGCTGGGCTCAACCCGGCCCGTGGCAACTGATTTCGTGCTCGGCGTGATCGCGCGCTGCCAGCCGGTGTATCAGCGCGTGAGCGCGTCCAGGCCTCGGCTGGGCCTGGGCCGTGAGCGCGGGCGCGGTCGCACTGATCACGGGCATGGCGTATTACAAGCTGCTGGGGCGCTGCCGGGCGCGCTCGACAGCTCTTTCAAGCGCAACCTGGCGGGCGCGCGCGTGGCCAATTTCCTCGCCATCGCGTGGGTCGCGACCAATCTCGCGCGCTACGACATCGTGCGCAAGATCGCCACGCGTGTGTCGTGGATTGGCGCGGTGGGCCGTGACGGCATGGTGTGTTTCGTCGCGAGCGCGGTCATTTCGCTGACGGTGGATTCCAACTTTTCACGCTGACGGACGGCCTGATCAACTTGCCCGCCGGCCTGTTCGCCGATGCGATCGCGATTTCGCTGCTGCTGGTGGTGCCGCAGGTGCGCTAGCCGGTCGTGCAGTGGCTGGGGGCAAGGGCGCCCGCGCGACTGCGGCGATGACCATGACGGTGCTCACGAGCCGTCGCGCGCGAAGTGCGCTGATTCGCGACGCGCTAGGGGCCGACGAGGCGGGTAACAATGCCCGCCTTTTTTGACTGGCTCAACGCGACTAACTGTTGGTTTCGCACCACTCCTTCAATCCTGGGTAAAGCCCAAGGCACGCCACTTGCCAGAAGACCGAAACCTACAACAAAAACGGGGTCTGCCATGCTCAAGCTAGCCATTTTTTTGCAGTCGTTTCCGTCATCGCTGGGCTGTTCGGCTTTACGCGTGTCTCGTCAAGTGCGGCCGGCATCGCGAAAATCTGTTTCTTCATTTTCCTGATCCTGTTCGTGATCTTCTTGATCGTCGCGATATCGGCGGGTTCGCTCGTGCTCTGACGCGCAAAACGTTCGCCCCCGACGCCCGCGCGATGTGACGCAAGCATCGCGCGGGCATCGGTGCATGCGCGCTTCCTCGCATCGACCGTACACGCGGACGGTGTTATATTTGCAAAGGAGATATATCCGTCCGGCCACGCCACGGCGGCGCATTCCACGCACCGGAGGCGGCACGCCGGCGGAATCGATAACAGGAGAGGGCGATGCAGCAAGCCATCGGTACATCTCTGCGACCCGCGCAGCACGACGTCATCCACGCATCGCACGAGCGTTCGGCCACCTTCGGCCTGTTCGAGGCGATGCGTCCGGACTATGCGGTGCTGAGCGGCGCGGAACTGTCGGTCAAGCTCGACGAGAGCCGCGCGCTGTGGGCGTACGCGCTGCCGGTGATGGAGACGCTCCACGCGCAGATCGCCAACACGCACAGCATGATCGCGCTCACCGATGCGAGCGGCCTGATCCTGCATTCGCTCGGCGACGACGACTTCCTCGCGCGTGCGCAAAAGGTCGCGCTGCGGGCGGGCGCGGTGTGGAGCGAGGCGCATCAGGGCACCAATGTGATCGGCACGACCATTGCGGCGTGCGAGGCACGTCACCGTGCACGGCGATCAGCATTACCTGCGCGCCAATCATTTCCTCACCTGCTCGAGCGTGCCGATCCTCGATCCGCTCGGTAATCTCGGTGGCATACTCGACGTCACCGGCGACCGGCGCGGCTATCACCAGCACACCATGGCGCTCGTGAAAATGTCCGGACAGATGATCGAGAACCGCCCGATCGCGAGCACTTTCAGCGACGGCCTGCGTATCCATTTTCATAGCCGCCCGGAATTCATCGGCACGCTGATGGAAGGCATCGCGTGTTCGATCTCGACGGCAGCAGACTCCTGTCCGCGAATCGCAGCGCGCAATTCCAGCTCGGGCTCGAACTCGGCCATTTGCGTGCGCAGACGCTGGCGTCGCTGTTCGGCGTGACAACGGAAACTCATCGGGCGCGCAGGCGAACCGGCGCGGCGTTTCGAACTCCATAGCGGCGGCGTCTTCGCGACCGTCGAATTTCACGCGCGCACGGCGCCGCCGCCAGTCGGCATTGCCAGCGGCACGCGTGCCGATGTGCGGTCCGCGCTGTCGGGATCGGGGCTGGCGGAACTCTGCACTGGCGATGTGCGGATGCAGGATATCGTCGGATGCGTGCGCAAGGTGATCGGCCGCAACATTCCGATCCTGATCGGCGGCGAAACCGGCGCCGGGCAAGGAAGTGCTCGCGCGCGATCCATCGCGATTCGCTGCGGCGCGCGGGGCCGTTCATCGCGGTGAATTGCGCGTCGCTGCCGGAGACGCTGATCGAAAGCGAACTCTTCTGCTATGCGCAGGGCGCGTTCACCGGCGCGGCCAAGCGCGGGGCGGCGGGCAAGATCGTGCAGGTGAACGGCGGCACGTTGTTTCTCGATGAGATCGGGCGACATGCCGCTTCGTGCTGCAAAGCCGCCTGTTACGCGTGCTGCAGGAACGCGTGGTCGAGTCGCTCGGCGCGGCGCGCGCGGTGCCGGTCGATTTCACGCTGATCTGCGCGAGCAACCGCAAGCTGCGCGAACTCGTCGCGCGTGGCGAATTTCGCGAGGACCTGTATTACCGCGTGAACGGTGTGTCGCTCACGGTGCCGCCGTTGCGCGAGCGTACCGATCTGCGCGCGGTGGTGAGCCGGATCTTGCGCGCGGAATGCACGGACGACGGCACGCTGAGCGCGGATGACGACGTGCTCGCGCTGTTCGAGCGGCATCGCTGGCCGGGGAATTTCCGGCAGCTGAGCAATGTCTGCGTACTGCCTGCGCGATGCTCGACGAACGCGATACGTGCATTCGCGGCGGGCATCTGCCGCGCGATTTCGTCGATGAAATGGAAGACCTCGCCGATCCCGCTCAGTCCGGCGTCGCGCAACCGGCCGACGCGCGCCTGGCTGATATCGAAGCGAGCGCCGTTGCCGCAGCGATGCAGGCGCACGGCGGCAATGTATCGGCGGCGCGGGCGCTGGGCGTGTCGTGCACGACGGTTTATCGCAAGCTGCGGGCTTGAAGCGGCAGGCAAGCGAAACAGTCAACGAAGCGCGGGCACGGAAGTGCCTTCCAGCGGCGGCGCGCCGCTATGGTCTTCGAGTCCGACGCCGGTCAACTTCCGGTTGCGCGCTTTGTTCAGAAGCCAGTGCAGCTTGTCCGCCGTCGCATCGTATGACAGCCCTTCCGGCCGCACATTCGAGATGCAGTTGCGTTCGTCGTCGCTGCGACCCGAGCGCAGCGCGTAGGTCACATACAGGCCGAGGCTATCGGGCAAGCTGAGTCCGGGCCGTTCGCCGATCATCACCACCACGAGCGGCGCGCGCAGCAATTCGCCGATGCGATCGCCCAGCGCAACCCGCGCCTGCGTCGCGATCACGACCGGGGCACGATGTGCCAGCCATCGAGCTTCGCCGCGACGCGCGTCAGGAACGGCACAGCATGGTGCGCTGCCGCGAAGGCAGACAGGCCATCGGCGGCGACGAACACCACCTTGGACTCGTCGCGCTGCGCGGCTGCATGCGCCGCGAGGCGCGCAACGCTCGCCTCGTCGGGTTCGCGGCCGAGGTCCGGGCGTCGCAGATAGTGATCGCGATCGGGCGCGGCGCTCGCGGCGTCGAGCGTTTCGAAACCTGCCGCGCGAAGCGCATCGGCGAGCGCGGCGGTATCGAGCGGTTTGTGTACGGCGTCGCGCGCCTGCGCGTGGGCGAGTTCGGTTCGAATGCGAGCAGCGGCGCGGTCGGAAAACTATGTGTCCGGTGCGCCCAAGCGCGATGCGCCCGTTGGTGAAGCGCCGCAGCGCTTCCCACGGGTCCGCTTTCGTCATGCGTCGATCCATTCGAACAGGAGTTGCGTGGCGGGTTCTAGCAGCGTGCCGCGTCCGTCGGTCAGGCGCATGCGCGCGAGCCACGCCTCGAATTCCGGCGCGCGTTTGAGATCGAGCACGCGGCGGATATAGAGCGCATCGTGAAACGACGTGCTCTGGTAGTTAAGCATCACGTCGTTGGCACCGGGCATGCCCATGATGAAGTTGACGTTGGCGCCGCCGAGCATCGTGAACAGCGTGTCCATGTCGTCCTGATCGGCTTCGGCATGATTCGTGTAGCAGACGTCCACGCCCATCGGCACGCCGAGCAGCTTCCCGCAGAAGTGATCCTCCAGCCCCGCGCGCGTGATCTGTTTGCCGTCGTACAGATATTCCGGCCCAATGAAACCGACCACCGTGTTCGTCAGTAACGGCATAGGCGCGCGCCTCGCAGGTCTGCTGATCGACGCCGTGATGCGCGCGCGTTCGCCGACAACGCGCTGCCCTGACCCGTCTCGAAGTACATGATGTTGTCGCCGACGGTGCCGCGTTTGAGCGACTGCGCGGCATCGTGCGCTTCCTCGAGCAAGGCGAGCGTCACGCCGAAGCTCGCGTTGGCCTTTTCGGTGCCCGCGATCGACTGGAACACGAGATCGACCGGTGCGCCCTGCTCGATGGCGGCAAGCGTGGTGGTGACATGCGTCAGCACGCAGGACTGCATCGGCACATCGTAGCGGCGGCGGAAGTCGTCCATCATCGAGAGCAGCGTGCCGATGGCGGCGGGAGAATCGGAGGCGGGATTGATGCCGATCACCGCCCGCATTGCCGCAGCCGTAGAGCAGGCCGTCGAGCATGGAAGCGGCGATGCTTTTGGCGTCGTCGGTCGAATGATTCGGCTGAAGCCGCCCCGAGAAATGCCCCGGCGGGCCGACCGTCGTGCGAAAGCGCGTGACGACAGGACGCTTCTTCGCCGCGAAGATCAGGTCCTGGTTGCGCATGAGTTTGGAGACGGCGGCGGCCATTTCCGGCGTGATGCCCGGCGTCGCGCGTTCGAGCGCGGCGGTGTCGGTGGTGTCGGCGAGCAGCCATTCGCGGAACTCGCCGACGGTCAGGTGCGCGATGGGCGCAAAGGCGTCCGCCGAATGCGGATCAACGATCAGGCGCGTGACTTCGTCGGCTTCGTAGGGAATCAGCGCTTCGTCGAGGAAACGGCGCAAGGGCACGTTTGCGAGCGCGATTTTCGCGGCGACGTGTTCCTCTTCCGTGGCGGCGGCGACCCCCGCGAGTTCGTTGCCGGAGCGGCGCGGGCTCGTGCGGGCGAGCAGCGTCTTCAGATCGTCGAAGCGGTAACGGCGGGTAACGGCGCGCGCCGATCGTTTCGTGATAGGCCATCGTGTGTCCCTCGCGTGGGGCGTCGATGTCTGCACTGTAACCGCTCCGCGCGCGGGCCGTCTCGCGCGCCAAAAATGGCCGGCTGCGCCGATTTTCGTCCCCATGCGATAATTTTTCGTTCGTTTTGGCCAGTTTGCCCCTTTTCCGTGAAAAACCTGCTCGCCTCGATCGATCGCCTGGCCGATATCGACGATATCGTCGATATCCGCACGCCGCTCGAATTCGCCGAGGACCATATTCCCGGCGCGATCAACGCACCCGTGCTCAGCAACGAGGAGCGCGTCATCGTCGGCACGATGTACAAGCAGGTCTCGCCCTTCGAGGCGACCCGCGTCGGCGCGGCGATGGCGGCGCGCAATATCGCGCATCATCTGGACACGCTGTTCGCGGCCAAGCCGCGCAACTGGCGTCCGCCCATCTATTGCTGGCGCGGCGGCAAGCGCTCTGGCTCGATGATGAACATGATCGGCTGGCAGGCGCGTCCGCTCGAAGGCGGCTACAAGACCTACCGGCGCAGCGTGCTCGACCAGTTGACCATGCTGCCGCGCCGCTTCCGTTACGTGGTGCTGGTCGGCCATACCGGCAGCGGCAAGACCCGCCTGCTGCATGCGCTGGGCGACGCCGGCGCGCAGGTGCTGGACCTCGAGGGCGTGGCGGCGCATCGCGGCTCGCTGCTGGGCGGCATGCCCGGGCATCCACAGCCGTCACAGAAGGCGTTCGATTCGGCGCTCGTCGCCGCGCTGTTGCGCTTCGATCCGGCGCGGCCGGTGTTCGCGGAGGCGGAAGGGCGGCGCATCGGCTCGATCACCACGCCCGACGCGGTGCTCGACAGCCTGCATGCGGCGCCATGCGTGGAGGTGGCGGCACGCCGCGAGGATCGCATCGCGTTTCTGTTGCAGAACTACGGGCATCTGTTCGACGATCCCGCGTTCTTCAAGGCGCAGTTGTCGAAGCTCGTCGGGTTGCATAGCCGCGAGCAGGTGACGCAGTGGCATCAGCTGATCGACGAAGACCGGCGTGCCGAATTGTCCTGCGAACTGATCGATCGACACTACGATCCCGCCTACGCGCGCAGCAGCCGCGAGTTGTACACGAATCTGCCGCATGCCACCCGCATGCTGTTTCGCCCGAACGATGCCGACAGCCTCGAGCAGGCGAGGGCGCTGCTCGCGCAACTGGACGAGACTGCATCCGCGCTCGGCTAAAACCATTCTTTTACTCACGCAACACACGTTATGAACGATACGCTTCGACAACCCCGCATCATGCTCGGCTGGGTGGTGTTCCTCCTGCTTGCCGTCGCGGGCCTCTTCTATGTGAAGTGGTTTCCCTAATACAACCGCGCGTTCGTCGCGGAGAGCCAGCATTCCATCGGCAAGTCGATTCTGATGGGCAAGGCGTCGAGCGCTCTCTATGACGCAGGATATTTTTCTCAAGCTCTACGGCATACATGGCGAGTCGCAGGATATAACGCACGGAGGCGACATCGAGGTCATCGACTGGAACTGGCAGGTGAGCCAGCCCTCAGGCGCACATGAGGGCTGCGGTGCGGGCGCAGGCAAGGCAACCCTCAGCGATCTGTCGTTCGAGCATTACATTTGTCGCGTGAGTCCTAACCTCATGAAGTACTGTCTCACCGGCAAACATATTTCGACCGTGACCCTTACCGTGCGCAAGGCCGGCGGTACGCCACACGAATATCTGACGATCAAAATGCATGACGTCATCGTCACCAACGTGTGATGCACGCCGAGCCATCCATGACGGGACCGCACGAAAAGGTAGCGCTTTCATTTTCGCGAGTCGAGCAAGAGTATGTCGTTCAGGCGGCGGATGGCGGCAGAGCAGGTGCCGTGCTGATGTCGTTCGACATGGAAAAGAATTGCGAATTCTGACAACAAAGGCGCACATGCTATTCATCTCGAGACAAAGGCACATCGATAACGACCGGGTAAAGCTCAGGATTTTCAACGGCATCGAACACGGGACCATCAGCGTCGTACACGGCATCGGAGCTAAAGTCGGAAGTGGTGTATGGGGGTAGTTGAGGCGGGAAATTGAAGGCGGTGGTGGTTTCAGCTGAGAATCTGATTGTCGAAGTCGGAAACCAGCGAACAACAAAACCATCCACCATAAGCAAGGATACGGAAAAAACGGTCATGGGTCTATCGGGAGCCGG
>LFLF01000048.1 GCA_001184395.1 Candidatus Paraburkholderia calva | reverse complement strand
TTCGCCCGTAATGGGGGAAAGCGGGCCGCAGGCCCAGGCGCAACACCCTGGTGGACCGGAAATCCAGGCGCAAAGCCTCACTCACGATGAATCTGCCGGTATTTGCGCCTGAATCGATGAATACAACCGGCTGGTTCAGCGTTGCCTTAAAGAAAAACCCAGCGGCAACCGTTGGGGTTTTTCTTTTTCAGGCGCATCGATTGATGCGATGCCTAGTTCGCAAATACTTCCTGCAAAGTACGCAAGCCACCTGATAGCGTGCCTTCACTAACAGAGCCTTCCTTCACCGACAGAGCCTTTCTTTCTGACGAGGCGCGCCTTGTCAACCGTGCGAATCTGGTCCAGGACCATGAGTCCCTGTTTCAGTTTTAATGAAACAGGAATTCGAAATGCCGCCGAGCGACCTTTCGATGTCATCGGTGCGACGATGACGGTGTTCAGGTAATCGTGCGTTTCTGGCGTCATGATAGAGGATGTATAAACACAATGTTATTACCTCGCTAGGGCGTCGTCAATCTCATGCGATCAGCTTGCCCGGAAAGATTAGCGTGCCGCTCGCGAGTAGGGCAGTCGGACGAGTGGCATAGGCAAAACTCACGATTAGCCGGGTGTTACTCATCCGGGTACTGAAACCATTACCATAACTATATGTTTTTACTATATTTTTCCATCATCCTAGCATCCCTGCGCGGCGCCGAAGTGGCATAATCGTCGAACACGCTGGAAACAGATCAATCCCCGCAGTCACCTACGAAAGCGCTCACCATGGCACAGACTCTCTACGACAAACTGTGGAACACGCATGTCGTCCACACCGAAGAAGACGGTACATCGATCCTTTACATCGACCGTCACCTGCTGCATGAAGTAACGAGCCCGCAGGCCTTCGAAGGCCTCAAACTCGAAAAGCGTCCGGTCTGGCGCATCAGCACGAACCTGGCTGTGTCCGACCACAACGTGCCGACCACCGACCGCTCGCACGGCATTGCCGATCCGGTCTCCAAGCTGCAAGTTGATACGCTCGACGCCAATTGCGATAGCTTCGGCATCACGCAGTTCAAGATGAACGACCTGCGTCAAGGCATCGTGCACATCATCGGGCCGGAGCAGGGCGCGACGCTGCCGGGCATGACCATCGTCTGCGGCGATTCGCACACGTCCACGCACGGCGCGTTTGGCGCGCTGGCGCACGGCATCGGCACCTCGGAAGTGGAACATGTGCTCGCCACGCAAACGCTCCTGCAGAAGAAGAGCAAGAACATACTCGTCAAGGTCGAAGGCGCGTTGCCGCGCGGCTGTACGGCGAAGGACATCGTGCTTGCGATGATCTGCAAGATCGGCACGGCGGGCGGCACGGGTTACGCCATCGAGTTCGGCGGCTCGACCATCCGTTCGCTCACCATGGAAGGCCGCATGACCGTCTGCAACATGGCGATCGAAGCGGGCGCGCGCGCCGGCATGGTCGCCGTGGACGACACGACCATCAACTACCTGAAAGACCGTCCGTACTCGCCGCAGGGCTTCGAATGGAATCAGGCGGTCGAGTACTGGAAGCAGTTCAAGTCGGATGACGGCGCGAAATTCGACTGCGTCGTGGAACTGAACGCCGCCGAGATCGTGCCGCAGGTGACGTGGGGCACGTCGCCGGAAATGGTGACGTCGATCGACGGCCGCGTGCCCGATCCCGAGAAGGAAAAGGATCCGGTCAAGCGCGACGCGATGGAACGCGCGCTGACCTACATGGCGCTCACGCCGAACACGCCGATCGAGTCGATCAAGCCGGACAAGATCTTCATCGGCTCATGCACGAACGCGCGTATCGAAGACCTGCGCGCCGTGGCGTACGTCGTGAAGTCGCTGGGCAAGCGCGTGGCATCGAACATCCGTCTTGCGATGGTCGTGCCGGGTTCGGGTCTCGTGAAAGCGCAGGCCGAACGCGAAAGCCTCCATAAGATTTTCACCGACGCGGGTTTCGAATGGCGCGAGCCGGGCTGCTCGATGTGCCTCGCGATGAACGCCGACCGCCTCGATTCGGGCGAACGCTGTGCATCGACCTCGAACCGCAACTTCGAAGGCCGTCAGGGCGCGGGCGGCCGCACGCACCTTGTGAGCCCCGCGATGGCCGCCGCCGCCGCGATCGAAGGGCACTTCGTCGACGTGCGCAAGCTCGCGTGATCAACCAGGATACTGAGAAAGACCATGGAAAAATTCACCGTACATAGCGGGCTCGTCGCGCCGCTCGATCGCGAAAACGTCGACACGGACGCGATCATCCCGAAGCAGTTCCTGAAATCGATCAAGCGCACCGGTTTCGGTCCGAACGCGTTCGACGAATGGCGTTATCTCGATGTCGGCCAGCCTGGACAGGACAACAGCAAGCGTCCGCTGAACCCGGATTTTGTGCTGAATCAGCCGCGCTATCAGGGCGCGTCGATTCTGCTCACACGCAAGAACTTCGGCTGCGGCAGTTCACGCGAGCACGCGCCGTGGGCGCTCGATCAGTACGGCTTTCGCGCGATCATCGCGCCGAGCTTCGCGGATATCTTCTATAACAACAGTTTCAAGAACGGCCTGCTGCCGGTCGTGCTGACTGAGCAACAGGTCGACAAGCTGATCAACGAGACGAACGCGTTCGTCGGCTTCAAGCTGACCATCGATCTCGAAGTGCAAGTCGTGCGCACGGGCGACGGCACCGAATACGCATTCGAAGTCTCGGGCTTTCGCAAGTACTGCCTGCTGAACGGCTTCGACGATATCGGCCTCACGCTGCGTCACGCCGACAAGATCAAGCAGTTCGAAGCAGAGCGTCTGACGAAGCAGTCCTGGCTGAATAACCGTCTCGTCGGATAAACACGCAAACAGGAAACGAACGATGAAAATTGCAATCCTCCCCGGTGACGGCATCGGTCCGGAAATCATGGTCGAAGCGGTCAAAGTGCTGAACGCGCTCGGCGAAAAGTTCGAACTCGAAGAGGCGCCGGTCGGCGGTGCGGGTTACGAAGCGCACGGCCATCCGCTGCCGGAATCGACGCTTAAGCTCGCGAAGGACGCCGACGCCATCCTGTTCGGTGCGGTCGGCGACTGGAAGTACGACAAGCTCGAACGTGTGCTGCGTCCGGAGCAGGCCATTCTGGGTCTGCGCAAGCATCTGCAGCTGTTCGCCAACTTCCGGCCGGCGATCTGCTATCCGCAACTCACGGGCGCGTCGTCGCTGAAGCCGGAAATCGTTTCGGGTCTGGATATCCTGATCGTGCGCGAACTGAACGGCGACATCTACTTCGGCCAGCCGCACGGCGTGCGTCCTTCGCCCGATGGCCTGTTCGAAGGCGCGCAGGAAGGCTTCGACACCATGCGTTATTCGGAACCGGAAGTGCGCCGCATCGCGCACGTCGCGTTTCAGACGGCGCAAAAGCGCCAAAAGAAGCTGACCAGCGTCGACAAGGCCAACGTGCTGGAGACCTCGCAGTTCTGGCATGACATCATGATCGACGTGTCGAAGGAACATGCGGACGTCGAGCTGTCGCACATGTACGTCGACAACGCGGCGATGCAGCTCGTGAAAGCGCCCAAGGCGTTCGACGTGGTCGTAACCGGCAACATGTTCGGCGACATCCTCTCGGATGAAGCGGCCATGCTGACCGGCTCCATCGGCATGTTGCCGTCTGCGTCGCTCGGCAAGGCCAACAAGGGCCTGTACGAGCCGTCGCACGGTTCCGCGCCGGATATCGCGGGCAAGGGCGTCGCCAATCCGCTGGCGACCATCCTCTCCGCCGCGATGATGCTGCGCTACTCGCTCGGCAAGACGCAGCAGGCGGATCGCATCGAAACGGCGGTAAAGAAGGTGCTCGAGCAGGGCTACCGCACCGGCGATATCGCGACGCCGAACGGCAAGATCGTCGGCACGAAGGAAATGGGCGACGCGGTGCTGAAAGCGCTGTAATCGCTGCGTTTGCTGTCTGGAACGATCGGTTGCAAATCGCACGGACTGCAATAACGCGGCCGATCGTCTCGTTTTACCGATGTTCCCGCACGATCTGTACAAATTTCACCGACGCGCCATAACTGGCTGACGAAAAAGCCGAAGTTTCGTGTAGACTGCAAAAATCATGGCGAAGAACTCTCAATTCTCTCTGGATTTCATCAGCGGCGGCTCAAAAGCCCGCTCGGTGTAACTCGCCATCGGCACGCAGATCGTGGCAATCGTCGTCACGGTCAAGACGCGCATTACGAAAATCTCCATCAAAGCGATCACGATTCGCTGATCGTCCCTCGTGTCCGAGCGTCTTCCCCGCGCGGCCACGCCGGGTAAAGATGCGGGGAAGCGTCCACTTCAAGGGTAGTGAGTCATGAACGTAGGTCTCGTTGGTTGGCGTGGCATGGTCGGCAGCGTCCTTATGCAGCGCATGCAGCAGGAAGGCGATTTCGATCTGATCGAACCGGTGTTCTTCAGCACCAGCAATGCGGGCGGCAACGCGCCGTCGTTCGCCAAAAACGAGACGAAGCTCAAAGATGCAACGAGCATCGACGACCTGAAAAAGTGCGACGCCATCATTACCTGCCAGGGCAGCGACTACACCAACGAGGTGTATCCGAAACTGCGCGCAGTGGGCTGGAAGGACTACTGGATCGACGCGGCCTCGGCGCTGCGCATGAAGGACGATGCGGTCATCATCCTCGATCCGGTCAACCTCGATGTCGTCAAGGATTCGTTGGTCAAGGGCGGACGCGATTTCATCGGCGGCAACTGCACGGTCAGCCTCATGCTGATGGCCCTTGGCGGCCTGTTCCGCGAAGGCCTTGTCGACTGGCTCACGGCCATGACCTATCAGGCCGCGTCGGGTGCGGGCGCGCAGAACATGCGCGAATTGCTGTCGCAAATGGGCGCGCTGCACGCGTCCGTTGCGGCCGATCTGGCCAATCCGTCGTCGGCCATCCTGGATGTCGACCGCAAGGTGTTCGCCACCATGAACAGCGACGCCATGCCGACCGATCATTTCGGCGTGCCGCTTGCCGGCTCGCTGATTCCGTGGATCGACAAGGACCTCGGCAACGGCATGTCGAAGGAAGAATGGAAGGGCGGCGCGGAAACCAACAAGATCCTCGGCAAGCCTGCGATGAGTCAGCCAGGCTCGATCCCGGTCGACGGCCTGTGTGTTCGCATCGGCGCGATGCGCTGCCACTCGCAGGCGCTGACCATTAAGCTGAAAAAGGATGTGCCACTGGACGAAGTGAATGGTACCCTCGCCTCGGCGAACGATTGGGTGAAGGTCGTGCCGAACGAGCGCGACGCGTCGATGCGCGATCTATCCCCCGCCGTGGTCACGGGCACGCTGACTGTGCCGGTCGGCCGTCTGCGCAAGCTCGCGATGGGCGACGAATATCTGTCGGCGTTCACGGTCGGCGACCAGTTGCTGTGGGGCGCCGCCGAGCCGCTGCGCCGCATGCTTCGCATTTTGCTGGACAAGTAAAGTAAACTACGCGCTTCGGAAGCGCGGGCCGTCGTCAGTAAAAGCGCCGCGTTTCGTGCGGCGCTTTTTTGTTTTCCGGCCCTTGATTGTCGTGGTTGTGGTCAAGTGGTCGTCGTCAAAGTTCATTCTTCATCGCGCCCTGGAGTTTCAATGATTCGTCGACCTTTCCGGTCTTTCATTTCGTTATCGCGTGCGGTGTGCGCCGCGGCAAGTGTGGTCGCGTGCGCGGCGGTCTTGGCGGCACCGGTGGAAGCGTTCGCTCAGGCGAGCAGCGCTTCGGCCGTTGTCGCCGCCGCGGCAGCCAGCGGGCAGACTTACGCGGTCAAGCCGGGAAAGTCGCTCAACAATGTCGCGGGCGATCTCACCGGCTCGAAAGACCGCGACGTGCGCGAAAAGATGGCGCGCGCTTTGTTTGACGCCAATCCGAATGCCTTCGTGGGTCATGATATCAACCGTCTGAAGCTCGGTTCCACGCTGAATGTTCCGCCTGCCGATGGCGGTGCGTCGGCAACGCAGGCGGCATCGGCGCCTGGCGCGCCTGAGGCCGCCCCGGCGGCGCCGACGTCCGCGCAGACTCAAGCGCTCGCGACTGCGGCATCCGCTGCGTCGGAGGGCGTGATAGCCGCGCACGCGCCTGCTCCCATGGCAACCGCGCCGGCCGGACCCGCCGCGCCGAAGTCGTCGCGCACCGGTCCCGATCCGATGCTGTTCGGGCTGGCGATCGCCGTGCTCGTTGTGCTGTTTGCTTTCGCGAAGTGGCGCGGTGGCAAGCGCCGGGCCGCCAAAGCCAAGGCGGCCGAGGCACGCGATACGCGCTTCGCCAGGCAAGAGGAAGCCCAGGCGGAAGTGGATGCGCGCAACGAAGCGCTCCGCCGGGAGCGCGAGCCCACGGGCGCGGTCGCCGCGGCAGCCTATGGTGCGGCGAGCCTCGAAAACGAAGCGGTGCAGGGCGGCCAATCGGAACTGCACGCCGTCGCGGCGAGCGTCGATGACGACGCGGCCGCGAAGACGCCGGAAGCGCCGTCCGAGGAAGATGAGGTCGAGTCGGCGCAAGCCGCCGAATCCGTGGCCGATGAGGAAGCCGAGTCGGACGAGAAGTTCGTTCCGGCGTCCCCTGCATCGCATCATCCTGATTTTGTGCTGTCGTCGGTGCCTGGTGCAGCGGAAGCAGAGGCGCATGAGGGCGACGAATCGCACCTGCTCGAAGCCGAAGCGCGTCACGCTGCTGAAAACTCCGAAGAGGTGCAACAGGCGCGTGAGGCCGCCGCGCGTGAAATTACCGCGCACGATGCCGAATTGCGCGAGGCTAAGGCGCAGGCGGTAGAGGACCAGAAGGCCGAGCAGCGCGAAAACGAAGCGCACCACGTGCTCGAAACTGCCGACGATGCCGAAGAGGAAGGTCTCTCCCCGACACTGCGTTTCCCGATGCCGAAGTTCCCGGACGACGCCATCGAGGTGCTCGATTCGCTCGACCTGAACCTGCCGCCGCGCATGGAGTTGACGTTGGATCTGCCGGTCGATGCAGCGCGTTTCGTGCCGCAAGCTGCCACGCCGGGAGCATCGGAGCATTCGCCCACGGTCGCGATGCAGATGGAAGCCGGCACCGCCGGCGCGGTCGCGGGTCTCGGCGCTACGCAATTCCCGTCGCTCAGCCTCGATTTCGATGCGAATCAGTCGAAGAGCCAGTCGTCACCGCTGCCCGCGATGACGACTGCGCAGCTTGCGGCGCTCGCGCGCAACAAGCTCGAATTGGCAAGCGAGTACATTGAGCTTGGCGATCTGCAGGGCGCGCGCACGCTGTTGCAGGAAGTGATCACATCGCACGATCGGGCGACGCGCCCTGTCTACGCTCTCCTCGCATTCCTGATATGCGCATTGCGTTAGGCGTTCAGTACGACGGTTTGGCGTTTTGCGGCTGGCAATCGCAGCCGCACGGCAAGACGGTTCAGGATGCGCTGGAGCGCGCGCTCGCGGAATTTGCACAGACGCCACTCCAGACCGTGGTCGCGGGCCGCACCGACACGGGCGTCCATGGGCTCGGCCAAGTCGTGCATTTCGATACCGATCTTGCGCGAGCCGACTTTTCCTGGGTGCGGGGCACGAATGCTTTCCTGCCGGAAACCGTCGCGGTCCAGTGGGCCAAGCCGATGCCTGACGACTTCCACGCGCGTTTCGCCGCCTTCGAGCGTACCTATTACTACGTGCTGTATGTGAATCCGGTCCGCTCGCCGATGCTGTCGCACCGCGCGGGCTGGGTTCACACGTCGCTCGACGTCGCCGCGATGCGCGAAGCGGTCGCATGCCTGCTGGGCGAGCACGATTTCTCGTCGTTTCGTGCCGCCGATTGCCAGTCGAAGACGCCCGTCAAGGATCTCTATCAGATCGATGTTCGCGAGCAGGGCGATTTCGTGCATTTCCGGTTTCGAGCGAACGCGTTTCTGCATCACATGGTGCGCAATCTGATGGGATGCTTCGTCGCCATCGGACGAGGCCGTCATCCGGCCTCATGGATGGCCGATGTGCTCGCCGCGCACGACCGCCGCGCCGCCGTGCCGACTTTCATGCCCGACGGACTGTATCTGGCCGAGGTCGGCTATCCTGAACATTTCGCGGTGCCACCGCCGCACATCGAAAGCATGCCCTGGAGCGCAGTGTGGACGGACACGCCATGACCGACATGACCGATTGCGATTTGCATCGCACCAGGATCAAACTATGCGGCTTATCCAGGCCGGCCGATGTCGAGCACGCGGTCGAACTCGGCGCGGATGCGGTCGGCTTCGTGTTCTATCCGCCGAGTCCGCGCGCGGTGGGCGTGTCGCAGGCGGTCGAACTTGCGCGTTACGCGCCATCGCTGGTGTCGGCGGTCGGTCTGTTCGTCAACGCGACGCCGGAATGGATTCGGGAGGTCACCTCCGTGGTGCCGCTCACGCTGTTGCAGTTCCACGGCGACGAAACGCCCGAGCAATGCGCCGATCTGGCCGCGGTTGCAGGTTTGCCCTATTGGCGCGCAGTGTGTGTAGGGCCTGATGCAGCCGCAAGTGATTTGCTAGAATCGTCACTTAACTATGCAGCCGCAAACGGCATTTTGCTGGATGCCCTGGTGGAGGGCTTCGGCGGCGGCGGAAGGATTTTTGATTGGTCACTTATCCCAACAGATCTCGGGCATCGGGCCGTTTTGAGTGGTGGGTTGAACGCACAAAACGTCAGTGATGCCATCCGGCGCGTGCGCCCGTACGCGGTCGATGTCTCGAGCGGCATCGAAGTGCCGGGCGCCAAGGGCGTGAAGGACTTCGCCCGAATGGCAGCGTTCGTGCACGCAGTGCGCGCGGCAGACGTTGAATGACTCTGGCAGGACTCGCGCGACGCGATTCTTGCGGACAAGAGAGTGACGCAATGTACAAATTACCCGACGAAAGAGGCCATTTCGGCCAATATGGTGGCGTTTTCGTTTCCGAAACGCTCGTTCATGCCCTCGACGAACTGCGTGCGGCCTATGACGCCGCCCGTCAGGACCCAGAATTCCAGAGAGAATACGACTACGAGCTGAAGCATTATGTCGGCCGTCCGTCGCCCATCTATCACGCAAAGCGCTGGAGCGAGATGCTCGGCGGCGCGCAGCTCTATCTGAAGCGCGAAGATCTGAATCACACCGGCGCGCATAAGGTCAACAACGTGATCGGCCAGGCGCTGCTCGCTCGCAAAATGGGCAAGCCGCGTGTGATCGCCGAAACCGGCGCGGGCCAGCACGGCGTGGCGACAGCGACCATCGCGGCGCGCTTCGGCACGGAGTGCGTCGTGTATATGGGCGCAGAAGACGTGAAGCGGCAGGCGGCGAACGTGTATCGCATGAAGCTGCTTGGCGCGACGGTCGTGCCGGTCGAATCCGGCTCGAAGACGCTCAAGGACGCGCTCAACGAGGCCATGCGCGACTGGGTCACCAATGTCGAAAACACGTTCTACATTATTGGCACGGTGGCCGGGCCACATCCGTATCCGATGATGGTGCGCGACTTCCAGCGCGTGATCGGTGACGAGTGCCGCATGCAGATGCCCGAGATGGCCGGCCGCCAGCCGGATGCAGTGATTGCGTGCGTTGGCGGCGGATCGAACGCGATGGGGATCTTTTATTCGTATATCGAGGATAAGGATGTCCGCCTGATCGGCGTCGAGGCCGCTGGCGAGGGCATCGAGACGGGGCGTCACGCGGCGTCGCTGACGGGCGGGAGCCCAGGTGTGCTGCACGGGAATCGCACGTATCTGCTGCAGGACGAGAACGGGCAGATCATCGAGACGCATTCGGTATCGGCGGGGCTGGATTATCCCGGCGTCGGCCCAGAGCACGCGTGGCTGAAGGACGTGGGGCGCGCGGAATACGTCGGCATCACCGACGAGGAAGCGCTCAAGGCGTTTCACGACTGCTGCCGTATCGAGGGCATCATCCCGGCGCTCGAATCGAGCCACGCGCTTGCATACGGCGCCAAGCTCGCGAAGACGCTGCCGCGCGACAAGGTGCTGCTCGTGAACTTGTCGGGTCGCGGCGACAAGGACATGCACACGGTCGCCGAGCGATTGGGCATCCAGTTCTGAGTGCCAAACGATGCGTACCGTGCTCGACGAGCCGTTGTCGGCCGGTGCCCTGCAGGGTACCAATCTCGACATCCGCAACCGCGATTTTCTGGACGATGCCGCGAATATTCGCGATGCGTCGATCGATCTGATCGTCGCCGATCCGCCTTACGGTCTGGGCAAGAACTACGGGAACGACTCGGACATGCTGTCCGGCGACGCTTTTCTGGAGTGGACGTATCGCTGGCTGGAGCTGGCGATACCCAAACTCAAGCGCAGCGGCTCGCTGTACATTTTCTGCACCTGGCAATATTCGCCCGAACTGTTCGTGTTCCTGAAGCCCCGGATGATGATGGTCAACGAGATCGTCTGGGACCGGCGCGTTCCGAGCATGGGCGGAACGACGCGAAAATTCTCCTCGGTGCACGATAACATCGGCTATTTCGTGATATCGAAGGATTACTACTTCGATCTCGACCCGGTACGCATTCCCTACGACGCAGTCACGAAAAAGGCGCGTTCGCGCAAGATCTTCGAAGGCAGCAAGTGGCTGGAGATGGGCTACAACCCGAAAGACCTGTGGTCCGTCTCTCGTTTGCATCGGCAGCACGCGGAGCGCGTGGATCATCCCACGCAAAAGCCGCTGGAAATCGTCGAGCGCATGGTGCTGGCGAGTTGTCCGCCGGGCGGCCGCGTGCTCGATCCTTTCATGGGCAGCGGCACGACTGCCGTTGCCTGTGTTCGGCATGGTCGCCAGTTCGTCGGCCACGAGATCAACGCAGATTACTGCAAGATCGCACATGATCGCGTCAAGTTGGAGCGCACTGCCGATCCGGCGCGCGTGCCGGTATCCGTGCCGATCATTGTCAATGCCGCCGAATAACGCCTTTTCGCCATCTGGATCGCGCATCTGCCGCCAATGAAGAGAATTAGATATGTCTCGTATCAAGAACACGTTCGCGGCATTGGCCGCAGAAGGCAAAAAAGGTCTGATCCCATTCATCACAGCTGGCGACCCGAATCCCGAGCAGACCGTGGAATTCATGCACGCGCTCGCCAAGGGCGGCGCGGATGTAATCGAACTCGGTGTGCCGTTTTCGGACCCGATAGCCGATGGTCCTGTCATTCAGCGTTCGTCAGAGCGCGCGCTCGCCCGTGGCGTGACGCTCAAGTGCGTGCTGGCGGATGTCGCGCGCTTCCGCAAAACCGACGACAAGACGCCGGTAGTGCTGATGGGCTACGCAAATCCGATCGAACGCATGGGCGCGGATGCGTTCGCGCAGGCCGCGAAGCAAGCTGGCGTCGACGGCGTGCTAGTGGTCGATTACCCGCCGGAGGAAGCCGAAACTTTCGGCCTCGCAATGCGCGCTGCCGGCATCGATCCGATCTTTCTGCTGGTGCCGACGTCGACTGAAGACCGCATTGCGTCAGTTGGGAAAATCGCCAGCGGATATGTCTATTACGTCTCGCTGAAAGGCGTCACCGGCGCGGCAAATCTAGACGTTTCCAGCATCACGAGTAAAATCCCGGCCATCAAATCGCACGTGCCCCTGCCGATGGGCGTCGGTTTCGGCATTCGGGACGCGCAAACCGCGCGTGCCGTCGCCGATGTCGCGGACGCCGTCGTCATCGGCAGCCGCCTCGTGCAATTGCTGGAGGAAGCGCCGCCGACTACCGCCGCCGCGTCGCTGACGAGCTTCATCGCCGAAATCCGCCGGGCGATGGACGCTGCCAAGTAAACACTCGTCGCCGCATCGCGCGATCCTCAAGAATCCGCGTGTCGCGGCAACCCGATCACTGAAGGAATTACGATGAGCTGGCTCGACAAATTGTTGCCGCCGAAGATAAAGCAAACCGATCCCAAGAACCGCAAGGGCATCCCGGAAGGGTTGTGGGTGAAGTGTCCGTCGTGCGAGGCCGTGCTGTATCGCAACGACGTCGAGGCGAATCTGCACGTTTGCCCGAAGTGCAGCCATCACATGCGTATCGGCGCGCGCGAGCGTCTGGATCGCCTGCTCGATCCAGAAGGCCGCTACGAAATCGGCCAGGAAGTCGTGCCGGTCGACGCGCTCAAGTTCAAGGACAGCCGCAAGTACCCGGATCGCATCAAGGAAGCCATGGACGACACCGGCGAAACCGACGCCATGGTCGTCATGGGCGGCGCAATCCATACGCTGCCGTGCGTGGTCGCATGTTTTGAGTTCTCGTTTATGGGCGGATCGATGGGTTCGGTCGTTGGCGAGCGCTTCGCCCGCGGCGCGCGTAACGCGCTCGAGCAGAACGTGCCGTTCATCTGCTGCACGGCATCCGGTGGCGCGCGCATGCAGGAAAGCTTGCTTTCGCTCATGCAGATGGCCAAGACCACTGCTTTGCTGACCAAGCTGTCCGACGCCAAGCTGCCGTTCATCTCCGTGCTGACCGACCCGACCATGGGCGGCGTGTCCGCGAGTTTCGCGTTCCTTGGCGATGTCATGATCGCCGAGCCGAAGGCGCTGATCGGCTTCGCGGGCCCGCGCGTGATCGAGCAGACAGTGCGCGAAAAGCTGCCGGAAGGTTTCCAGCGCGCGGAATTCCTGCTGCAGAAGGGCGCGGTTGACATGATCGTGGATCGCCGCAACCAGCGCGCGGAAATCGCGCAATTGATGGCGCTGATGACGCGGCAACCCGCCGACGCCGTCGTCTGACATCGTTGAACGTAGCGCCGCGCGTGAACCGCGAGGTTCCGGGCGGCGCTTTTGTTTTTTGCGATTTCGAAAATGAACACTTTCCCCCCCCTCGACGCGTGGCTCGCCCATCTGGAAGCAGCGCATCCGGTTGGCATCGACATGGGGCTGACGCGCATCGGCAAGGTCAAGGGCGCGCTCGGCCTGCAATTCGATTGTCCGGTGATCTCGGTCGGCGGCACCAATGGCAAGGGCTCGACCTGCGCGATCATCGAAGCGATCCTGCTGCGCGCGGGATTCCGTGTCGGCTGCCATACGTCGCCTCATTTGCTTGCGTTTAACGAGCGCGCGCGCATCGATGGCGTCGACGCCAGCGCTGCCGACCTGTTGCCGCATTTCGAAGCCGTCGAGAAGGCGCGCACTAGTTTGCCGGAGCCGGTGTCACTGACCTACTTCGAATTCACCACGCTGGCGATCCTGCATTTGTTCGCGTCGCGCGGGCTGGACGCGGTGGTGCTCGAAGTCGGCCTCGGCGGACGGCTGGACGCGGTCAACATCGTCGATACGGATTGCGCGGTGGTGACGAGCATCGACATCGATCACACCGACTATCTCGGCGATACGCGCGAGAAGATCGGCTTCGAGAAAGCAGGCATTTTCCGGGCAGGCAAACCGGCGATCTGCGGCGATCCACAGCCGCCGCAGAGCTTGATCGACCATGCGGAAGCGATCGGCACGGATTTGTGGCTCGTCGGCCGCGATTTTCGCTATGAAGCCCAACCGGGCAATGAGCGTCAGCAATGGAGCTATCTTGGGCGCGAACAACGGCGTTCGGCTTTGGCTTATCCCGCGTTGCGGGGCGCGAATCAGTTGATCAACACGTCTGCAGCCCTTGCGGCGCTCGAGGCATTGCGCGCTCGGCTACCGGTGTCTGCGCAGGACATTCGCCTGGGTCTGGCGAATGTCGAATTGGCTGGGCGCTTTCAGGTGCTGCCGGGCAAGCCGCAAATCATCCTCGATGTGGCGCACAATCCTCACGCGGCCGCGGTTTTGGCACAAAATCTGGGCAACATGGGCTATTTTCCGTACACTTATGCGGTGTTCGGGGCCATGGGCGACAAGGACATCGAGAGAATCGTGTCGCGCCTCAAGGGCGAGATCGATCACTGGAATGTCGCCGCGCTGCCCACGCCGCGCGCCGCATCGCCCGATCAGCTTGAGGTGGCCTTGCGCGAAGCCGGTGTCAACGACGGTCCCGACAGCAGCGTTGCACGTTTCGATACCCCCGCCAATGCATTTCGCGATGCGTTAAGCCGGGCATCCGAAAATGATAGAATTTTGGTTTTCGGCAGTTTCTACACGGTAGCCGGCGTCATGGCTTACCGAAAATCGCAGTATCACTGAGCTGAGACGACTGGTCCCAGCGCCTCACGCACCAAAAGCCATACATGGGACTTTTCTCGTTCGGCAAGAAAGACGACGACTCCGATTGTGACGTATACTCCGACTCACCGCGCGGCGCGCGCCATACCGTCCGCACGGAATGCCGCACGCGTCGCACCGAGCGCACTGATGCCGACGCGATGATGCTCGACCCCACCTTGCCTGAAAAGCAGCGCGCGCGGCGCCGGCTCGTCGGCGCGGTCGCGCTGGTGTTGGCGGCCGTCATCGTCTTGCCGATGGTGCTGGACTCGCGCCCGAAGCCGGTCACCGACGACATTTCCATCGATATCCCGAATCGCCCTGTGCCGGCCGCCAAGGTTTCGCGCGCCGCGACCGATGCGGATCCGCAAGCGGGTGTCGCGCATGACGGCCCGGCGGCATCGGACAGTGCCGCCGCCGGCGTGACGCAGCCGCAGACCTCAGCCTTGCAGGCACACGCAGCAATACCGGCAAAGCCGGAAACGCTCAAAGCAGACACCAAGGCGGACGCGAAACCAGCCCCGACGCCTTTTCCGGCGGCCAAACCCGCCGCCAGGGCGCAAGTCGACAAATCGACCGATGCCGCGCAGGCGCAGGCTAAGACCGCTGCGCCGAGCGTGCCGTCCTCGTCTGCTCTGGGTAGCCGTTTCGTGCTCCAGATCAGCCAGTTCGACGACGAAACCGCCGCGCAGAACTGGGTCGCCAAGTTGAAAGCCGCGGACGTGCCCGCATATATCGAGCATCGCAAGCTGTCGGATGGCGGCACCAAATCGATGTTGCGCGCGGGTCCATTCTCGGATCGCGCCGCGGCGGAAGCTGCGCTCGCGAAGGTGCGTCGCGCGGGTCTGGGCGGCGGCGCGCGGCAATCGAACTGACGCGCGGTCGATGTTTACGTTTTTTCGACTATGCCGTGATGGCGGTGATCGGCCTGTTCGCGTTGCGCGGAATGTGGCGCGGCCTTGTTGCGGAGGCCTTCGGGCTGGTGGGCTGGGTGTTGCGATCCTGATAGGCAGACGCTTCGTGGGGCTGGTGGCTGGTGTCCTTTCTGCTGGTCGTGGGGGCGGTATTGCTGTTGTCGCAGGTGCTTTCGGCACTGCTGATGCGCATCACCCAAGTCACCGGCTGCGCGGCGTCGACCGTTCGCTCGGCTTGCTAGAGGGGTTATATTGGTGGTGATTTGAATTGCGAAAATGGATTTTTGGCACGATGCGTTGCTAAGACCCACGGTTCGAGCAGGGTGTGCGCCTGTTGAGACCGCTGCTCCCCGATACACTCGCTGCGTATGTGCATGTCGCGCCCGAGGTCCCGAGCGACCCGGCGCAAAACCCCGCACAATGGACGAACGGCTGGCTACACGAGGAACGCGCCATGGCATTGCCGCTTAAGTTGTCGGCTTTTGTGTCGACTAATTTTGAGAGAGCGGCGAGCGCCGGCATCGCCTCATCTACCTTTTCGACTCTTTGAAGGACCATGCCATGTGCGGCATCGTAGGTGTAGTTTCGCAAAGCCCCGTCAACCAGCTGATCTATGACAGCCTCCTCCTGCTGCAGCATCGCGGCCAGGATGCTGCGGGGATCGCCACGGTGAACGGCAACGTCTTCCACATGCACAAGGCCAACGGCATGGTGCGCGACGTGTTCCGCACGCGCAACATGCGCAGTCTGCCGGGCAATGTGGGCATCGGTCAGGTGCGTTATCCGACGGCGGGTTCTGCGTCGAGCGAGGAAGAAGCGCAACCGTTCTACGTGAACGCGCCGTTCGGCATCATCCTCGCGCACAACGGCAATCTGACGAACTGGACGCAGCTCAAGGACGAGATGTTTCGCATCGACCGGCGGCACATCAACACCGCGTCCGATACCGAAGTGCTGCTCAACGTATTCGCGCATGAATTGCAGCTTGCCAGCTCAGGCCTGCAACTCGATGCCGCCGCGCTGTGGAAAGCCGTCGCGGGCGTGCATCGCCGCGTGAAGGGTTCGTATGCGATCGTCTCGCTGATCGCGGGTTACGGGCTGGTCGCGTTCCGCGATCCGTTCGGCATTCGTCCGCTCGTGCTCGGCAAACTGGAAACGTCGACGGGCGTCGAGTGGATCGTGGCGTCGGAGTCGGTGGCGATCGAAGGCATCGGCTTCGAATTCGTGCGCGACGTGGAACCGGGCGAAGCGATTTTCATCGACAGCAACGGAAATTTGCACAGCCATCAGTGCGCCGAAAAACCGCTGCTCAACCCGTGCATTTTTGAACTCGTGTATCTCGCGCGTCCGGACTCGTGCCTCGATGGCGTGCCGGTCTATAACGCACGTCTGCGCATGGGCGACTATCTCGCCGAGAAGATCAAGCGCGTGTTGCCCGATGTCGAGATCGACGTGGTGATGCCGATTCCCGACTCGTCGCGTCCCGCCGCGATGCAGGTGGCGGCAAAGCTCGGCGTGGAGTATCGCGAGGGCTTCTTCAAGAATCGCTATGTAGGCCGCACGTTTATCATGCCGGGCCAGACGGTGCGCAAGAAGTCGGTGCGTCAGAAGCTGAATGCGATGGCGATCGAGTTCAAGGGCAAGAATGTGCTGATCGTCGACGACTCGATCGTGCGCGGCACAACTTCGCATGAGATCGTGCAGATGGCGCGTGATGCCGGCGCGAACAAGGTGATCTTCGCGTCCGCGGCGCCGCCCGTTAAGTTTCCGAACGTGTATGGCATCGATATGCCGACGCGTGGCGAACTGGTCGCGCACGGCCGCAGCGACGAGGACGTGGCGCGCATGATCGGCGCGGATTATCTCGTCTATCAGGACGTGGAAGATCTGAAGAACGCGATCCGCGACATCAATCGGAATCTCAAGGATTTCGAAGCATCGTGCTTCGACGGCAATTATATCACGGGCGATGTGACGACCGAGTATCTCGATCGTATCGAGTCGGCGCGCCTGGCGCCGCAATCGCAATCGGACCGTGACGCGGCGAGCGAAGCGCAGGAAGGTGGCATCGCGCGTTCGCAATTGCACTTGCAGTTGTCGGTCGAGTGATGCGTTGATGCGTTAAAGCTCGACACTCGAGCAGTCCAGAGCCCGCTCGTTCGAATGAACCAGCGAGCGGGCTTTTTGACGCGCTAGGTACGGCACGTGTTGCCGTTATTGCGCCATTTCCGTGGTGAAATGCCGAAGCGCCTGGAGAAAGCATGCGTGAACGCGCTTTGATCGGCGAAGCCGACATCGAGCGCGATATCCGACAGCGATGCGCGTGGATTAGCGAGCAAGGCCAGCGATGTATCGAGCCGCAAGCGATGCAGATAGCGATGCGGCGTTTCGCCGAACGCTTCGTTGAATAGCTGATGAAAACGCTGCATGCCGAAGCCGCAATGCGCGGCGAGATCGGCGATGCGCAGCGGCTCCGACAAATGCGCGCGCAGTCATCGGTCGATGCGCGCGAATCGAGCCCGCGCATGAGTTCGAGCGAGTGCTTGCGATCGGCGTCAGCCATCAGCACGCTGCATAGATATGTGGCCGCTTGCCATGAGAAGCGTCCCGGCAGCGTGAAGTCATCGGCATGCGCGCGCAACGCGATATCCGCGACGAGTTGCATCATGGCCGTGTCGAGTTCGACCGTGCGCGCGCGTTCGAAGAAGCGGCGCGGCACCGCCACCGACGACGCGGGCAAATCCAGCACCAGTTGCCGGTTTTCGCCCTCGGCCCAGTAATCGTGCGATGCACCGGCGGGAATGATCCACGCGCGGCGCGCATCGATGCAGCACGATACTTCCCTGCAGAACGAACATCTTGCGCAGGAACGCGAACGTATCTTCGCGCGCGTGATGCATGAGAAAGCTTACGCGCGGATAAGCGGCGGTCCGCAACGGCTGCAACATGCCGAGTGCCGCGTGAATCAGCTTGTCGCCGGCGACAAAGTAGCCCGCAGCGACATTGCCCGCGATGAAGGTCAGCAGCACGATGTTGGTAGATGCGTAGATGTCGACCAGCTATGTCGCGATAAGTAGCGGTAAGCACGCTCCAGCCTTCCTTGAACCGCTTGAATGCGGTGCCGAGCGAGACCGGCACTAAGTCCAGTTCACGCCTGAAGTAGAGAAACGTGCAGATGGCGATGCCGGACAACAGCGGCACGAGCGTGTTGACTAGCATTGCGATGAAGACGTCGTCGCGATGCCGCACGAACAGATACATCGCTGGAATGCTGAGCGCGGGCCCCACGAACACGAACATGCTTACTGGCGCGAGATCCTCGATGCCCTGGAAGTACCAGGTGGGAATGAGCATCGCGCCGACCGCCATGCCGAAGCCCGTCAGCAGCAGTGCACGGTTCTCCGCAAGATACGGCACGATGAACGTGAGCGCGAGTAGAAACAGAAAGCCGCCGACGGCGAGTACGGTTTGTGCTGCAAACGTTTCCCAGAATCAGAATATCTGGGAGCACATGGCACGGTTGTCCCGATCGATCGAAACCTTCGGCGTGGAAGTGAGCGAGAAGCTGAAATTCGTCAGCGTGATGAAGTATGCGGAAAAGGCCAGTGCGAACGAAAGGCGCCCGTGCCCGTATTCGTTCGGACCGAGCACGTGCGCGAGCCACGGCAGCGTCAGCAGAGGCGTCGCATACGTGGAGACCTGCAAGATCATCAGAATCGTGAAGTTCTTTCTAAAGGAAGCCATCGAGCGCTGGTTCCCCGGCTAGAGCACAAACTGAATTTCGAAAGACATGACCTGCGATGCCCGGCGTGCAGGTCTGGGATTGTACGTGTTTCGTACGTGTGGTCCGCGTAGCTTCGCGCGGATCCGAGGGCGCGAGCAGGAAGCGAAATCGCGTGGATGGACCGCCTTCGAAGCGGCATGAGGTCGTTGAACCGGATGTAGCAGGGCGGGTGTAAGCAATTCGCGCCCGTTGCATGAAGCGATGCATTCCGCACGAGTCATTTAAATGCAAATGACTGGATTGATCAGTGGGATGGCCCACGCAAGCGTCCGACCGGTATGGTGCCCGGCTATTGAACAGGGCGGCAAATGAAGGTATGCGTCGAGGTTTCACGGACCGGTCATCGATAGGCGTCACGCATGCCGCATCGTACAAACGATATGGCCGTGCATGACGCTTGCTTGCCCACGCCTCGGCGACACCGCAGACGTGCTCGCCGTCGGGCGATCGAACCGTCACATATATAACGCCTGCAAAAGACTTGCAGGGTTTGCCCGCACGACATTCGCAGCATGTACCACCTGTCGTGAATTCCGAAGCCATCAATTGTAACCTCGTATAAGCAAGGGTAAGTAATCGTGACCACGTCTTTTTCTGGTACGGTCGACACCGCCGGCACACAGTCGAGCGAAGGGGCCGTCGCTGGCAACGACGGCGTGCTGGTACTGGATGCGGCGCAACGCTGCCTCTCGGCCGATGCCGTCTTTGCCCACGTATTCGACGTCGATCCCGCCTCGCTCAAGGACCGCACCCTGAGCGAAACTTCACTTCCCGCACCATTGGCCGCCGCGCTCGCCACAGCCGCCGATGCCGCATTCGCGGGCAACGGCACGCGCCGCGCGCAGGTCGTCGTCGGAGAGGACGACGTCATGCGCACCTTCGCGGTGCTCGCGCTGCCCGGGCCGCAATCCGTCACGCTGATCGTGTCGCCGTGCGCGAGCGCGGGTGGCGACGATGAAGTCGCCGGGCGTATCGCTCATCTGCAGGCAGAAGTCGCGCTGTTCATGCGCGATCACGTACTGTCCATCGTGTCACACGATCTGCGGGGCCCGCTTAACGCCATTCACAGTTGGGGTTATGTGCTGGAGCGCAAGGTCGATGCCAACGATCCTGCCGCGCAGCGCGCGCTCACGGGCATCTGCTCGGGCGTGGAGCAGCAGGTCAAGCTGATCGAACAAACCGTCGACACGACGCGCGCGGAAACCAAGGTCGTTGCGCTGAAGCTCGCGCCTGCTGCCATTCGTCCGCTCCTGGAGAAGAGCGCGTCGCTGACGCGCGCGGGCGTGGCGCATGCGCGAGGCGTGACGATTGTCATGGATTCTCCGCTTGCCGAAGAACAGGTCGAAGGCGATGCGGAGCGACTGCTGCAAGCGCTCTGGCTTATGCAGGCGTTTGCGTCCGAAGCCAGCCCGCGCGATGCGCAAGTGCACGTGACCAGCAACGTCGAAGGCAGCATGTGGCGTACGGACGTACGATTCAGCGCGTCGGCGCAGGCGCTCAAAGATGCTGCGTCGCCGCACGTGCTCGAGGCCTTTTCGCGCCGTCAGGCATTGGAGCCGCGCGAGACCGGCCGGATTGCGTGGGGGCTCGCGTTGTGCAAGCGCGTGTCGGAAGCGCACGGCGGCGCGTTCGAGCATACCGATATCGCCGATGGCACCGAGGTCACGCTATCGGTGCGCGTGCCTGTCGCAGGGATGTAGCGCGATGTATTTCACTTTCGATTGCCTGTCGCCCATATACTGACGCTTTCCTTTTTCGAAGAGAGTTGCTTTGGCTCAGGTTGTCGCGCTCATCGGCGCATTGTTACTCGTCGCCCTGAACGGTTTTTTCGTCGCGGCGGAGTTCGGACTCGTCAAACTCAGAGCGACGCGCGTGCAGGCCATCGTGCGCAAGAACGGCTTGCCAGGCCGCCTGCTCGCGAAGGTGCACGGGCAACTCGACACGTATCTGTCCGCGTGTCAGCTCGGCATCACGTTGGCGTCGCTCGGGCTCGGCTGGATCGGCGAGCCCGCGTTCGCCACCTTGCTGCATCCGTTGTTCGATCTGCTGGGCATCGAGTCGGAGAAACTCGTCGAGTCCATCTCGCTGTTCTTCGCGTTCTCCGTCATTTCCTTTCTGCATATCGTGGTCGGCGAACTCGCGCCGAAGTCGTGGGCCATCCGTCGTTCGGAGCAGGTCGGGCTGTGGCTCGCCATGCCGCTGTATGGCTTTTACTGGCTGATGTATCCGTTCATCTGGGTGCTGAACACCAGCGCGAATTTCGTGTTGCACCTGTTCGGCATGTCGGGCGAACACGGCCACGACACACACTACTCCACCGACGAACTCAAGCTGATCCTGCGCGGCCGGCATATGGGCGGCGGATCGTCGTATAACGAGGACGAGTGGAAGACCATCGCGCATTCGCTCGACTTCAGCCGCATGACAGTGTCGGACCTGATGCGGCCCGCGCACGAACTCGTCGGCCTGCGCGACGACCTGCCGATGCACGACAATCTCGCGATCATTTCGCGGCATCGGTTTTCGCGCTATCCGTTATACGCGGATAGCGCCGGCGAGCGCGTGATCGGCATGATCCATCTGAAGGATCTGCTGCTGGCGGGCGATCGCACGGGACGCGGTTTCAACTTCAGCCTGTCGAAAGACGCGGACAAGATCGACAAGCTCTCGCGTCACGTGCGGCCGGTGCAATACGTCGCGCCGAATCTGTCCGCGCTGGAACTGTTCCGGCGCTTCCGCAAGGGTGCGCCGCACTTCGCGATCGTCGGCAGAAAGGGTTTCAAGCCGATCGGTTTCATCACGCTGGATAACCTGTTGGGTGCACTGGTCGGCCAGATTCACGACGAATTCCGCCAAGGCGATGCCGACTGGTCGCGCATGGACGACGGCACGTTGATGGGCAAGGGCAGCTTGCCGGTCGTGTCGCTGGAGCGCGCGTTCGGCATCGATATCGACGAAGGGCGCGCCGAATCGGTCGGCGGCCTCGTCATCAACGCGCTCGGCGACCTGCCGAGCGAGGGGCAGCGCGTGGAGTTCGACCGCTTCGACATCGTCGTCAAGAAGATGAAGGGGCCGCGTATCGTGCTGGTTCGGGTGTATCCGCGCGAAGAAGTGCTCGAAGAGGCGGATTAGGCCTTCGGCACGCTTTCTTCTACCAGCAGCGCGACGGGCATCACCGCGAGCGCGTCGCGCACCGCCAGGCGGTCGCCTTCCGCTTTAGGCGCATTCGGACTCAGCCAGTCGAACAGCGCACGCGAATGCAGCGCTTCGGGCAGCACGATCGACGTATCGCCCCATTTCTCCGAATCGACCAGCGGCACATTCCCGTTCGCATCGAGCAGCGGTGCGGCGAGCCGTGTCGCGATGGTGATCGCATACGCGCTGCCCGCGTGGCGTGCATACGCGATCACGTGCTTTGCCTGCGCGCCTTCCACTTGCAACGGCAGATAGTCGCCCTGCGCGAACAGTGATTCGCAATGCTTGCGCAGCGCAAGCGCTCGCCGCACGATCGCGAGTTTCACGCGGCCGTCGCGCCAGTTCGCGAGTTGTTCGGACAGCGGTCCTTTCTCCTCGATCTCCGCGAGCCATTGGCGGCGCAATGCGTAGTCGACCGGACGGCGATTGTCCGGATCGACCAGACTGAAATCCCACAGGTCCGTGCCTTGGTAGAGATCGGGCACGCCGGGCGAAGTCAGACGCAACAAGGTCTGCTGCAGACTGTTGATTGCGCCGAGCGGACCCAGGCGCGCGACGAACGCCGACAACTCGCGCAGGAAGCCCTCGCGGCGCTGCGGTGCGACGATGTCCTTGCACGCGTTTTCGTATGCTTCGTCCGGTGCGAACCAACTCGTGCGCAGCTTCGCTTCGCGCAGCGCCTTCAACTGCCATTGCGCGACGCGTTCCGCGAGTTCGTGCATGCAGGCTTCGTCGTCCGGTGCGAGCGTGAGCGGCCAGCAGCCGACCAGCGTTTGATAGAGCATGGCCTCGGCGGCTGGACCGGGCGCTCAGTTGCCGTTTCCGCTGGTCTCGCCGTGGCCGCCGTCCGGGCCGCGCCGCAAAGGCGTATTGAGCGTGGACCATTGCCGTAGCGTCGCCGCCCATTCGTCGGGAATCTGGCTCAACGTGGCGATGCGAGCGCGCACGTCTTCGCCGCGCTTGTGATCGTGCGTCGCGGTGTACAGCATCGCGTGAGGAAACGTGGCGAAGCGCTTCGCGTTGCCTTCGTGGAACTGTTCGACGGACAGCGAGAACTCCCCGGGATCGGCGCCCACTTCGTTGCGCGAGATGAGGCGTCCGTAGCGATAGCACGCGGTATCCTCGACCGCTTTGGCGGCGCCCGGCGAGGTCAATTGCGAGAACAGCGTCTGCTCGGCGCGGCGTTGCGAACCGGTCGATGACGGCGAATTTTGTCCGGCCTGCGCCTGCGTGTGCCCGCGATCGCGATTGCGCTCGGCCGCGTTCTGCGCGTCGTCGGGCAGCTTGCTGCCGAGCCATTGCGCGACCTGATCGAGCACGACGTGATCGGCACGCGCGAGCGACGCACGCGCCGCGTCCAGTGCCTGCGAGAAATAGCGTTCGTCCTCGGCGCTGCGCACGCCGCCGACCGGATAGATGCGATACACCGGAAATGCACCACGAGTTCCGCGACCACGCGACGTGAAGGTGTGAAATCGCGCGTGGTTTGCGCGTCGCGCGCAAGGCGATGCAGCGCGCGCGTCACGCGATCCAGTTCCGCCGAGGGATTTTCCGCGAGGATCTTGCGGCGCGAGATCAGCGCTTCGTCCGTGAAACTCTCGCTGCGGCCCGTGAGTTCGGCCTACAACGCGGCGAGCGGCTGCGCGCCGTCCGGATCGTGCAGCAGCGCGCCGACATCGTTCATGAAGTCGTAGCCGGTCGTGCCATCGACTTGCCAGTCGCGTCGCAGAGGCTCGCCGCGCGCGAGAATCTTCTCCACGACGAAATACGTGCGGCCATTGCCGTGACGCAAGGCTTCGGGCTGTTGCATCGACAATTCCTCCAGCCGCGCGCAGCCGCTGCGAATATTCGCGCGGCTCCGCGAGGCCGTCGACGTGGTCGACGCGCACGCCATCGAGCCCTTCGGTGAAGAGCTGGAAGATCAGTGCATGCGACGCCTCGAACACTTCGGGCCGCTCCACGCGCACGCCGCCGAGCGTGCTCGCGTCGAAGAAGCGCTGCCAGTTCACTTCGTCGGCGGCAGTGCGCCACCATGCCAGCCTGAAGTGCTGGCGCTCCAGCAGACAGCCGGCGTATCCGGCGCATGCGCGGCGAGAATGGCTTCGATCGCGGCCTGGCCGCCTTCCGTTTGCGCGATGGTCGCGAGCGCGGTGCGGGCGTCGACGACGCGCGGCTGATCGGCGGGCTGCGTCGTGAGGCCGCTGAACCGTTGCGCGAGTTCGGGCGCTTCCTGCATCACCGCCGGGTAATTGACCGGGCACACGGGAAACACGTTCGAGTAGTACTCGATGACGAAGCGCCCCTCATCCGCGCGATACGCGAGCCTGATCTTGCCCGCCTGCAACTCTTCGCCGTAGGCCGCGCCGAGAAACGGCGCGAGCACCTTGCCGCGCAACGCGGGATCGGGCTTGTCGTTCCATTCGGCGAAACCAGGCGGATGATTGCCCACCTGATAACCGTCGGGGCCGATGTTCCACGGTTCGGAGATGAGCTTACGCGTCGAAAGAGTAGGATCTTGCCGGATGGCGTCGAAGAAGCCCGAGCCGGGATCGAAGCCGTGACCTTCGCGGCCGAGCGTCACGCCGAGATCGAAACGGGAGCCGTCGATGTTGAATGCGGTGCACCAGTAGCAAAATGAGTCCATTACCATTTACAGCACGCGCGGATGCGACAGGTTCACGGTATTGCCACAACCCGTTTCGTTGATGTAGTGGCGTTCGTCGCCGGGAATGAGGCGGTAATACTTGCATTGTCGAGGCCGTGCCAGGAGACCGTGGGTCTCAGCTCGTTGCCTTCGCAGGTGTGGTTGTAGACCCACATCGAGAATGACTTCGATGCCTGCCGCATGCAATTGCCGCACGGCGATGCGCATTTCATT
This sequence comes from Candidatus Paraburkholderia calva, assembly GCA_001184395.1. GTDB lineage: Bacteria > Pseudomonadota > Gammaproteobacteria > Burkholderiales > Burkholderiaceae > Caballeronia > Caballeronia calva. The sequence continues at coordinate 1,636 of LFLF01000048.1, read as the reverse complement.
GAGGCGATGCGTGGACAGATAAGACGGTTCCGGCGCGAAGAACGCGGCGGTGTTGTGGCCCCAGTAGTTGCGCAGTCCGCGCTCGACGAGAAAACGCTCATTGAGAAACGCGTGCACGGGCAAAAATTCGACGGCGGTGATGCCGAGTTTTTGCAGATGTTCGATGAACCATGGCTAAGAGAGCGCGGCGAAGGAGCCGCGTTCGTGTTGCCGGATATTGCCACGGTACATGGATGCACCGCGCACGTGCGTTTCGTAGATGATGGTTGCGCCCCAGGGCACGTCGCGTGACCAATCGAAGGCGTCGTCGGTGACGATGCATTTGGGCATGGCGGGCGCGGAGTCACGGCGATCGAGCGGCATGTCGCGCCGGTTCGAATGCACGCGATAGCCGAACAGCGCATCGGACCAGCGCAAGGGGCCGACGAGTTTTTTTGCGTAGGGGTCGAGCAGGAGTTTGTGCGGATTGAAGCGGTATCCGTACTGCGGCTGATAGGGTCCATGCGCGCGAAAACCGTAGACGGTGCCGGGATGCGCGCCGGCAGATAGCCGTGCCAGATTTCGTCCGTGCATTCGGGCAAGTCGAAACGCATCAGTTCCTTGCGGCCGGTGCTGTCGAACAGACTACCTCGTGCGATGCGCATTCGATGAAAAGACCGCGAAGTTGACGCCCAGACCGTCCCAATTGGCTCCGAGCGGGTAGGAGGCGCCCGGGAGCAATTTGTCGGGGAAGTGCATTTGCTATTTTGGCCAGTCCTTTTTTCTTGCTGGTTTGGATGGTCCTGCTCTTTCTTGCTCTGCTTTTCTTTTCCTTTCTTTGTCTCTTTATTGTGGGGTTTAGTTTATGCAGTTTGAGTGGGGCGTCTTTTGGTAGGGCTCTGTTTGTCGGCACAATGGTTCTGTTGTCGCGCTTTTATTACAGTAGCCGCTTCCCCGGCGGGGGCTAACTTTCTTTGCGGTGGCAAAGAAAGTTACCAAAGAAAGCCGTTTCTTGCCGCCTCCGGGTCCTTCTTGTCTCTACCGCACTTGCGATGCTCCCGTGGACCAGTCGTAGCGAGTGACCTCTCAGCTTGAGCCGCTATTGGTTCCCATACGATCAGTGTCCTTTCGCCTACCTTGCTAGCGGTCCCCTTCGGCATCCTCCGGCCCCGCTACGCGGCCGGTGTCAGTTCGTAGGTGCAACCGGCAGTCAATTACCGAAACGACCTCGAAAACGGCATCGTTTTTTTGTTATTCGGCCCTACCCGGTTAGCGCTTCGACAAACTTCTCGCCCACTCGTAACTCAACTGTCGCTATTCTTTCGCTCTAGCAGGCTGTTGAAATAGCCTTTTTCGAACGCGCACCTACTCACTCGAAAGAGCCAATGCGACATTCAGTCCCAACTAAGGCAACCCTGAACCAGTCGTTGTATTCATCGATTCAGGCGCAAATAGCGGCAGATTCATCGTGAGTGAGGCTTTACGCCTGGATTTCCGGTCCACCAGGGTGTTGCGCCTGGGCCTGCGGCTCGCTTTCCCCCATTACGGGCGAACCTGTGCCATCAATCGCTTGCGCGAAAGATAGACGTTGGTCAACGCCAGCGCAACGAAAGCCCGATTGGCGTTCTTCGCCAGACCCCGATCGCGCACCTTCGTG
>LFLF01000047.1 GCA_001184395.1 Candidatus Paraburkholderia calva | reverse complement strand
AGTCGGGAGGATTCGGCAGGCGATGTATCGAGGACTGAAGCGCGTCGACCAATTCTTTCTGCTGATCCAGGCAGCTTACAACCTGACGCGCATGGGAACGCTGGCCGCTCGGGCGGCATGAGAGCGAACGTCGAAAAGAATGCGACATTAGCAGCACCTGAATCAACGAAGTCCGGCGTTAAATTAGTTGGGTCTGAACGTCGCGTTGGCTCTTTCGAATGAGTAGGCGCACATTCAAAAAAACTATTTCAAAAACCTGCTAACGTTCATTAGACACGCAGAGCATTCAACAGGAATCCTCGATGTCCGCACCGATCTCGAATGTCCGGCCTGACCCGGACAAGGTACTCACAGACATAGTCGACTATGTCCTCGAATACCGCGTCGACAGCAAGCTTGCACTCGAAACAGCGCGCAATTGCCTGATCGACACGCTCGGTTGCGGACTCGAAGCCCTCTCGTATCCCGCCTGCACCAAGCTGATGGGACCAATCGTGCCCGGCACGATCGTCCCCAATGGCGCGAAGGTGCCCGGCACCCAGTTTCAGCTCGACCCGGTTCAGGCCGCCTTCAACATCGGCGCGATGATCCGCTGGCTCGATTTCAACGACACGTGGCTCGTAGCCGAATGGGGTCATCCGTCGGATAACCGCGGCATTCTCGCCACGGCCGACTGGCTGTCGCGCAATGCGATCACTTCCGGCAAATGGCCTTTGAGCATGAAAGACGTGCTCATCGCCATGGTGAAGGTGCACGAGATTCAAGGCTGCATCGCGCTGGAAAATTCGTTCAACAAGGTCGGCCTCGATCACGTGTTGCTCGTGAAACTGGCCTCGACCGCCGTCGTCGGCCAAATGATCAGCCTCACGCGCGACGAACTGATCAATGCGGTATCGCTCGCGCTGGTCGATGGCCAGGCGCTCACCTATCGACATGCGCCGAATACCGGCTCGCGCAAATCGTGGGCGGCAGGCGACGCGACCTCGCGCACCGTGCGCCTCGCGCTGATCGCGAAGACCGGCGAGATGGGCTACCTGTCCGTTCTGACCGCGAAAACGTGGGGCTTTTACGACGTGCTCTTCCAGGGCCGAGCGTTCGAGTTCCAGCGTCTGTAAGGCTCGTATGTGATGGAAAACGTGTTGTTCAAGATTTCGTTCCCTGCCGAGTTCCACGCGCAGACCGCCGCAGAAGCAGGCATGACCTTGCACACCAGGCTCGGGCAGGCCGGCAAGTCGGTCGAGAATATCCGTGAGATCACCATCCGCACGCATGAAGCGGCGATCCGCATCATCGATAAAAAAGGCCCGCTGAACAATCCGGCGGATCACGATCACTGCATCCAGTACATGATCGCCGTGCCGCTGATTTTTGGCCGTCTCACCGCTGCGGACTATGAAGACGCCGTCGCGCAGGACCCGCGCATCGACGTGTTGCGCGCGAAGATGACATTCGTGGAAGACCCGCAGTACACCAAGGATTATCACGATTCGGAAAAGGGTTTGATCGCCAACGCGCTCACCGTCGAATTCGACGACAGCAGCACGCTCGACGAGATCGCGGTGAAGTATCCGATCGGTCACAAACGGCGCCCGACGAGGGCATTGCGCTGCTCATCGAGAAGTTCAGGACGAACCTCGCGCACCGTTTTCCGCAGAAGCAGCAACAGGCGATCCTCGCGGTATCGCTGGATCAGGCAAAGCTGGAAGCGATGCCGGTCAATGACGTCGATCTGTACGTAATCTGAGCCTGCAGCGGGCGTCTTCGCGCCCGACGCAGACATGGAACCAGAATAGCAAGCTATTTCCTCGTTTAGCCCAAGGAAAATAACCATGGCCCACAATCTCCACAACACGCTCAAGGAATTCGACAGCGGTTCCGGCAAAGCAAAGTTCTACTCACTGCCGCAACTCGGCGACGCCCTCAAGGTCAAGATCCAGTGCCTGCCGGTTTCGATCCGTCTGGTGCTGGAGTCCGTCCTGCGCAACTACGACGGCAAGAAGATCACCGAGGAGCACATCGAGCAGCTCGCGAACTGGAAGCCGGTAGCATCCCGCGTCGATGAAATTCCGTTCGTCGTCGCGCGCGTCGTGCTGCAGGACTTTACCGGCGTGCCACTGCTCGCCGATATTGCCGCGATGCGTGGCATCGCCAAGCGTTTGGGCAAGGACCCGAAAGCGATCGAGCCGCTCGTTCCGGTCGATCTCGTGGTCGACCACTCGGTGCAGATCGACCATTTCCGCAAGCCGAACGCGCTCGACCTGAACATGAAGCTGGAATTCCAGCGCAATAACGAGCGCTACCAGTTCATGAAGTGGGGCATGCAGGCATTCGACACGTTTAAGGTCGTGCCGCCGGGCATCGGGATCGTGCATCAGGTGAACCTGGAATATCTCGCGCGCGGTGTCCACAAGAAGACGGATGGCAAAGACACGGTCTACTATCCGGACACGCTGGTCGGCACCGACTCGCACACGACCATGATCAACGGCATCGGCGTAGTGGGCTGGGGCGTGGGCGGCATCGAAGCGGAAGCGGGCATGCTCGGCCAGCCGGTGTACTTCCTGACGCCGGACGTCGTCGGCGTCGAGCTGAAAGGCAAGCTGCGCGAAGGCTGCACGGCCACCGACCTGGTGCTCACCATCACCGAAATGCTGCGCAAGGAGAAAGTCGTCGGCAAGTTCGTCGAGTTCTTCGGCGAAGGCACGGCGTCCATCGACGTGCCGGACCGCGCGACCATCGGCAACATGGCGCCGGAATATGGCGCGACCATGGGCTTCTTCCCGGTCGACGAAAAGGCCATCGACTACTTCAAGGGCACGGGCCGCACCGACGCGGAAATCGCCGCGTTCGAGAAGTACTTCAAGACGCAGAAGCTGTGGGGCGTGCCGAAGGCCGGCGAGATCGACTACACGAAGACGCTGACCCTCGATCTGTCGACCGTCGCGCCGTCACTCGCCGGTCCGAAGCGTCCGCAAGACCGTATCGAAATCGGCAATGTGAAGAGCACGTTCGAAGACCTGTTCTCGAAGCCGGTCGGCGAAAACGGCTTCAACAAGAAGGCGGCCGATCTCGAAACGACCTACACGACGACCGATGGCGTGAACCTGAAGAACGGCGATGTGCTGATCGCCGCGATCACATCGTGCACGAACACGTCGAACCCGAACGTGCTGCTGGCCGCCGGCCTGCTGGCGAAGAAGGCCGTCGAAGCCGGTCTGACTGTCGCGCCGCACATCAAGACGTCGCTCGCGCCCGGATCGCGCATCGTCACCGAATATCTGACGAAGACGGGCCTGCTGCCCTATCTCGATAAGCTCGGCTTCACACTGGCCGCTTACGGCTGCACGACGTGTATCGGTAACGCGGGCGATCTGACTCCGGAACTGAACGACGCCATCGTGAAGAACGACGTCGTTGCGGCGGCCGTGCTGTCCGGCAACCGCAACTTCGAAGCGCGTATCCACCCGAACATCCGCGCGAACTTCCTGGCTTCGCCGCCGCTGGTCGTGGCTTACGCCATCGCGGGCAATATCACGCGCGATCTAATGACCGAGCCGGTCGGCAAGGGCAAAGACGGCCACGACATCTACCTCGGCGACATCTGGCCGACGAGCGATGAAGTCCACGCGCTGCTCAAGTTCGCGCTCGACGCCAAGGCGTTCCGCGAGAACTACTCGCAACTCACCAAGAACGGTGACCTGTGGAGCAAGATCGCGGGCGAAAGCGGTCAGGTATATGACTGGCCGAAGTCGACCTACATCGCCGAGCCGCCGTTCTTCGGCAGCGACTTCTCGATGAAGCCGGCCGATTCGATCCCCGCTGTAAAGGGCGCGCGGGCGCTCGGCATCTTCGGCGATTCGGTAACGACCGACCACATCAGCCCGGCTGGCTCGATCAAGGAAGCCTCGCCGGCGGGCGCGTGGCTGAAGGCGAACGGCGTGCAGAAGGCCGACTTCAACAGCTACGGCTCGCGTCGCGGCAATCACGACGTGATGATACGCGGCACGTTCGCGAACGTCCGTATCAAGAACCTGATGATCCCGGCCAAGCCGGACGGCACGCGCGTCGAAGGCGGCCTGACGATCCATCAGCCGAGCGGCGAACAGCTCTCCATCTACGATGCCGCGATGAAGTACATCGACGCCGATACGCCGACCATCGTGTTCGCAGGCGAAGAGTACGGCACGGGTTCGTCGCGTGACTGGGCCGCGAAGGGCACGCAACTGCTCGACGTGAAGGCCGTGGTCGCGCGCAGCTTCGAGCGCATCCACCGGTCGAATCTCGTTGGCATGGGCGTGCTGCCGCTGCAGTTCAAGGGCTCGGACAGCATCCAGTCGCTGAACATCACGGGTGAAGAGACCTACGACATCGAAGAACTCGGCGACGACTTCAAGCCGCAGCAGGAAGTCACACTCGTGATGCATCGCAAGGATGGCAAGGAAGATCGCGTGCAGGTGCTGCTGCGTATCGATACGCCGATCGAAGTCGACTACTACAAGCACGGCGGCATTCTGCCGTTCGTGCTGCGCTCGCTGCTCGCGGCGTAAGCGGCGACTAGTTTTGCAGGTGACCGCGCTCGCAGGAGCGCGGGAACATTGAACCCGGCGAATGCCGGGTTTTTTGCCCTCATACTTCTCGCGCAGCGATGCTCGCCGGCTGTGCACGACGCGCAAACCACGCGTGCGCTATTTCCTTCCACGTATAGCCACGCGTCGAATCGGACGCCAGCGAGAACCAGCTCGCCTCCTTCGTGCCGCTGACCCAGATCATCCTAAATGCTGTAGCTCGACGGACTCACCCGCCTCCAGCCAGTGATCGTCCGCGTCGCCTTCAATGGTCACCAGATCTGTCCGCACGTGACACGCAGCGTTTGCGGACGATCGATCACCCAGCGGGTCGGCGCATCGCGCCGGTCGAGTTCGAAGGTACGGATTTCACGCATGATGCTGCTCCTTGTTTGGCTTCTGGCCGCGTGTGTCGAAGTGACTGCGGCCGTTTATCCCATTATTGGACCAATTGCGAACAGCCTGAATGAACACTTCTGCACAGTTGCGCCGGAAATGTTAAACTGGAGTTATTGAACAAGTTAGCTGGCGACCAGACGTTCGAAAAGCGCCTTCATAGCCGTTCGGCCTAGCTTGACGAGGCTTTTCGGCTGCGTTCGAATGTGTGTATGAGACGACTGAACAGCACACTTCAACTGTTCACCCGAAAAGACAAAACACTTTCAGATGCAAATGAATACCCTTCCCTTGACCATCGACGGCGCGACGGGCGTCCCGCTGGCCGAGCAGATCGGGACCATGATTCGCGCGCGGCGCTTGCTTGCGGGCGCGAAGCTGCGTCGATTCGCTAGCTCGCCGCCGAGCAGCGCATCAGCCGCTTTCCAGTGATCGAGGCATACGATCGTCTCGCATTGCGTGGCCGGATCCTGCCGAAGCACGGATCCGGCTTCTAAGTAGCGACGCATGTCGACGAACGCAACGCCAGCACGGGAAACTGCAATCCACGTCTGGCCGAGGAAGATTCGAACCAGACAGCAGTTCAATTACCCCGGCGAGCCGCTCAAACTGTCGAGCGGCTTCGTCCCCGAGATCTGGCGCAATGTGGACGGTCTCACGCAGGCGATCCGGCATGTGTCGCGTCTCGACATATCGAGCGTGATCGATTACGCGATTCCGCACGGCGATGCCAACCTGCGCCAGCAGGTGATGATGCGTCTGAACACGCTCGGCATCGACGCCGATCTGCCGAATGTACTGATCACGAGCGGCGCGAATCAGGCGCTCGATCTCATCGTGCGCTATATGCTCAAGCCGGGCGACACCGTGTTCGTCGAAGACCCCGGTTACTACAACCTGTTTGGCCTCCTGAAGCTGCAGGGCGTGTGGCTCGTCGGCGTGCCGTTTCTCGCCAACGGCCCCGCCGCCGAAGCGCTGCTCAAACATCACAAGCCGAAACTGTTCTTCATCAACACGGTGTTCCAGAATCCCGACCGCCACCAATGTCGCGTCGCAGGTCACATTCAGACTCTTGCAATTGGCGAACCAGTACGGCTTTTCGATCGTCGAGGACGATATCTACGCCGACTTTCAGGCCGTGTCGACGCAACGTTTCGCGACGCTCGATCCGCTCGACCGTGTGATTTACGTGGGCGCCCTGTCGAAGACGCTGTCGTCGTTGCGGATCGGCTATCTGGCGGCGAATCGCGAACTCGTGAAAAGTCTTGTTGATGTCAAAGTGCTGACGAGTCTCGGCGGCACGCGCTTCGCGGAAAGCGTGGCGGTAAGCCTGCTGGAGCGCGGCACGTATCGCAAGCGCGTGCGCGATTCGCTCTCGAGCGCGGTGCAAACGCTGGAAGGCTACGGCTAGGATGTGTTCGACGAACCGAGCGGCGGCAACTTCGTGTGGGCGAAGGTGCCGGGCATCAACGATTCGAACGTGCTGGTGGAAGAAGCGGTGAAGTTCGGCGTGACGCTCGCGCCCGGTAGCTACTATCAGCCGAACAGCGAGGCGTGCGCGTGGGGGCGGATCAACTCGGCCTATGCGGGCAACAAGCGCGCGGTGCGCTTTTTCGAAGCGATGACGGAAAAATCGGCTGCGCGAGCCTGACCTTCATTCGACGCCCATTCATATTTGCCGAAGTATTTTTCGTTTTCGAGCGCCTGGGTCGCGTCCTTGTCCCTGGCGAGCCTTGCATACAGTGCCGCCGCGCCTTCATAAATGCGATGCTCCGGAAAATCCGCGCCGATGAACGCCGCGATCTCCTCCATCTCCGCGACCCAGCGATACGCCTTCGGCGGCATGCGCGGCACATTGTGCGTGAGCCACGCCGCGAGTTCCGGCTGACTTTCCGACAGTTCCGCCATCAACGCGTCGCCCGCACCGTTGCGCAGCGCGGCGAGCGACATCGTGGAGCCGAACGCCGTCAGGCCCTTGGTGATGCCCGCATAAGACATCTTCAACGCCGACGCCGCGCCCGCGCCGACCGGCCCCTCCAGCACCCGCACCACCAGCCCGCGCTGATTGAGCGCCAGCGTGCGCCCGGCATCCGCGCCGGACATGTAGAACTTCAGCGACGACGGCGCGCCGATGATCCCGCCGTCCACGAACGGTGCGCCGGTCGGCTCGATCACGCGCGCGATGGCCGCGGCGGTCTCGGGACTGATCGCATTGCAATCGACGTACATGGGTTTGCGGGCGGCTTGCGTGAGCGCCGGGGCCATGCGCTGCGCCGTTTGCTCCGCGACGCCCGGCGGCACGATCGAGACAGGATGAAGTCGCACGCGGGCGATGTTCGCGTCGCCCCGTCCATCGAGCGATGTCAGCACGCGCGCGCCGGCCTCCTTCGTCATGCGGCCGATGGCCGATCCCATGGCGCCCGCCCCCAGCACAGCGATGGTCGTTTCAGTCACACGTGACTCCGTGTCATCGAATGGAACAGCCGTCAGGATACGGCAAAGCCGCGCCGCCCCGCTCGGCGGCCCGCTGCCAAGCTCATTCCGCTTCGTCAGACGGATGCGCAGCGCAGATGCCGAGCGCATCGAGCCAGCGCAGCACCTCCTGGCCTTTGGCGGTGAGCAGCGGCATGGGATGGCCGGTCGGCAAGCAGCCGATTTCGACTAGTTCTTCCTGCCGTAGCCGCGCGGCAAGGAGTCCGAACGCCTCGACCTGATTCGGCGAGCGCTAGACGAGCAACAGGGTGGACAGTTCGTGAGGGCTCAGCATTCGGTTCTCCAGGCGACGGACATTTGGAACGACTGCTTCTCACGCCATGCTAGAGAGTGAAGCTGGCATTCGGGCTACAGCATTTTTCCGCGCGTTACGCGGTTACAGTCTTGAAACGCTTGCTGCGCGACGCCCGCGCTTTGCGCCGGATCATGAAACGCCGGGTGCCACGACCATCGCCAGATAGCGTTCCAGCGTCGACAGATCGGCATCGACGCTGCGCAGCGCGACCACCTGATCGGGCCGGATCAGCACCCAACCCGCGTCGTCGAAACCATAGCGGCAGCGCGCCTCGCCGTTGCCGTGTGCGATGCGTCGAGTGTGACGGACGCCACCACATCCTTATAAGGCGTGACACAATCCAAGGCGTGACGCAATCCGCCGCCCGCGACACCCCGCCGCCGACGCTGAACGCGAGCAGCGTATGACGCTCGCTCAGCAACGGCCAGAGCGAATACTCCGTGCCCGAGCGGTCGCTCCAGCGGATATCGAGCACACGCGCGCCGGTCTCACCGCGCCGGATGAGATGCGGCGCATCGCCGAGCGCGATCAGCGGTCCCGCACGATAGACGACATCGGTCTCCGACATCTCGGTGCGCAGCCGCGTCGCGTTGTCGATCACATCGCACGCGACGGGCCGCCGCTCCGTTTCGTAGCTGTCGAGCAGCGTCGACTGATGGCCGCGTCCCTGCAACACGTAGGCGAGCTTCCAGCCAAGGTTGGCGGCATCCTGAATGCCAGTGTTCATGCCCTGTCCGCCCGCCGGATTGTGGATATGCGCGGCATCGCCCGCCAGGAAAACGCGTGCTCCGCGATAGCGCGACGCCAGTCGTTCGTTGATATGAAACGTCGAGAGCCATTCCGGCGCGGACAGGCGCACGCCCGGCGGCCCGTGGTGGGTCATTTTTCGCTGCAAGTCGTCGAGTAGGCGGAGCCTCGGGGATGTCGCGCTCGCCCCGGCTGATCACTCGCCACACGCCATGCGCAAACGGAAAAAGTGCGCCCGTGCCGCCGTCGTGCCACCAGATGTAGATGCTGTGCGCGTCGAGTTCCGCGTCATCGATACGCAGCACGTCGCCGAGCAGAAACGCGTGGCGTTCGGTGTCGCCTTCGAAATCGATGCCGAGCGCGTGACGCACCGTGCTCTTCGCGCCGTCCGCGCCGACCACCCACAATGCGCGCGTGGTTTCGATTCGGCCACCGGCGTGAGGCAGCGTGACGGCAACGCCATCGCCCGTTTCGTTCAGGCTCGTCAATTCGTCGACGCCGCGCTCCACAGTGCCGCCCATGCGCGTCAGCCGCACGGCGAGAATCGCTTCGGTCGACAATTGCGGCAGCAGGATGGGCGGCGCCTGCGCGCTGTCGATGCCCTCGTCCATCGGCACGCGCGTGAGCCATTCCGCGCCGTCGCCGAAAACGACCGCCTGCAGCGGCACGCCCGCGTGCGCGAGATCCGCGGCGACACCCAGACCGCTCAATACTTCGAGGACTCGCCGGCCAGACCACCAGCGCTTTCGAGAGATTGGCGGGCTGATCGAGCTTGTCGACGACACGCGCCGCGATACCGTAACGCCTGAGCGTGAGCGCGAGCGTCAAGCCCGTGGGTCCGGCGCTGACAATCAATACGGATATCTGACGATCCATGACGTTTTCCTCGGGGAATTCAAGCGGAGTCGGCGGAAAACGGATCGTGACAGATGAGCGGCCGACTCAGATAGTCTGGTTGGCGCGCGCGTGAACTTCAATGGAAAATTTCGGCGTTATGCGGCGCACATAACATCCGCGCGACCGGCTCGCTTCAACAAAAGTTATGCGAAGACTGTTACATGAAAAGTTTCGGATCGCCAAGTAAACTCGCCCGCTAAAAAATCCTTGGCGGGCGAACAGTCATGCTGAATACAACGGCTTGTTCAGCGTTACCCTAGATACGCCAACCCTTCTTGCTGCTTACGTAAATTCCTATTGTTGATACGGGATTTCCATGAGACGCGTCAAAGCGCACTCTCGCCTTCCATGTAATGCGCAGCTTAATTAACCGATTCACCTGTGGCTTTCGTGCAGATGGACAGCCAGCCTCGCGTGCGCTCTGCTTCGGACCCAGCCATTGTGCGCCCTGCCGCAAGGCGGTCGACGGCGCGGGCCGTTCCGGATAGACGAGGTAGTATGCCGCGCCGCTCGGCACGCACAGCGAGAACGGCGCGATCACACGTGTCGTGCGCAAGTCTTTTTTCGATCAGCGAAAGATCGCCGATGGCCACGCCCAGCCCCTGCATCGCCGACGAGATCGCCAGATCGAGCGTGTCGAAGTGCTGCGCCTTCGCCGACGGCAGGCCGGGATAGCCGTAGGCGTTCAGCCAGCGCAGCCAGTCGCGGCGGTCGCGGGTGGGATGCAGCAGCGTCTTGCCGCGGTGCGATTTCCACACCTCCGGCGCGCAGACGGGCGTCAGCACTTCATCGAACAGATGATGCGACACCACGCTTTTCAGCGACGGCGTGCCGAACACAATGGCCGCGTCGAACTGCTCGCCGCCGAAATCGACGCCATGTGACACCGCCGCCGTCACCTCCACGACGATCTCGGGCCGCTCGTTCTGCAGGCAGATAACGCGCGGCAGAACCCAGCGCATCGCAGGTCGGGCATTTGACACGCAATGTCCCAGATTGGGCGGCGCCCTTCGCGAGCGCTTCGCCGATCTGTGCGAACACCTGCTGCAGGGGCGCCAGGAGCAGCGCGCCCTGCTGCGTGAGCGCCAGTCCGCGCGCTTGCCGCGTAAAAAGCGTGGCCTACGGCCCGGCGATTTAACGGCTGATCGCGCCTTGCGTCACATTGAGCGTATCGGCCGCGCGCGTGAAATTCAGCTTCTGGGCGACCACCAGAAAGGTCTTGAGAACGTCGAGGAATGGAAGCGGTTTCATCGGAAATCGGCGCGCGGTGGATGGTTAAGCTATGAATCTGAAGCATGACTAGTATAACAAAGTTTCGATTGTCCGCACATTTTTGAAGCGTTTGAATCGTGGACCGCCCTGTCTTTTCACAAGCATCGCAAGCAACATCGGAGACACCGTGCAAAGTGCCTGCATTCCCGAATCGACGCTGCCCAGTGTCGGCACTACTATTTTCACCGTGATCGGCCAGTTGGCCGACGAACACACGATGCGCTCAACCTATCGCAGGGCGCGCCGAACTTCGCCTGCGACCCTCGGCTCATCGAGGGTGTCGAGCAAGCCATGCGGGCAGGACCTAATCAGTATTCGCCGATGTCCGGCGTCCTCGCGCTGCACGAGGCGATCGCGCTGAAAACCCACCACCTCTACGGCGCGCAGTACGACCCTGGTACGGAAGTGACGGTCGTCGCGAGCGCGAGCGAAGGGTTGTACGCGACCATCAGCGCCCTGGTGCATCCCGGCGGGAGGTGATCTACTTTGAGCCTTCGTTCGATAGCTATGCGCCCATCGTGCAATTGCAAGGCGCAACGCCGGTCGCGATCAAGCTGTCGGCGGACGGTTTCCACATCGACTGGGACGAGGTGGCCGCTGCCGTCACGCCGCGCACGCGCATGATCCTGGTGAATACGCCACACAATCTGACCGGGAGCGCATTCGGCGCGCACGACATCGAGTGCCTTACTTCGCTGACGTGCGGCACGAAGATCATCGTGCTGTCGGACGAAGTGTACGAGCACATCGTGTTCGACGGTGCGCCGCACCACAGCATAGCGCGCTATCCGGCGCTGGCCGAGCGTAGCGTGATCGTGTCGTCGTTCGGCAAGTCGTATCACGTGACGGGCTGGCGCATCGGCTATTGCCTCGCGCCCGCGGCGCTCACGCGCCGAAATCCGCAAGGTCCATCAGTTCATGACGTTTTCCGCCGATACACCCATGCAAATGGCTTTTGCCGAAGCGCTCGCGGACGAATCGAGCTATCGGAATCTCGGACCGTTCTACCAGCGCAAGCGCGATCTGCTGGCGCGCGAACTCGCCGGCTCGCGCTTCACGCTGATGCCGAGCACGGGCAGCTTCTTCATGCTGGCGCGCTACGACGCTATCTCGGAGGAAAGCGACAGCGACTTCGTGCTGCGGCTGATCCGCGAGGCGCGCGTCGCGACCATTCCGCTGTCCGCATTCTATGCCGACGGCACCGACAATCGGCTGATTCGTCTTTCCTTCGCGAAAGACGACGACACGCTCATCGAAGGTGCGCGCCGTCCTCGTTCGATCTGACTCATCTTCTGGAGACCACCAACATGAACATGCACCCCTCGCCACTGCATTGCTGCTCGCCTGCTCGGTGTCGAGCGGCGCCGCGCTCGCCGCCGACACGTGGCGCTTTGGGCTGGAAGCGCAGTATCCGCCGTTAGAATCGAAATCGTCGACAGGCGAATTGTAAGAGCTCAATATCGACGGCGGCAATGCGGCGTGCGCCGTCGCGAACATGCAGTGCAAGTGGGTCGAAACCTCGTTCGATGGTCTGATTCCGGCGTTGCAGGGCCGCAAGTTCGACGCCATCAACTCCGCGATGAACGCGACCGACCAGCGCCGTCAGGCGATCGATTTCACGACGGTCGTCTATCGCGTGCCGAGGCAACTGATCGCGAAGGCCGGCAGCGGGCTCGAGCCGACGCCGGCATCGCTGAAGGGCAAGAGCGTGGGCGTGTTGCAAGGCTCCATTCAGGAAACACTCGCCAAGGCGCACTGGGAAAACGAGGGCGTAAAAGTCGTGCCGTATCAGGATCAGAACCAGGTCTATACCGACCTCAAGTCAGGACGCCTCGACGCGACGCTGGTGCTCGCGCCCGCCGGATAGAGGGCTTTCTCTCGAAGCCGGACGGCGCGGGGTTCGCGTTCGTCGGCGCCCCCGTGCGGGACGACAAGATTCTGGGCAGCCGCATTGCGTACGGCGTGCGCAAGGGCGACGGCGCGCTGAAGGCGAAGCTGGGTGCGGCGATCGCCAAGGTCAAGGCCGACGGGACGATCGACAAGTACGCGAAGAAATATCTGGGCGATATCGATACTTCAGCGAAGTGACGATCGCCGCCGCGCGCGTGTTCACGTTCAAAGTGGCAGGAACGAGCGAATTGCGCAGCGTCGAGTGCGTCATCGGTGACCGTCTCGCCTCTGAAGCCGGTGCCTCGTTCGACGTCACGCCAGGATCGCATCTGATCGACCAGCGCGACGCCCAGCCGCCCGAGGCGCGCGATGAGCGCTTCGGTTTCGCATCCACGGATGACACCGCATGGCCGGACCTCCGCGCGTTGGTTCTGCAGCTTTTTTCTCGCCAAGGCACACTGGCGGCTTGACCGAAACCGTCCGTGGCGCACGCGCCGCGGCGCGACGCCCAGGAGCCGCATGAGCACACCGATGCCGCCGCGCCCGCCACTCCCGCGCCGTCCCCACCACTCGAGGGCGGCAAGCTCGTGCTCGCCACCTTCGCGGTGGCGCTTGCGACCTTCATGAACGTGCTGGATTCGTCAATCGCCAACGTCGCGATTCCGACCATCTCCGGCAATCTCGGCGTGTCCGTCAACGAGGGCACGTGGGTCATCACGGTGTTCGCCGCTTCCAATGCAGTGTCGATTCTGCTGACCGGCTGGCTCACGCAGTGGCTCGGACAGGTGCGCCTGTTCGTCGGCGATCCTGATGTTCGTGCTGTCCTCGTGGCTGTGCGGTCTCGCGCCCAATCTGCCGGTGCTGCTGATCGCGCGCGTGCTGCAGGGCGCCGTCGCCGGTCCGCTGATTCCGCTGTCGCAGGTGATCCTGCTCGACTCCTATCCGAAAGAGAAAGTGTCGATGGCGCTGTCCCTCTGGGCGATGACCGCGACCGTCGGCCCGATCGCGGGGCCCGCGCTCGGCGGCTGGATCACCGATAGCTATTCGTGGTCGTGGATCTTCTACATCAACATTCCGGTCGGCCTGTTCGCGGCGGCGGTGACGTGGATCATCTACCGCAAGAGCGAATCGAAGACGCGGCAGGCGCCCATCGATGTCGTCGGACTGTTTCTGCTAGTGTCATGGGTCGCGTCGCTGCAAATCATGCTCGACAAGGGCTGCGACCTCGACTGGTTCTCGTCGTCGGTGATCGTCGTGCTGGCCATCATCGCGGTGATCGCGTTCGCGTTTTTCGTCGTGTGGGAGTTGACGAAAGAGGACCCGGTCGTCGATCTGCGGCTGTTCGCGGGGTGCAATTTCTTCGGCGGCACGGTAGCGATTTCGGTCGCGTACGGCGTGTTCTTCGGCAATCTCGTGCTGCTGCCGCAATGGATGCAGCAATACCTGAACTACCGCTCCGTCGACGCCGGTCTCGTCACCGCGCCGCTCGGCATTTTCGCGGTGATGCTCGCGCCGGTGATGGGCAAGGTGTTGCCGCACAGCGACGCACGCATTATCGCGACGATGGCGTTCGTCGGTTTCGCATTCGTGTTCTGGCTGCGCTCGAAGTACGTGATCGAGATCGACACCTGGCACTTCGTGCTGCCCATGCTGCTGCAAGGCATTCCGATGGCGATGTTCTTCGTGCCGCTCACCGCGATCGTGCTGTCCGGCTTGCCGCCCTCGAAGATTCCGGCGGCGGCGGGCCTGTAACTTCACGCGCCTGTTCTGCGGCGCGGTCGGCACGTCGCTGGCGGGCAACGCGTGGGACGATCGCATCGCGCTGCATCACGAACGGCTGACGAAGCAGGCAAACATCTACAACCCGACGTTCCTGCAATCGCTCGGCATATCGCATCGACGCTCGATATCAACACGGCGCAGGCGCGCGGCATGTTGAATTTCACCGTCAATTCGCAAGCCGCGATGATGGGCCTGAACGATATCTTCCTGATCTCGACGGTTATCTTCATTCTGATCATTCCGCTGATCTGGATCACGAAGGTGGCGAAGGGTAGCGGAGGCGGGGCGGCGGCGGGAGCGCATTGAGACCGGTTCGCCACGACGGTTGAACACAAAAACGAAAAGCGCGGATCGTATGACCCGCGCTTTTTGCCTCGCACGCTTTACGCAACCAGCCCTACTTCAACCCTAGTTCCACTCGCGTCGACGCCCCTTTGTCCTTAATGCCATCCGCGTTCATCTTCGGCGCGACCGTGAAGATGCACTTGCTGTCGATCTGCCCGTCGAAATACTCCTGCACCGCCTGCGCGCGCCGTTGCGCGAGATCGCGCAACGTGCCTTCATCGACTGGAGCGTTAGCGATCAGCGCATCCTTCATGTCCTGATCCGGCAACGTCTTCGTTATGCCGATAAAGTTCGTCGGCTTCTTGAAGTCCGCGCTCTTGTACACCTTGGCCAGATACTTATAGTAATCCGCGTCCGATATCTTGATCGCCTGCCAGTCCACGTTCTCGCCGTTACCCGACATGTCGCGCACCTTCGCGCGTTTGACCTGGTTATCGACCCACGCGTTCTTCAGCGCCGGTTCGTCCACCTTCGGATCGACACGCCCCGTTACGTCGACGCGGGTGGATTGCTTGTCGGCTAGCGCCTTCGCGATGGTTTCCAGCTTCTTCTGCGCAGCATCGTTCAGGTTGGCCGAACCCGGATCGAACTCGATGTAGTTCAAATCCTCACCGCTGCCGACGCCGAACGCATGCGCGAGCAGCGTGAACGGCGCCGTCACCGCCTTCTGCACGAAATTCAGAACGGCCTGCCACACCAGCCAGCCGATCGAAAACTCCGGGTTGTCCAGCGAGCCGGAAATCGGAATATTGACGTCGATCTCGCCGCGCGAATTCTTCAGCAACGAAATGGCGAGTCGCACCGGCAGCTTGGTCGCGGTCGTGTTGTCGACGTGATCGCCGAAGGTCAACTGATCGATGAAAAGATGGTTGTTCGCACTGAGCTTGTTGTCGGCCAGCATGTAATGCAGATCGACGTTGAGCTTGCCCTTGGTGATCGGATAACCCGCGTACTTCGACGAATACGGCGCGAGATTAGCCAGTTCGATATCGTGCACGGTCGCGGTCAGATCGAGCGCGGGCTTCTCGATCAGCGGATTCACCTGCCCCTTGATCGCGACTGGGCCGTTAGCGGCGAGCTTCGCGGATACGTCCACCGGCGCGGGTGTCTTCGACTGCGTGCCGAACGCGCTAATGGTCCCGTTGATCGCCACCAGATTCGCTGTGTAATTCGGCTTGATGAAGTTGTCCATGTAGGTGACACGGCCGTTCTGCAACACGAGTTCGCCGAAGCGCATGTTCAACGGCGGCCCGGCTTTCTCGGCGGTCTTCTCCTTCGTCACGGGCTGTGTCGTGCCGGTGCCTTTCGCGACCACGCCCTCAGGTTCAGACGCCCTTGCGCATCGAGCAGCACGCGTCCGTAGAAGTTCGCGAAGGTCACCTTGGCCGCATCGACGTCGGTGCCGCGATCGCTGTAATTCACCTTTACATTGGTCAGGCCCAGCAGCTTCCAGCCCGCGAACCGGTCGTCGGTCACCTTGTCGATGGCGCGCACGTCCGTCAGCGGCACATCGCCCTTGTAGGTCGCGGCGAGCGACTTGCCGCTGCCCACGAGCGTCATGTCGCCGTTCGCGTTCAAATTCGCGCCGCAATCTGCACGTTGAGTTTGTCGCCGAAATACGGCTCGAACGCGAACGCATCGAGCTGATCGCCCTTCACATGCAGCGCCAGCTTGAGCGGACTCACCGTCACGTTGTCGCCGATCGCGACCGCGCCGTGGCCGTTGAGCGTGAGCTTGCCGTCGACGTCGAGCGGCCTGGAAAGATCGTCGCTGAACTGCTTCCGCTGATCGACAGCGGCGCGACGCGCAGCTTCACGGGCCTGGCGAGCGACGCCAGATCGATGCTGCCGTCCTTGTGGCGCGTCACATCGAGCGAGAGTCCGGACAGCTGCAAGTTGGCGAGTTCCGTGTTGCGCGCGACCACATCCACCTTGTCGATCTTCGCGACGGCTGAACCGAGCTTGATCGGCGCGGGCGCGCTCGCGCCATTGGCTGCATTGGGCGTGAGCGTCAGCGCGTCGAGCTTGACCTCACCGGATACGACCTGCACGGCGGCATCCGGCTTCGACCAGTCCACCGACACCGGCAAACTCGCGCCGATCGGGCCGCTCGTCACGCGTCCGGCGAATGCATTCGCAAAGTACGGTTGCAACGGCGGCAGCACGAGCGCGTCCACCGCGAGTTTCACGTCGGCGGTCTTGGCGGCGAGCGTGACGTTGCCCGATGCATCGAGCGAGCCGCCGTGATCGAGCGCAGTCTTCAGCGTATAGCGCGCGGGCGTTTTGGCGAGCGTCGAGAAATCGTCGAGCGTAACGGCGAAATTGCTCAGCGCGAGTTGCACGTGCTCCTTCATCAACTGATCGTCGATGCCGATGTGACCGCCGTCGGATGCCCACATGTTTGATCGACAAGTCGAGCGGCGGGCGCGGCTTCTTTCTCGTCCTTGGGCGGTGCCGTTTCCGCGGCGGGTTTCGACGCTTCGGGCGAGGGCGATCCCGCCAGCTTCTGCACGTTCAGCACGCCCGATACATCGCGCGCGAACCGCACGTCTGGATTCGTCAGCGTGATCTCGTCGAGCTTGTACACGCTGCGCAATGGCTCGGCATCCGCGATCTTCACGTGCAGTCTGGCCGCCTTCACGAGCGGCGCGTTCGCCTTGTCCGTGACGTCGAGATCGGCGAGATCCGCGCTGCCCACGATGCGGATGGTCGGCGTATCGCCCGCGATCGAAAAGCTCACGTTCAGATCGGTCGAAAGCTTGCCGCTCTTGACCGCCACCGGCACCGAGGCGGGCGCGTGGACGGTCATCTGCGGCACGTCGAGATCGTCGAGCGAGAGCGCGACTGGAAAACGGCTTGGTGCGTCCTTTCACCAGCAACGGCGACCCGTCGATGCGCGCCTGTAACAGCGGTGTCACGAAGATCTCGGTAACCGACGGCAATGTCGCAATGAAAGGAATATGCAGCGCGAAACGATCGACCACATACTTCGTATTCAGCAGACGATCGTCGAAACTGACATTGCCGTTCTCGATGCGGATATTCGACACCGAAAACTTCGCGGGCGGCTTCGACGGTTCGAGCGAAGGCTTCGAGAACTTCTCGATCAGGTCGGAGAAATTGAAATGCTGCGTGTCGTAGCGCACCACATTGATATGCGGCAAATCGATCTTCAGTTCGTTGACGATCGGCGCGAGCTTGAACAGCGACACCCACGAGGTGCGCACAACGAGCCGCGAAACATCGGCGAAATCGTTCGAACTGCCGGGCGCCTTGGCGAGATTGGCCTGTGACTCGCCGATATGCACACCCTCGGCGTCGAAATCGAGTGTGTACGGATTCAGCCCGATGCGCTTGATACTGACCGGCCGGTCGAGCAGCTTGTTCAACTGCTGTTCCGCCACATGACGAATGACTGGCGGCACGACGAAAAAACCGAGCGGGCCGATCAGAAGCAGCGCGATGACCAGTCCGATGAAGATGCGCCGCGCAAGGTTTGACCGGCATTGGCGAGTGAAGACTTGGTAACGCTTGACATTCGATGCGCGCGGCGACGCTCGAGCGGCGGGTTGCGCAGTCGCGCGCGCCGCGTCACGTCGCTTATCTCAGAAAGGTGATGGTCCGAGTATAGAACGCGACACGGCACAAACGTTCGTCAAATGCGCATCGTCTGTGCATTTCGAACAGATATGTGCGGGCTTACTGCCGAATGACCGCAGGGGGCGCCACGAGCCATCGCTCGCTTCCGTCTTCGGCGCGTAGAGACGCATGGTCAGCTGAAAGTCGCCGTCCGGCGCGGGCAGCCAGTTCGCCGCGTGCGCGCGTCCCGGCGAGTCCGCCGACACGAACACGTCGATGGAACCGTCGCGGTTCTTTCTCAACCGGTCGCGGTCGTTGAGCGAGAACCGCACCCGCTTGCCGCCGGTGAGCGCGCCGTCCTTCGTGTAAGCCGTGAGCGACCAGAAGCCGCGTACCAGCGGTAACTGATTCGGCGCGAAATGCAGCACGTAACGATTCGAGCCGTTGAGCGTGTGGCCTTCGTTGTCCACGCGCGCAACCGGCTTCACTTCGCCTTCCTTGGTGTCGGTGGCCTGCTGGCGGTGTGCAAGATAGGCACTAATCGGTGCCGTACACGCCGACATCGTCGCCGAACTAGCTCCAGCCGTTGCGCGTGATCGCGTTCGACGGCGCCGTGGCGAGCCGCTCGCGTCCGTCGGCGAGACCCGCGTCGAGCAGCGGGCCATCGGTCTTCTTGAATTTGAATTGCACTGGCTCGCCCGGCTTCACGCCGAGATCGGCCAGCCGGTCCATCGCGTGCGAATTGACGGTGGCGGGCGGATTGTCGTCGAGCGAACGGGCGAGGCGCGAGAAAAACGCGTTGGCATCGAGCGATTCGGCCTGCGCGCCCGGCGGCACGGTCGGCAGCAGCGGAACCGCAGGTGTCTGCGCGCCGCCGGTGCCAGGCCACTCGCTCGTCACCGTGGCGGTCGGATCGGCGACCGAGCCTTTAGCGGGCGTCAGGGTTTCGATGCGCATCGCAGTTTGTAGCTTGTTGCGGGCGTCCCGCAGATCGCGCGGGCCATTCACCCGCACGGACAGCCACACATAACACGTGCGCGTCTCGACGCGCGTCATGGCGGCGGGAGCGTGCCGGTCCAGCCTGCGGGCCCGAAAGCAATCAGTTGCATCTTCGGATACGGCGTGACGTCGGCGCTAGAATATAGCTCGTTGGTCCACAAGTCGAAGGCGCGCATTCAGATAACGGCCACGCGACGCGGCAGGCAGCGCGACAATCACCGGCTCGTCGGAGACATCGAGCCACGCGGTCGAATCGAGCGTATCGACGCTCGGCCAGCCGGTCGTGCCGACCGGCGGCAGCGCGCTCGCGTGGCGGAAGGAGTTGAGCAGCGCCTGACCGGGATTGTCGGCGCTGCCGCTGGCGCGCTCCCGCGCGATATCGGAGGCGACGAGCGGAAAACCGAAGATGTACGCAGCCGCGACCTGATCCTTCACCCAGCCGCTGATGGCTTTGGTTTCGGGCGGCGTGTTCGCCGCGCAGCCGGCTAGCAGGATCGCGAGCGAGACCGGCGCTTATCAAAAGGCGGCGGTGCGCTGAGACGTACGGAGTCGGTTGTTCTCCATTCGAGTTGGAATCCGGTGTTTTCTGTCGTTGGAATTACACGCAAGCGGAGCGCCGCTCTACCCGTTCGTTCCCGTCGTTTTCGCCTCGCCCCGCGCCCGACATGCTGTCGTGTCTATCTCGGAATTCGGGTTTTAACTATCCACTGACGATAGGCAAGAACGCATAATTCAAAAAAGCGGGTCTGTCCTGTAATTTGGCACAGCAACGCTCGCCATGATGCCCCAAAACCCCCGCTGGACGGCCCGAAGGCAAGACCCGGGCGCTGGCTCACGACGTGGAACCGGCTAGCGATTCTCCAGCCGATTCGCGACCCTGTAATGTATTTGCCTACGGATTGGTAAAAAATTCCCCAAATATTTTTTAATGTGCTGAACAGTGCTTGACCTTCCAATCATTGGAAGGCCGATACTGCATTCATCGGGGATGCCGCGTGATGCGCGCCGTCCCAGCCAGACTGGAGTGTTTCGTCATGTCCACCGAGTCATCCGCGACCACCAACGACAACCTGCGCACCGCGGAATTCGCTGTCAGCGGGATGACCTGCGCGTCGTGCGTCGCGCGGGTCGAGAAAATGCTCAAGCGCATGCCGGGCGTCGAGAGCGTCGCCGTCAATCTCGCGACCGAAAAGGCCACCGTACACGCGAGCGAAGCCGTCAGCGACAATCAGCTCGTCGCCGCCATCACCAAGGCGGGATACGAAGCCGCGCGCATCGCGCCAGAAGCACCGCCCGCGCCGGAGCCCGCGCGCGGCTGGGACGGCGAACTCGCCGCCGTCGCCGGCAGCGCGCTTGTCACGCTGCCCCTGCTCGCGCCGATGTTCGGCCTCGACCTCCCCACATGGTTGCAACTCGCGCTGGCGAGTGTGGTGCAGTTCGGCTTCGGCGCGCGCGTCTACGCGGGCGGTTATCGCGCGGTTCGGGCACTGGCGGGCAACATGGATTTGCTGGTCGCGCTGGGCACGTCGGCGACGTGGGGCGTGTCCGTCTATCAGATGGCCGCGCACGGCGGCGGCATGTCACATCTGTATTTCGAGGCTGCGGCAGTGGTGATCACGCTGGTGCGCTTCGGCAAATGGCTGGAGACGTGCGCAAAGCGGCAAACCACCGACGCGATCCGCGCGCTCAACGCGCTGCGCCCGAGCGTCGCGCGCGTGCGCGATGCGGCCGATCCGTTGCGCGAACGCGAAGTGCCGCTGGCGGATGTGCGTATCGGCGATATCGTCGTCGTGCGGCCCGGCGAACGCGTGCCGGTGGACGGCATGGTTCGCGAAGGCCGGACGCATGTCGACGAATCGCTGATCACCGGCGAAAGTCTGCCGGTCGCGAAGGAACCGGGCGCGCACACGACCAGCAGTTCGATCAATCGCGAAGGCGTGGTGGCGATCGAGACGACCGCCGTCGGCGCGGAAACCACGCTCGCGCGCATCATCCGGCTGGTCGAATCGGCGCAGGCGGAGAAGGCGCCGATCCAGCGGCTAATCGATCGCGTTTCGGCAGTATTCGTGCCGGTGATCCTCGGCATCGCGCTGGTGACGATGGCCGGCGGGCTGCTGCACGGCGCGAACGTCGAAACCGCCGTGCTGAACGCGGTCGCCGTGCTGGTGATCACGTGCCCCTGCGCACTCGGGCTCGCGACGCCGACCGCCATCATGGCGGGCACGGGCGTCGCGGCGCGCCACGGCATTCTGATCAAGGACGCGCAGGCGCTCGAACGTGCGCACGCGATCGAAATCGTCGCCTTCGACAAGACCGGCACGCTGACGGTCGGCCGTCCGAGCCTCATCGCCTTCGATGCCGCGCCCGACGTGCTTCGCGACGACGCGCTCGCGATGGCGGCGGCCGTGCAGCGCCTGAGCGAGCATCCGCTGGCGAAGGCGGCAGTCGAGGCAGCCGCCACGCTGTCCTCGCGCCCCGTGTTCGGTGCGAGCGATGTGACCGATGCGCGTGCCGTCGCGGGTCGCGGCGTGGAAGCGCGCATCGGTGAACGCCGCGTGGCGATAGGCAGCGTGCGCTGGCTCGCCGAGCTGCATGCCACGGTACCGGCCGCGCTCGCGATTCGTGCGCGCGACCTCGAAGCGCAGGGCAACACCGTCTCGTGGTTGATCGAACGTCGCGATGACGGCAGTCGCGCGCTCGCGCTCCTCGCGTTCGGCGACACGGTGAAGCCGACCGCGCGGGCGGCCATCGACCGGCTCGCGCGCATGGGCGTGCACGTTGCGCTCGTCACCGGCGACAACGCGGGCAGTGCGAAGGCCGTCGCGCGTGTGCTCGGCATCGCGCCGGAGCGGGTGTTCGCGCAGACGCTGCCGGACGACAAGGCGCGCGTGATCGCGCAACTGAAGACCTCGGCGCGCGGCATCGTGGCGATGGCCGGCGACGGCATCAACGATGCGCCCGCGCTCGCCGCCGCCGATATCGGCATCGCGATGGCGAGCAGCACGGACGTCGCCATCGAAGCGGCCAGCATCACGTTGATGCGCGGCGACCCGGCGCTCGTGGCGGATGCGATCGACATCTCGCGGCGCACATACCGCAAGATTCGGCAGAATCTGTTCTGGGCGTTCGTCTACAACCTGATCGGCGTGCCGCTCGCGGCGCTCGGCATGCTCGACCCGATGTTCGCCGGCGCGGCGATGGCGTCTTCGAGCGTGAGCGTGGTGACGAATGCGTTGTTGTTGAGGCAGTGGAGAGGTCAGGCGGGCGGCGCCTCGGCGGATACGCGAACGGGCAACCCAATCACCCGCCCCGCATAACGCGCCGCTGCTTTCCCGATAACCGGATGCGCCGCCACCGACGCGGCCACATCCTCATCGAACGGCGCGCCCTTCGGATCGCCGCTCGTATCGATATGCATCAGCATCTGCTCGCATGCGGATACGGGCTCGGCGCTATCGCCCTCGAACATCTCCAGATACAGATGAATGCGTTTGCGATCGGCGCCGATCACCCATGCATCCACCCGCACCGCCGCGCCTTCCTTGATCTCGCGCAGATAGCTCGCATGCACCTCCAGCGTGTAGAGCGTGATGCCGCACACTGCGTCCCGCTTCGTCCAACTCGATGCGATCCATCAGCGCATCGGTCGAAAGGCTGTAGATCAGCATGTAGAACGCATCGCGCAAGTGGCCGTTATAGTCGACCCATTCGGGCTTCACCGTATCGCGATAGATCGTGCTCGTCATCGTCGCTCCCACGCGCTCAGTCTTCGATACCGTGACGCGCGCCTTCGTCTGCACGATCGCCTCGATCACGCTCGCGATGCAATCGTCGCGATACCGCTCCAGTTCCTTGATGCCGCGCCCGTTCGTCTGACGCGACGTGCCGTCCACCACGCGGTCGATCAGCTCGTCGGTCAAGGTCGGCACGACGAGCTTCGTCCACGGCAATTCGAGCGCGGGCCCGAACTGCTGCATGAAGTGTCGCATGCCCGCCTCGACGCCCGCCAGCGTGTAAGTCAGGAACGTGTCCATGAAGGACCAGCGGATGCCCGCGCCGTAAAGGATCGCATCGTCGATCTCGCTGGTCGTCGACACGCCATCGTTCACGAGATGCAGCGCCTCGCGCCAAAGCGCTTCCAGCAATCTGTCGGCGATGAAACCAGGCACTTCCGCGCACCTTCAAAGGACGTATGCCGATGGACGCATAGAAACTCATCGTGGCGTCGATCGTCTCGCCCGAGGTGTGCTCGCCACCGAGCACTTCGACCAGCGGCAACAGATACACCGGATTGAACGGATGCCCAACGACGCATCGCTCGGGATGCACGGCGTTCGCATAGAATTCGCTCAGCAGCAACCCCGAGGTCGACGAACCGATGATCGCCTCGGGCTTCGCGGCACGGCTCACGCGTTCATGCAGCGCGAGTTTCAGTTCGATGCGTTCCGGCGCGCTCTCATGAATAAAGTCCGCATCGGCGACGCATTCCTCGACGGTCGCGACCACGCGCAAGCGCTCGGGCGACGCGACCTTCGCCGATCCGACACGTTCGAGCGCGGGCCACGCGTTCGCGACATTGGCGCGCAACGCGGCTTCCGCGCCCGGCGCCGGGTCCCACGCGGTAACGTCGAGCCCATGCGCGAGCGCCCGCGAAACCCAGCCGCTGCCGATCACACCCGCGCCGAGCGCGGCGAATTGCTTCACTTGCATGTCGTGGTCTTCCTAACGAGTTCAGGCAAAGTTCAGGAGTTCAGGCAAAGTTCAGGCAAAGTTCAGGCGAAATTCAGGCGAATTGTTCGAGTGCGCTTTTCGAGCGGACGCTCGTCGCGCGCCGGCAAACCCAGCTTCTTGCGGCCTTCGGCGAGCGTCAGCGCGCGTCCGCCCAGCCGTTCGATGATCTCGACCGCGCGTTGCATCAGCGTGCCGTTGGTCGCGTAAATACCGCGATCGAGCCAGATATTGTCTTCGAGCCCCACGCGCACGTGGCCGCCGAACAGCATCGCCTGCGCGACCATCGGCATCTGCATGCGGCCGATGCCGAAGCCTGCCCAGCGCGCGCCGGGCGGCAGGTTGTCGAGCATCGCCGTCATCGTGCCGGTGTCGGGCGGCGCGTCCCACGGAATGCCCATGCATAGTTGAAACAGCGGCGGGTTGTCAAGCAGGCCTTCCTTGAGCATCTGATTGGCAAACCAGAGATGGCCGGTATCGACGATCTCCAGTTCGGGCTTGACGCCCGGTTCCTGAATGCGCTTCGCACCAGCGCGCAGTTGCGCAGGTGTCGATACATAAATGTAGTCGCCGTCGCCGAAGTTGAGCGTGCCGCAATCCAGCGTGCAAATTTCCGGCAGCAACTCTTTGACGTGTGCAAGGTGTGTCAGTCCGCCGACCAGATCAGTGCCCTTGCCGAAGCGCATGGGCTCTTCGCCGGGGCCGATCTCCAGATCGCCGCCCATGCCCGCCGTCAGGTTGATGATCACGTCCACGTCGGACGAACGGATGCGGTCCACCACCTCGCGATACAGCGCGGGATCGCGGCTGCCGCGTCCGGTGCGCGAATCGCGCACATGGCAATGCGCGACGGTCGCGCACGCGGCCTCGATGGCCGCCTCGGCGATCTGCTTGGGCGTGACGGGAATGGCCGGGTGCTTGCTCGTGGTATCGCCCGCGCAGGTGACCGCGCAGGTGATGATGACATCGTAGTTCATGATTTAGTTCGAATAGCTATGCATTCGATGTGGAAGAAGTCCGTCGGTTCGATCAACGGACCGCCAGATCAGAGACCCAGATACTGCTTGACCGCCGGCAAATCGTCCTTGCCGTCGACCGTTTTCACGCCTGCGAGCCATGAATCGAACAATTGCGGGTTCTTCTTGAGATACGCCTTGGCCGCCTCCGACGGGCGCTCCTTGTTCATGACGGGCTGCATCAGACGATTTTCGAGGTCGGTCGTGAAATGCAGGTTTTGCACGAGCTTGCCCGCGTTCGGGCAGCGCGTGAGGAAGTCCGGATTCGTCAGCGTATAGACACGCGCCTCGCCATAGTTGGGGCCGAAGACGTCGCCGCCGGAGAGGTAGTTGAGCTTCATCTAAATGTTCATCGGATGCGGCTCCCAGGCGAGGAACACCACCGGCTTCTTCTCGCGGGCCGCGCGCTCGACCGTCACCAGCATGCCAGCCTCGCTGGAGGCCACCAGCTTGAAGCTGCCGAGACCGAACTGGTTGGTGTCGATCATCTTCTGGATCTTGGCATTTGCACTGCTGCCCGGTTCGATGCCGTAAATCTTGCCGTCCAGCTCGTCCTTGTGCTTGGGTGGGGATATCCGCGAAACTCTTGATGCCCGCGTCGTACGCGTAGCTCGGCACGGCGAGCGTCGCCTTCGCGCCCTGCAGATTCGGCGGCTCCAGCTTGTCGATAGTCTTGGCGTCGAGGAAAGGCTGAACCGCCTTCTCCTGCACCGGATACAAGTAACCCAGCGACACGTCGACCTGCTTGGCCTTCAGGCCCGCGAGCGAAATGGGCACGGAGGTGACCGTCGTCTTCGGCGTGTAGCCGAGCCCTTCGAAGAACACCGACGCGAGCGCCGTTGTCGAGGTGATGTCGGTCCAGCCGATATCGACGAAACGCACGGTCTTGCAGGTCGCGTCTTCGGTGCCGCCGGTGGCGCGGGCGGACGGCATCGTGACTGCGGCGGCGGATGCGCCGATCAGGAGCAAGGTCCGAAGGAGGCGTTGTCTCATGGCTGAGTGTCCCGTGAGGTTTTCATGAAGGACCGGTTCGCATTGCCGGCATGACTCAAAATTATCGTCCCTAAAAAGCGCCAAAACGCCCAGTAGCGACCGAGACTTGACTGCCTGCGACGCCGCATTCCGGCGCCACGATTAAGGTGCATGCCCGATTGAGCATGGTTTTTGCAATTGTTAGTGTGGAATCGCTGGTTCAGCGCTTTTTTCCACTCGATGCCCACACCGCAAGACTTCCACTTCCTGCTCTTGCCCGAGTTCTCGTCGATCGGCTTCATGTCGGCGATCGACAAACCGTTGCGCGTCGCGAACCGCTTCAGCGGTGAGCTGTACCGCTGGCATATCGTATCCGTGGATGGCGGACCGGTCGCCGCGAGCAACGGCATTTCGCTGAACGCCGAATGCGTGATCGACAGCGTGAAGGACGCGTAGACGGTGATCGTGGTGTCGGGATTCGAGCCGCTCGCCCGCTATACGCGCATCATCGGCGACTGGCTCAGGCGGCTGGAGCGCGGCGGCATCGACACCGGCAGTTTCATTCTGGCCTAGGCGGACCTGCTCGCGGGCAAGCGCGCGACGCTGCACTGGGAGGGGGCGGCGTTCTCGGAGCGCTATCCGTCGATCGGGACGAGTCAGGAGTTGTTCGAGATCGATGCGCGGCGCATCACCTGCGCAGGCAGCACAGCGTCGATCGACATGATGCTCGATCTGATCGCGCGCGATCACGGCGCGGAACTCGCCGCGCAAGTGTCGGAGCAGTTCGTGGTGGGACGCATCTGGCAGCGCGGCGATCATCAACGCATGAAGATCGCTGCGCGCTACGGCATCCACAATCGCAAGCTGATTCAGGTGATCGGCGTGATGGAGCAGCACATGGAAGAGCCGTTCTCGCCGGATGCATTGGCCGAATCGATCGGCGTGACGTGACGCCATCTCGAACGCCTGTTCTGTTCATTGCTCAAGGACACGCCGACGCATTTCTACCTCGGACTGCGGCGCGCACGCGCGCGCGAGCTGCTGCAACAGACCGATATGTCGATACTTGCCGTCTGCGTCGCGTGCGGCTTCGAATCACCGTCGCATTTCTCGCGCACGTATCGCGTGCGCTTCGGCCCGAGTCCTCGGCAGGACCGCAGCGCATTGCGCGCTGTGCATCCCGCGAGGCTTGCAGCCGCCTGAGCATCGAGCCGAAGCTCCTGGTGCGCTTAAGGCAACGCTGATTAAGTCCACTGCTTGTGCTTGTCAGGTGTTATAGAACGCACGTGCAAGAAGAAAGGCAAAAACGATGAAGCAGCAGACGCTGGCGATGGCCGCGGATCAAGGTGCGGGGTTCGAGACT
>LFLF01000046.1 GCA_001184395.1 Candidatus Paraburkholderia calva | reverse complement strand
CACGAAGGTGCGCGATCGGGGTCTGGCGAAGAACGCCAATCGGGCTTTCGTTGCGCTGGCGTTGACCAACGTCTATCTTTCGCGCAAGCGATTGATGGCACAGGTTCGCCCGTAATGGGGGAAAGCGAGCCGCAGGCCCAGGCGCAACACCCTGGTGGACCGGAAATCCAGGCGTAAAGCCTCACTCACGATGAATCTGCCGCTATTTGCGCCTGAATCGATGAATACAACGACTGGTTCAGCGTTGCCTTAAAGCGTTCTAATCGACGGAACCCCCAACCCTATGGATCGACGTTCTTTCCTGAAGTCGTCCGCGGCTCCGGTCGCGGCCGGTATGGCCAGCTCTTTTCCCTTCGTCGCGGAAGCCGCCGATGAAATCCTCGTCGGCAGTATCACTGATCTTTCAGGCGATCTCGATATCTACGGCAAGCTGATGGCCGACTGTCTGACCATTGCCGTCGAGGAGTGGAGCGCGCAGGGAGGCTTGCTCGGCAAGCAGATCAAGCTCCTGAACTACGATCCGCAATCGAACATGCAGTTGTACACGCAGTTCGCGCAGCAATCGGCGCTCAAAGACAAGGTGGCGGTGGTGCATGGCAGCATCACCTCGGCTTCACGCGAAGTGATGCGCCCCGTGCTCGACCGCTATCACACGCTCTATTTCTACAACACGCAATACAAAGGCGGCGTGTGCGACCGCAACACCTTTTGCACGGGCGTGACGCCGGAGCAAACGGTTGCCAAGCTGATTCCCTACGCGATGAAGCAATGGGGCAAGAAAGTCTATGTCGTCGCGGCCGATTAAAACTACGGTCAGGTTACCTTGCAATGGGTGAAAAAGTTCGTGCAGGAAAACGGCGGATCGGTGCAGTCGATCGATTTCTTCCCGCTCGATGTGACCAACTTCGACTCGACCATCTCGAAGATCGAATCGGCCAAGCCGGACATGCTGGTCTCCGCCATCGTCGGCGGTTCGTACATGTCGTTCTACCGGCAATGGGCGGCGGCGGGCTTGCATAAAGAAGATTCCGCTGGCGTCCACGACGTTCGCGGGCGGCAACTAGCAGATCGTGCTGTCGCCCGACGAATGCGACGGTTTTCTGGTCTCGTACAACTACTTCGAGAATCTCGACAATCCGGTGAACAAGGCGTTCAAGGATTGCTTTCACAAGCGCTTCGGCGCGAACTACCCGAACATCACCGAATTTGCGATGGGCACCTATCAGGGCTTCAACCTGTGGGCGTAGAGCGTTAAGAAGGCGGGCACCATCGAGCGTATGAAGGTGATCGAGGCGCTCGAGTCGGGCATCAGCATCGATGCGCCGAGAGGCAAGGTCTCCATCGATCCGGCCACGCATCACTGCGTGCTCAACGTGAGCATCACGCAAGTGAAGAATCACAAGCTGGATATCGTGCAGACCTTCCAGAACCAGCCGCCCGTCGACACGAGCGCGGTGTGCAACCTCATCAAGAATCCGCGCGACAACCAGCAGTATGTGACAAGCTGTGAGTCGCACCGACAAGGAATGACGATGGATCTAGCCGCGATTGTCCTGATCCAGGTGCTGTACGCCATAGCGAGCCTCGTGGTGATCTCGTCCGGGCTCGCGGTCATCTTCAGCATGGTGAAGGTGATCAACCTGGCGCACGGCAAGTTCATGATGCTGAGCGCGTACGCGACCATCGAGTCGATACGCCTGGGTATCAATCTGTGGGTCGCGATACTCGTGGTCACGCCGCTGGCCGTCACGCTGATCGGCGTGGTGTTGGAGCGTGTGTTCATTCGCCGGCTGTACGGGCGCATGATCGACACGATGCTCGCCACATGGGGCTTATCGCTGTTGCTCATCGGCATCGTCACGTCGATCGCGGGCAACACCACTGCGGGCATTTCCGCGCCGCTCGGTAACTTCTCCATAGGGCAACGATTCGGTGAGTAGCTATACGCTCGTGATCATTGCAGTGGCCGTGGTGCTCGGGCTCGCATTGCGCTGGGTGCTGTTGCATACGTCGCAGGGACTGATCGCGCGCGGCACCATGCAGAATCCGCAGATGGCCGATGCATTGCGCATCGCGCCGGGCCGCGTGTATTCGATAACCTTCGCGGTCGGCGCGGCCTTGTCGGGGCTCGCAGGCACCTTGCTCGCGCCCATGACCGGTGTCGTGCCGACCATGGGCGGCGCATTCGTCGCGAAGGCGTTCATCACCGTGATCGGCGGCGGACCGGCCATCGTCGCGGGTCTCGTGAGTTCGTCGGCGTTGTTCGGCGCGATCAACCAGATCGCCACCTTCGCCTCGACACTGGTATTCGGCGAGGTCGCGTTGCTCATCGGCGCCATCGTGATGCTGCGGCTGTTGCCGCACGGCATCACCGGACACTTCTTCAAAGGAGCATTGTGATGATGCCCGTCAAGGCGAATCGAGCCATTCCCGTTCCCGATGCGCTCGCGCGCTTCTCGCAGTCATGGAAGAGCGTGGCGTTATCGCTTGCCATCGGCATGGCGATGCTGATCGTGCTGCCGCGCAGGATCGACGACTTTGCGCTGGTGCAGGCGACCGTCTACGCCGTGATGGCGATTCACGCAGTGAGCTTGGGTTTCGTCTGGGACTTCGGCGGCATTCTGTGTTTCGGCCAGTCGGCGTTCTTCGGGCTGGGCGCGTATGTGTATGCGATCGCCGTGACGAATCTCGGCGACAGCATGGTACCCTTCCTGCTTGCCATCGTGCTGCCCGCCACGTTCGCGGCAGTACTCGGCTATCTGATCTTTTACGGACGTTTGTCGGACGTGTACATGGGCGTCATCACGCTCACCGTCACGCTGATTCTCTTCAATGTCGTCAACTCGACGGCGGTGCCGGAGTGGAAGATCGGCAATGCGCCCGGCGGCTTCAACGGCATTCCGAACATCGCGCCGCTGAACACGCCCGGCAACATCGATGACGTGATCAGCCCGCGTGGCTTGTTCGAGTTGTCGCTGGGCGCATTGCTCGGTGTGTATCTGCTGTTGCGCGTGCTGCTCGCATTCAAGGTCGGGTGCGTGATCGTCGCGAGCAAGGAGAACGCGAACAGCGCTTGCTGCTCGGTTACGACTCGCGCGTCTACAAGCTCTTTACCTTCGTGCTCGGCGCGGCCATCGCGTGTTTGGCCTGATGCGTGTTCGCCAACTGGGGCGCGTTTACGCGTCCGACCATCTTCGGTCTCGCGCAGTCGACGCAGATCGTCATCTGGGTGATCGTCGGCGGACTCGGCACGCTCATTGGCCCGGTGGTCGGGTGTGTCGCGATCCAGTGGCTGACGACGCAGATTGGCATGCAGCAGACCATCAACTCCAATCTCGTGCTGGGCGCGATTCTCGTCGTGTTCGTGTTGATGGTGCCGAAGGGCATCGTGCCAAGTCTCAGCGCCGTAGGGATGAGGTGTCTGGACGCGGTGCGCGGCAAACTTGCATCGGCGAGCGAAAAGCGCCGCGTGACTCACGAAGAGTGCGCAAGGAGGCCGCATGACAACGCCGCTGCTCGAAACGCGCAAGTTGAATGTCCGCTTCGGCAGCGTGCACGCGACCCGCGACGTCAACTTCACGCTCGCCGAAGCGGAACTGCGCTGCGTGATTGGCCCGAACAGAGCTGGCAAGAGCACGTTCTTCAAGCTGCTGACGGGACAGGTCAAGCCGACCTCGGGCAAGATCCTCTTTCGCGGCAGGGACATCATGTCGATGCAGCCGCATGAACCGGCGCGTCTGGGCATTGGCATCAAGACGCAGGTGCCGAGTCTCTTCAACGGGCTGTCGGTATGGGAGAACGTGTGGCTCGCGGCGCGCCGCGTGCATCCGCCGATGCAAACCAAACGCGTGATACGCGACGTGCTCGAACGTGTGGGTATGCTGACACATCGCGATGCGACCGTCGGACTGCTCGCGCACGGTGAGCGTCAATGGGTTGAGCTCGCCGTGGTGATCGCGGCCGACCCTCCGCTGATTCTCCTCGACGAACTCGCTGCCGGCATGAGCGATGCCGAGGTCGTGCGCACGGCGGAACTCATTCTGGAGATCAACCGGCGTCATGCGCTCGTCGTCGTCGAGCACAACATGAGCTTCATCCGGCGCATTGCGAAGACGGTGACGGTGCTGCATCAAGGCACGATCATTCGCGAGGACACGCCTGACCGCATCATGAGCGATCCTTTCATCCAGCAGATCTATCTCAGCAAGAAACCGCACTGAACGGAGGCATAATGCTGAAAGCAACAGACCTGTGCGCGGGCTATGGCGGTATTCCTGTGCTCTATGATGTGAAGCTTGCCGTGGCGAGCGGCGAGTCGATCGGCATACTCGGGCACAACGGCATGGGCAAGACGACCTTGCTGCGCACGCTGATCGGTGCGCTGCCCGCTACGGCAGGCGCCATCCGTTTCGACGACAGCGATATCACCACGCTCGCACCGCATGCGCGCGCCAAACGCGGCATGGCGTATGTGCCGCAAGAGCGCGAGATATTCCCTGCGTTGAGCGCGTATGAAAATCTGCGGCTCGGGCTGATCAAGACGGGACGCAAGCACGACGCCATCGATGCCTTGCTGGAAGACTTTCCGCGCCTGCGTCCCTTCCCGGATCGCACGGGCAGATCGCTCTCGGGCGGCGAGCAGCAATTGCTCGCTTTGGCGCGCGCGCTGGCGGGCGAGCCGTCGCTCCTTTTGCTCGACGAACCCACCGAAGGCATTCAACCGTCGATCATCGAAGAGATCGCCGAGACGCTCGTCGCCTTGCGCGAGAAGCGCGAACTGACCATCGTGCTCGTCGAACAGAATCTCGATTTCATCGCGGCGGTATCGCAGAGCGTGCTCGTGATTCGTCGCGGTCAGATCGGCGATGAGATTCCGCGCGAGCATCTGACGGATCTCGACAGGATCAATCAATACACAGGCGTCCATGCCTGACGAGGTGTCGTGATCTGATACCCGGGCGGTCGTCTTTCGCGACTTGGCGATCGCACGCTGCGCGCTCCGCCGTATGCAATGCATGATCGATCCCGGTACAACCTTCTGGGCTTCAGATCATGCATGAACCGCTTCGTGTCAGCGATGTAGTCTTCATACGCGTGACCGCACGACCGTTTCTCGAAGTGGCGCGCGCCACGCGGTCGTGGACCAATCATGTGGGTGTCGTCGATGTCAGCGAGGACGACGCGCTTGTGGCAGAAAACACCTTTCCGTTCTCACGCATCACACTGTTCTCGCGCTTCGTTGCGCGCTCGGAGCAGGGCGCGTTCGCCGTCGCGCGGCTCGATACGCCGCTCACTTTGCTACAGCAACGGCGCGTGTTCACGGCCCAGCGACGTCGCTTGCGCGTGTTTTACGACACCGGTTTCGACCTGCGCTCGCGGCGACAGTTCTGCTCGCGCTTCGTGCGCGAAGTGCTGATAGAGGCGACCGGCATCGAGGTCGGTGAAGTCGAGTCCTTTCGCGACTTTGTTCCAGCGCAATCCCGGGCATTCGTTGGCTTTCTGGCGATGCTGGTACTTCGGACGTGTTCCCTGGCAGCGTCTGACGGTCACGCCGGCGAGCCTGCTGGAAAGCCCGCGTCTGCATGTCATATCCGAGGGCCGGAAAGTGGACGTGCGGCCGATCCGCGAACCGTATTAACTATCTGGATAGAATATACTGGCTTATGCGAGGGGCGGATGCTTTCGTCCCGCGCGCGTAACCCGAACCACGCACGTCAGCGCGCTTTCCTTTCACGCATAGGCGATTTGTTTCGCGAGCTTCGGCATCGACGAGGGGGAAGGCTTGCCGCTCGACGCAGCGTTCCGCTTGTCCGATTTCTGGAGAGATGATTCCATGTCCGCGAATGAGGCCCGTCTTTCAGTCGCGCTGAGAGCCGGGTGTGTCCTGTTGGGTCTGGCGCTGCTGGCGACCGGACTGTTCTTCGTCGTCGTCGGTGCGAAGCTCGCGTTTCTGCACGGCAGTGCGTATTTTCTGATTGCGGGCGTCATCATCGTGGCGGCGACCATGCAGTTCATGCGCGCGAAGTCGTCGGCGGTTGTGATTCACGGCGTCGCGTTCGTCGTGCCGCTCGTTTGGGCGCCCATCGACGGCGGCTTCGATTTCTGGCCGCTGGTTTCGCGTCTGATGCTGCTCGCTGACTTCATGCTGCTCACTTGGCCCCCATTACGCCGGCATGAAGGCGCGCAGCGTGCGGGCAAGTGGGCTTACGGGGCAGCGGCGGTGATCGCGGTCTGCATGGGCGCTACGTTCGCGCAGATGTTCGTGCCGCATCCGAGCGTGGCGTTCGACGGCGTGCCCGCGCCGCCGGTATCCGCCGCACCTGGCGCCACGCAAAAGAACTGGAACAACTACGGCAACACACCGGGCGGCAACCGCTTCGTTGCGTTGGACCAGATCACGCGCGACAACGTGAAGGACTTGCACGTCGCATCGACCTTCCATATGGGCGATATCCCGATCAGCCCGACCGGCAATGGCGCAGAAGATCAGGACACGCCTTTGCAGATCGGCGAACGCATTTATCTGTGCACGCCGCATAACAACGTGATCGCAGTCGATGCCGATAGCGGCAAGCAAATCTGGAAGTGCGAAATCAATGCGCAGGCGCAGGTGTGGAACCGCTGTCGCGGTCTCCCGTATTTCGATGCCAGGCAGTCCCTGCAGCAGCCCACGGTGGCGAACACCACGCCTGTCACGAAGGTGTAGGTCGCGGTGGGCGAGAGCTGTCAGCGCCGCCTGCTGATGAACACCATCGACGCGCGCCTCGTCGCCATCGATACCGATACGGACGCGCTGTGCGAAGGCTTCGGCGAACACGGCTTCGTCGATCTGAAGGCGGGCCTGGGCGTTGCCGACGATCCGAAGTATCAGCTCACGTCCGCACCGACGCTCGCGGGCACGACGGTGGTAGTCGGCTGGTGCGTGGCGGACAGGTAGGCGATTGCCCATGCTTCGACGTGACGATGATCGCTGTCGATTTGTACAGATCGCGCTGCTTCAGTTCGGCCACCACACGCCCGAGCGATGCATCGATATGCGCGATCGCTGCGGTCACTTGCGGACCGGGCGTAAAGCTTGCATTGAGATAGCCGCCCCTTGGCGCCCGGTGCTTTCTGCGCGACGCTCAAGGTCTGGAAGTTCGCGCCGAAGAGCGCAGGGACGCCTTCCGACTTGCCGTTGCCGGTGCGCTTGCCGTCGATCTGATCGAACATCGCCTGCACGTGCAGATCGTCAAACTGGTCCGCAAGCGCGGGGAGTGTCTGTCGAGGAATTGAGCCAGGCGTTCGATGTCTCGGTGGTGACGATCCGCAGCGACCTGACCTATCTCGAACAGCAGCGCTATCTGTTGCGTTCGTTCGGCAAGGCGCGCTACCTCGCGCAAAAGAGCGGCGACGACATCCTCGTATCCGCGTCGGACAGCGCGACGCGCAAGGCTTCGGAAACGATGATCGCGCGCATCGCGGTGGAAAACGTCGGCGATCACGAAGCGCTGATGCTCGGCGCGAGCGAGATCGTCCACAAGATGGTGCCATTTCTGTCGGACCGGGCCAATCTGTCATTGCTGGTGCAGGATCTCGCGATGGCCCACACGGCGCAGCGTTTCTTTCACTGCGAGTTGCTGCTCACGGGCGGACGGCTCGAGAACGGCGGCACTGCGATGACCGGACCGGACGCGGAAGCGTCGGTTGCGCGGCGCTCCATCGACGTGTGTCTGTTACAGGCGTCGGGACTGGACCGGGACGGCAATCTGCTCGCGGCCGATCCCGCGCTGGCGCGAGTGGCGCATGCAGCGGAGCGGACGATCGTGCTGGCGTATCAGCCGCTGCTCGACGAATGCAGCGGCGAAGTGTTCGCCAGCGCAGCAGACATCGACATGCTGCTGATCGACGAAGGCATCGATCCGCCAACGATCGACACGATGACGCGCCACGGTCTGAAGCTCGAACGAAGGGACAGCGGCGTGCTCGAATTTCGCCGCGCCTGAACCGCGCGTGCCGTGCGCGACATATGAACGACTCATGAGAAGAGACGATCGCATGAGAGCCGAGATCAGCTTTATCGCAACGGGATGATCGGGTAGATCGATAGTTCGCACATGGTGGCGCCGATATGCTTTTTTAATATATTGATATCCTAATTAATTTATCATGGCTCAGACAGATACGCAGCGAGCCGACAGTGGCGGCTATGTCCTCACGATGGGCGAGATCCTCGTCGAAATTCTGGCGACGGAGATAGGCTAGTCCTTAAAACGCGCGGGCATGCTGATGGGCCCGTATCCGAGCGGCGCACCGGCAATCTTCATCGATCAGGGCGCCAAGGCCGGCAGCCGTTGCGCGATCATTGGCTGCGTCGGCGAAGACGATTTCGGCGCGCTCAACGTCGAGCGTTTGCGCACCGATGGCGTCGACGTATCGGGTATTTCGGTGATCAAGGCCACGACCACCGGGAACGCATTCGTCACGTATCGCGAGGACGGCGATCGCGACTTCATCTACAACATCGCCAATAGCGCGTCCGGGCATCTGTCGGTCGGCGAGATTCGCGAGCATTTACTCAAAGATTGTGGGCATTTTCATGTGATGGGCTCTTCGCTGTTTTCGTTTCGCATCATCGAGGTGATGAAGAAGGCCATCGAAGCCGTGAAGTCGAATGGCGGCACTGTCAGCTTCGATCCGAACATTCGCAAGGAGATGTTGCGCATTCCGGAGATGCGCGAAGCGCTCGATTTCATTCTCGACTACACCGACGTCCTTCTGCCGAACGGCCACGAAGTGATGCTGCTCGTCAACGCCATCACAGAGCAGTGCGCCATCGATGAACTGCTCACGCGAGGCGGGCGCGGTGGGCGCGCACGCCGTCACCTTCCATGGACCGATGGAAGGCACGGCCACGCTCGCGGAACGGACGCCTTCATCGCAAAGGAAAACGGAGCACAGGCATGACTGATATCGTGACACGTCTCACCGGCGACACGGGCGCGGCCCGTATGCTCAAAGGCATCTATTCGGTCTGTTCGGCGCATCCGTGGGTCATCGAGACGGGCATGCTGCAGGCGCTCGAAGGCGGTACGCCGCTCTTGATCGAATCGCCCTCGAATTAGGTGGATCAATATGGCGGCTACACTGGCATGAAGCCCGCCGATTTCGTGCGCTTCGTACAAGAACGTGCCGATCGCGTGGGCTTTGCGCGTGCGCGTTTGATACTCAGCGGCGATCATCTAGGCCCCAACGCATGGCGCAAGCTGCCGGCGGCGGAAGCCATGCAACGCGCGGAAGCATTGATCGATGCGTACGCCTGCGCAGGCTTTCGCAAGATCCATCTCGACACCAGCATGCGTTGCGCGGACGATCCGCCCCATCTGTCCGACGAAATCGTCGCCGAACGCGCGGCGTGTCTGTGCGCGGTCGCGGAAGCCGCTGCAGAGCGCGCGGGCATGCGCGAACGGCCGGTGTACATCATCGGTACGGAGGTACCGGTGCCGGGCGGTGCGTCGGAAGAATTGAACGTGGTCGAAGTGACGAACCCGGTCGCTGCGCTGGAGACTGCCCTCGTGTATCGCCGCGCATGGCGGGCCCGCGGACTCGATGCCGCGTTGGAGCGCGTGATTGGTCTGGTCGTGTAGCCCGGCGTGGAGTTCGATCATACGAAGGTCGTCAACTACGATCCCGCCGCGGCGCGTGCATTGTCAAAAGTGCTCGACGAACTGCCTGGCATGGTTTTCGAGGCGCATTCCACCGATTATCAAAAGCCCAAAGCGCTGGTGAACAATGGCTTCGCCATTCTCAAGGTCGAACTCGGTGTGACCTTCGCGCTGCGTGAAGCCTTGTTTGCGCTGGCGGATATCGAGAACGAGTTGATCCCGGAAGGTACGCGCTCCAAGCTTCGTGCCGTGGCCGAGCATGCGATGCTCGACAAGCCCGGTAACTGGGACCAGTACTACCACGGCGACGAAGACAAACTTCGGCTCATGCGCGTCTATAGCTATAGCGACCGTATCCGTTATTACTGGGCCGATCCGCGTGTGGACGAAGCGGCGCATCGTCTCGTCGACAATCTCGCGCGCGTCGAGATGCGCGAGAATCTGCTCAGCCGCTATCTGCCGGAACAATACCGGCAAGTGCGGCGCGGCAAAATCGACGCCACGCCGATGAGCTTCATTTACAGTAAGGTGCGCAATGTAATCGGGCTGTATGTATCGGCTTGTTTAAAATCGTAAGGATTCCAATATGTGAGCAATGAGCGTGCGGCAAGCGGTTCCATGCATCCGCTTAACGCGGGCAGGGAAAACTCGCTTTGACGGTGTTTCGACACGAAACTAGACTCTTTCACGACAAAAGCAGCTTGTTCTCGCAACCGGCGAGCGATAAGCGCACCGAGGCACTGGAGGCGACACATAAGCAAGCCCAGTTTGGCTCCGAACGAGCCGGCCAAGCCGCGTCTCGGCTTTGCCGCGCAGTTGCTGCACTCGGGAGAAACGGGCATCGTCGGCGCGCTCGTCATCATGGTTGTGGTGCTGTCGATCTTCACGCCCGACTTCGCGAGCAAGGGCAACCTGCTCAACGATGCGCGCAATCTGTCGTTCATCGGCATCGTCTTGCTGGATCAGGCGGTGGTGATGATCACGGGTGGCATAGATCTCTCGATGGGCAGCGTGTGGGGTCTCGCCGCAGTCGCGTCCGCCGCGATGATGCAGGCGGGCATGGGCGTGTTTCCCGCCTGCACCTGACCTTGCTGATCTGCGCGACGGTCGGCCTCTTCAACGGCTTCTGCGTGACCAAGCTGCGCATGCTGCCTTTCGTCCCGACGCTCGCTACCATGAGTATTGCGCGGGCGCTCGCGCT
This sequence comes from Candidatus Paraburkholderia calva, assembly GCA_001184395.1. GTDB lineage: Bacteria > Pseudomonadota > Gammaproteobacteria > Burkholderiales > Burkholderiaceae > Caballeronia > Caballeronia calva. The sequence goes on along the minus strand of LFLF01000046.1, from coordinate 16,993 downwards.
CATCATCACGTGTGACAAGGCCATCGACGGCTTTCGTCCCGACGGCGACGCTTTTTTCGCGCTCGGCAGCGGCGATATCTTCGAGTTGCCGGTGCCCCTTCGTCATCTTAGTCGTGCTGGGGATCATCGCGGCCATCATCCTCAAGCGCACTGTGTTCGACTGTCAGCTCTATGCGGTCGGCGGCAACGAGCGCGTGGCCGTGCTGACCGGACTCAATGTGGACCGCCTGAAGATGAGCGTCTATGTGATGTCCTCCGTGCTCGCGGGTCTCGCGGGCATCATCGAGGTGAGCTATCTCTCGTCGGCCATTTCCAATCAGGGGCTGGGCAAGGAACTGTCGGTGATCGCGGCAGCCGTGACGGCGGCACGGCTTTGTCGGGCGGCGAAGGCACGATCATCGGCGTGTTCGTCGGCACCGTGATTCTCGAAGTGTTGCGCAACGGTCTCGTTCTGCTCGGCACGGACGCCTATTGGCAAGGGGTGTTCGTCGGTTCCGTGATCGTGCTTGCCGTGTTTATCGACCAGCTCAGAAAAGGCGTCTGGCGATGCCGCTAATTGCGATACTCATAAAACGAAACCCTCGGAGACAATCATGACACGCACCATGCTCAGTGCAGTGGCCGTCACCGTCTTGCTCGGGCTCGGCATCGCCCAGTCCCACGCGGCCGACAAGAAGGTATTCGCGGTCGTGCCGAAGGCGCTCGGCATCGCCTTCTATGCCGATGCGGAAAAAGGCTGCAAGGAAGAAGCTGCTAAGCTCGGCGCGGAGTGCCTGTTCACCGGCCCCGCGTAACTCGACGACGCCGAGCAGGGCGCGCATCGTGCGCGATCTGATCACCAAGAAGGTCACCGGCATCGCCATTGCACCGAACAACGCGGATTCGATGGCAACGTGATCAGTGCCGCGCTCGCGAAGAACATCCCCGTCGTCACCTTCGACTCGGATGCGCCGAAGTCCAAGCGCATTGCCTTCATCGGCACGAACAACGAGACGAGCGGCGAAGCGGCAGGCGAAGCCTTCGCGAAGGCGCTGCCCAAGGGCGGCACCTATGCGATTCTGATGGGCGGCCTGTCGGCGGCAAATCTCAACGAACGCATCAAGGGCTTCAAGTCGAAGCTCAGCGGCGACTTCAAGGAAGTGTCCGGCTCGCCGTTCGCGTGCAATGACGACTCGAGCACCGGCGTGCAACTGATTCAGGACATGCTGGCGAAGAACCCCAATCTCGACGGCATTTTCTTCGCGGGCGGCTGGCCGCTGTTCGCGCGGTGAAGAACAATGCCGCCGATATCAAGTCGTGCAAGTTCGTGATCGTCTCCTTCGATACCTTGCCCTCGCAGATCAAGCTGCTCGATGACCTGTCGAAGGATGGAAAGGTGCCACCGATCACCGATACCGGCGTGGATATCGTCAACTCCTCCAACGTCGACAAGTTCGTCGGCGGCAAATGAACCTGCGGCGTCAAGTATCCGCTCCCTCCATGCGAAGAGGACTGCCATGACCGCACTCCTGAGGGTTGAGCAGATCACGAAGGCTTATCCCGGCGTGAAGACGCTGCAGGAGGTGTCGTTCAGCGTGGAGGCGGGCACCGTGCACGCGGTCATGGGCGAGAACGGCGCGGGCAAATCCACGCTGATGCAGGTCATCGCGGGCGCGCATGCGCCGACCTCCGGCCATCTCATCTTCGACGGCCAGGAGGTGTCGTTCTCCAGCACACGCGATGCCGCGCAAAAGGGCATTTCCATCGTGTTTCAGGAGTTGATGCTCGCGCCCAACATGACGAGCGCGGAGAACATCTTTCTCGGTGCGGAGCCGCGTTCGGCGCGTGTTCGTCGATCGGGGCGAGTTTCTGGAGCGAGCGCGCGCCGCCATGCAGCGACTGGGTATCACGCTTGATCCGGATACACGTCTGGGTGATCTGACCATCGCGCAACAGCAGTTGATCGAGATCTGCAAGGCGCTGATTCACGAGCCGTGTCCTCTGATTCTCGACGAGCCGACCTCGAGTTTGTCCGAAGCGGACTCGCTCACGCTGTTCAAGGTGGCGCACGAACTGCGCGCGCGGGGTGTGACCATTCTGTATATCTCGCATCGTATGCGCGGTATGCGCGAGGGGTTCGACAATTGCGACGCTGTCACCGTATTGCGCGACGGCAAACACGTGCGCACCGCGCGCCTCGCGGAGACTTCGCCGGACGAAGTGGTGCGCCTGATGGTGGGATGCGATCTCGCGAAGTGAAGCGCATTCGTCCCGAGAGCGAACAGCAGCCCATCGTGTTGTCGGTGCAAGGTTTAGGCGACGACAAGCGTTATCGCGACGTGTCCTTCTCTTTGCGACGCGGTGAGATCATGGGCCTCGCAGATCTGATCGGCGCGGGACGATCCGAAGTCGCGATGGGCATTTTCGGCGCGCCGCCGCCCAAGCACGGCAGCGTGTCGCTCGAAGGCAAGGCCGTGAAGATCGGCAAGCCCCGCGATACGATGGAGCTCGACATCAGCCTCGTGCCGGAGGATCGCAAGGATCAGGGTTTGATTCTCGGCATGTCGGTGGGGAGCAATCTGTCGCTGGCGGAGTTCGGGCTCGGGCGCCTGTCGAAGGCCAACATGATTCGCCCGGTACAGGAAGCGCGCATGATCGACAGCTATGTCGGCCGCTTCAAGATCAAGACGCCGACGGTCGAGCAACTCGTGGGTCTGTTGAGCGGTGGCAATCAGCAGAAGGTCGTGCTGGCGAAATGGCTCGCGTCGAAGCCGCGCGTGCTGATCGTCGATGAACCCACGCGCGGCGTCGATGTCTGCACCAAGGCCGAGATCTATGCGCTGATGCGCGAACTCGTGCGCGAAGGACTGACGATTCTGGTCATTTCCAGCGATCTGTCCAAAATCCTCACTATCTCGGATCGCATCCTCGTGATGCGCGCGGGCATGCGCGCGGGCGAAGTGGGCTTCGACGAAGCCTCCGAGGAACGCATCATGTCGCTGGCGGCGCTGGAACATGCCGACTCCGCGCATCCGGAAGTCAAGCCGAGGGGTTTTGTGTCTTTAGGCGCGTCGTCGAGCGGCATCGAAACATCGCAAGTTGATATTCGACATCCTAATCAATTAAGTAGTGAAGGTCATGAACAAGGTGGGCATGTTCTACACGTACTGGTCGACGGAATGGCTCGTCAACTTTCCGGCAGTGGCCCGGCGCATTGCCGGGCTCGGCTTCGACATGATGGAGATTTCGCTGTTCGAGTTTCACACGCTGCCCGAGACGAAGAAGCGCGAGCTGAAGACCGTCGCCGACGATCTCGGCCTGATGGTGATGTGCTGCATCGGCCTCAAGCAGGAGTACGACTTCGCGTCGCCCGAACAGAGCGTGTGCGACGCAGGCACCGAATACGTGAAGCGCCTGCTCGACGATTGCCATATGTTCGGCGCGCCGGTGTTCGCAGGCCTGACCTTCTATGCGTGCCGCAATCGCCGCCGCCCGGCATGACGGACAAGCGTCCCTACGTGGATCGCGCGATCGACAGCGTGCGGCGCGTGATCAAGGTCGCGGAAGGCCACGGCATCAATTTATGCGCTGGAAGTGGTAAAGCGCTTCGAGCAATGGCTCGCCAACGACGCGCGCGAAGCGCTGGCCTTCTGCGATGCGGTTGATAATTCCTGGTGCCGCGTGCAGCTCGACACCTTCCACATGAACATCGAAGAGAACTCTTTTCGCGATGCCATTCTCGCGTGCAAGGGCCGCTTGGGCCACTTCCATCTCGGCGAGGCGAACTGCCTCCCGCCCGGCGAAGGCCGCCTGCCGTGGGACGAGATTTTCGGCGCGCTGAAGGAGATCGGGTACGACGGTACCATCGTCATGGAGCCGTTCATGCGCAAGGGCGGGTCGGTGAGTCGCGCGATGGGCGTGTGGCGCGACATGTCGAACGGTGCGAGCGACGAACAGATGGACGAGCGCGCGAGAAAGTCCCTGCAATTCGCGCGCGGCCATCTGGCATGATATCGTTCGTCTGAGCAGTTTTTCCCATCAGATGAGCGATATCTCTCATGCCCATGCCTTCTCTCGAGCAGGTCCGACGCTTACTCTCCCTCGCGCAAACGAGGCCTACATTTCAGCACCAGCGTCTTCGACACGGAACGCTACGAGGAGATTGCGGGCATCGCGCATACGATGCTTACCGATCTGGCTTCGACGGACTCGGCCACCGTCGCCGAACTCTTCTTATTCGAGTCGGGCTACGCCAATCCGAAACTCGACGTGCGCTGCGCCGTGTTCAACGATGCGGGCCAGGTGTTGCTGGTGCGCGAAACCATTGACGGCAACTGGTCGCTGCCGGGCGGCTGGGCCGACGTGGGCGTATCGCTTGCCGAGAATGCGGTCAAGGAAGTGCGCGAGGAAAGCGGCTACACGGTGGATATCGTGCGCCTGCTCGCGGTGTGGGATCTCAACAAGCATGGGCATCCGCCGTCGGTGTTCCATATCTGGAAGCTGGTGTTTCTGGGGACCATCGTCAGCGCGGGCGAGATGATCGGCGCAGAAACAAGCGACGTCGCGTTCTTCGATCTCGACGCGCTGCTCACGTTGTCGCGCGGGCGCATTCTGCCCGAGCAGATCAGACGGCTCGACGCGTTGCGCCGCAGCGGCGAAATCGAGTTCGACTGACGCCCGCTTCATCGGCGGACGAAGCGGGCCGGGTGAAGATCACTGCGCCGGGTCCTTTGTACTCGACCAGCACTTCGCGATACGTCTTGCTGCCTTCGTTGCGCGCCTTGTGCGTGGCGCGCACACGCGCGCCCTTGCCGAGTTCGGACAGCACTTCCAGAGAGCCGTCCGTGCACTTGAGCGAATACACTGCGCCCGTGGGCACTTCGAAGATGCCCAGGTCCGCGTCGTCCTTGTCGAAGATGTGCAGCGGCGCGTTTTCGATTGCGTACCCATGTACGAGTGTTCATGCGTATGCACGGGCGTCTCCTCGCTCGGCGCGAGAACGAAGTTCCATACGATCACCTTGTTGTTCTCGAAGACCTTTTCGCTCCCAACGCCAGCCATGTTCGTCTCCTTCCATGTTCGATTGCGTTGCCGGAAGAGCCCTCGTTTCGCCTGACGTGTGGGGGAACGCGCGCGAGACGCCGGACCGTGAGACATGCCGTATGTCCCACGGTACAGTATAGGAGGCGAACTGCCGTGACGCGAAGCGCGCCTACTGCGGCGTGGGCCGCCCGCGTTGCAAACGCGGTTTGAGCCACGCCCACGCCCGCAAGGTGAAGCGCCGGAAGGTCGGATAAGCGAACAGCACCAGCGCACCGAGCGTGAGCGCGTCGCAGACGAGAAAGGTGCCGCGATAGCCGAGCGCCACGACCAGCACGCTGACAGAATCGATCCGACCCGCGACGCGTTGAAGAACAGCGCCGTGGCCGAGCCCGGGCTGCGCGACATCAAATTCTGCATGTAGGTCATGCCCAGACACGACGTGACCGCGCCCACGAACGCGTTGAAGGCCTGCATCGGTATGAGGAACTCGACGTTGCGCCCCGCTGCCACTGCGACGAAGCACACCATGTGCACGGCCGCGCACGCTGCCAGCCAGCGCTGCTTGTCCAGACGCGAGCCGCGCGCGCCGAACGCGAGCATCATCGGGATTTCGAGGAAGGCGCCGAGGCCGAGCATGATCGACACGTCGATGCGCGTGCCATGCATGCCGTGCACGACATAGAGCGGCAGCACGATCATCGTCGCGCTCCCGGCAAGGCCGATCAGTGTCAGCGCGACAGTGGCGCGCCAGATTTCCGCGCGCGTATGCGCCTCGCCTTCGTGCGGCGGCACGGTTTCCTCTTTCTCGGGCGCGGTCACTTCGAGCAGCGAAGCCAGCTCCCCCGCATAGTGGGCTGGCGCGCTGTGCGGGTCGCCTTTCGGCGAGTCGTGCATGCGCCAAACGATTGCGCCGCATGCCGCGAAACACACGGCCGCAAAGAGAAACAGCCCGTAGAAGCCGGCGGCGGCCAGCACCAGCGCGCCGACCGACGGACCGAAGACCCAGGCCATCGACAACACCGTGCGCAGCGGCGCGAGCGCGAAGGCGCGTTCGGCGGCATCGTCGACGGGAAGCGCAGAGCGGGCGAAGGCAAAGATCAGCGACATGGCCGAGCCGCCCGCGCCGAGAAACGCAATGCCGATCGTGACCAGCGCCGCGTAATTGCGCACAAGGCACAGTAGCACGAAGCCGAGCGTCGATGCGATGAGCGCGGCCAGCCAGTTCGCGATGATGGCCGTGACGATCCGACCACTTGCACGCGAAGGCGCTCGCGACGACGCCGCTCGTCGCGATCATCGTCATGAACAGGCCGAGTTGTAGCGGCGTCATGTCCGCCTGTTTGACCCTGAACAGTGACAGATAGGCGCCGTGAAGGACAGCCCATCGCCGAACATGAGTGTGGTGCCGGCGAGCAGCATGAAGAAAGGAATGCGTGCGTGTGAGACTGACGAGGCGAGTGTTCATCCGGAGGGCATGGTGCGACTCGTTCGAGTGGGGACAAAGTGTGTATTATGTGCCGACGACGCCCGCGATGTCTTCGGCGCGCATCGCCGTAGCTTTGCTCGGGACATGGAATGTCCTTGCGCGCGGCGATCATTTCTCCATGCCGCGACGCCGTCGCGGACGCCATCAACCGCGTCGCTCAGGGAGAAGAGACATGTTGACCACTTACTATTCGCGATGGTCATCGACGTGTCATCGGCACCATCCGCACCGGCGTCGACGGTAAGCAGACCACTTACGACGAACGCTTCCACATGCTGGGCATCTACGATCCGAAAATGGATCTGATGCACGACCGCCAGTTTCGCGTGCTGGGCGGCGGCAATCAGTTGCCGGCGCTGATCCGGCGCGGGCGGGCGTAACGTGCGCGCGCGATTTTTCGGGACACGAGATGTCTGGGTCGGCGGTCATTATGTGACTCCGGCTGCATTGTAAAGGCTGTCGTGCTCGGCGAGTGGGCACATTCGCTAAAATCGTCGTTTGACGATTCGTGCGCCTCATGTGAGCCGGGGCCACGCCCATTGCCACGGAGCCTTTTTGAATCCGAATCCCCTGCCTCCCGGGCTGATGCTCGTTCATGGCAATCTTTCCGAGCGTTTGCGCGATCTGCTGGTCGAATGGATGAAGCGCTATCCGCTCGCGCCGCTCGAAAACGAAACCATCCTCGTGCAGAGCAACGGCATTGCGCAGTGGCTGAAGCTCGCGCTCGCCGCGCACGCCGATGCCGCGACCGGCAAGGGCGGCTGCGGCATCGCGGCGGCGCTCGATATCGTGCTGCCGTCGCGCTTCATCTGGAAGGCGTATCGCGCGGTGTTGGGCGCGGCGCTGGTGGCGGAAGACCCGCCCTTCGACAAGCCGCGTCTCGCATGGCGGCTCATGCGCGTGGTGCCTGCGCTGGCGGGGCGCGCGGAATTCGAGCCGTTGCGCCGCTTCATCAGCCGCGACGACGACCGCCGCAAGCGCTATCAACTGGCCCAGCGTATTGCCGATCTCTTCGAACAGTATCAGATGTATCGCGCGGACTGGCTCGACGCATGGGCGCAGGGTGAGGACGTCGCGATCGATGCGCGCGGCGAGCGTCATCCGCTGCCCGACGAGCAACGTTGGCAGGCCGCGCTCTGGCGCGAACTCGTGAGCGAAGTGGCGCATTCGGCGTGCGGCGTCGCGGGAGAGATTTCATCGGCGGGCGGCCGCGCCGCCGTCCACGAAGCCTTCATGGCGCGCGCCAGAACGTGGCCCGACGGCACGCGTCCGGCGGGCCTGCCGCGCCGCATCGTCGTGTTCGGCATTTCGAGCTTGCCGCGTCAGTCGCTGGAGGCGCTTGCTGCGCTGTCGCGCTGGAGTCAGGTGCTGATGTGCGTGCCGAATCCGTGTGCGCATTACTGGGCCGATCTCGTGCCCGACAAGGAGTTGCTGAAGGCCGCCCATGCGCGTCAGGCGCGCCGCGAAGGGTCGCCCGCGGAACTCGATGCCGACCAGTTGCATCTGCACGCGCATCCGTTGCTGGCGTCGTGGGGGAAGCAGGGGCGCGATTTCATCGGCCTGCTCGACGAGTTCGACAGTGCCGAGGCACGCGCGAGCTATCTGCAGCAGTTCACCCGCATCGGCGAGCGCATCGATCTGTTCGAGGAGCGCGACGCGTCCACCATGCTGCAGCAGTTGCAGGACGACATCCGCGACCGGCGCCCGCTGCGCGAGACGCGCGCGCAATGGCCGCCGGTCGATCCGTCCGAAGATCATTCGATCCGCTTTCATGTCGCGCACGGTCCGCAGCGCGAAGTCGAAATCCTACACGATCAACTGCTCGCCGCCTTCAATGCCGACCCCACGCTGCGGCCGCGCGACATCATCGTGATGGTGCCGGATATCGAAGCGTATACGCCGCATATCCAGGCGGTGTTCGGCCTGCTCAGCCGTGGCGATCCGCGCCATATTCCGTTCAGTCTCGCGGATCGCGGGCAGCGCTCGGCCAACCCGCTGATCGGTGCGCTGGAGACGCTGCTCGGCTTGCCGCAATCGCGCTTCACGGTGAGTGACCTTTTCGATCTGCTGGATGTGCCTGCGTTGCGTGCGCGCTTCGGTATCGCGGAGAGCGACTTGCCGCGTCTGCGCGCGTGGGTGCGCGGCGCGAACGTGCGCTGGGGCCTGCATGCGGAACAGCGCGCGAGTCTGGGTCTGCCGCATGACGCCGAAGCAGCCGCGACGCATACATGGGCGTTCGGTCTGCGCCGCATGCTGCTGGGCTACGCGGTGGGCAGCGGCGGGCAGGCATGGAATGATATCGAGCCGTTCGGCGAAGTGGGCGGGCTGGATGTGGTGCTGCTCGGTCCGCTCGCGCGCCTGCTCGATGCGCTCGATCACGCGTGGCGCACGTTGCGCGAGCCGGCGACGGTGCCGGTCTGGTGCGAACGTCTGCGATTGCTGCGCGCCACCTTCTTTTCGGACACCGATGCCGAGGACGCTTACACGTTCGTGCGTCTGGACGGCATCCTGCAGGACTGGCTCGACATCTGCGCCGAAGCCGAACTCACGGATTCGCTGCCGATGTCGGTGGTTGGCGACTACTGGCTCGCGCAACTCGATCAGGGCGCGCTGTCGCAACGCTTTTTCGCGGGCGCGGTGACCTTCGCCACGCTCATGCCGATGCGTGCGATCCCGTTCCGCCGCGTCTGTCTGCTCGGCATGAACGACGGCGATTATCCGCGCGCCAGCGTGCCGATGGACTTCGACCTGATGCGCGGCTACTACCGCCCCGGCGACCGCTTGCGTCGCGAGGACGACCGTTATCTGCTGCTGGAAGTGGTGCTGTCGGCGCGCGATCATTTGCATGTGTCGTGGGTTGGCCGCAGCATCAACGACAACAGCGAGCGGCCGCCGTCTGTGCTGATCTGGCAGTTGCGCGACCATCTCGCGCAAGGCTGGATGCTCGACGACGAAGATGCGGATCTGCTCGATGCACTCACCGTCGAACATCGCCTGCAGCCCTTCAGCGCGGAGTATTTCCGTGTGGACGATGCACCGTCGCCGCTCTTCACCTATGCGGCCGAATGGCGTGCCGCACCGCAAGAAGACGCACCCGGCGCGCAAGATGGTGCGTTGCCCGCGCTAGTCCGCGAAGAGCCGTTGTCGCTGCGCGACCTTACCGACTTCCTCAAGAGCCCGGTGCGCGCGTTCTTCCGTCAGCGCCTGCGGGTATCGCTCGACGAGGAAGAGGCCACGAGCGTCGACGAAGAGCCCTTCGAACTCGACGCGCTCGCGCAATGGAGCCTGCAGGACGAACTGATCCGCGCCCAGGCGGCAAGTTTGCTCACCGATGCCGCACTGGAAGCATCCCGGGAAGCGCATATGGCCGCGATCCGCCGACGCGGCGATCTCGCCACGGGCGGCTTCGGCGACTACATGAGCGACAAACTGTTGGAACCGATGCAGCGCATCTTCGACGAATGGCGCAAGCAGCTGGAGCGCTGGCCGAAGGCGATCGAACACGATCGCGAGATCCGCTTCGAAACCGCAGGCGCGAGCGCACCGCTCGCGCTGAACGACTGGCTAGGCCATTGGCGCAGCGACGAGGACGGCAACGAGGTGCGCCTGCTGCTCTCGACGAGCGCGGTCGTGGATGGCAGCGCGTATCGCTATTCGCGTCTGGTCGGGCCGTGGGTCGAACATCTCGCCGCGAATTTCGCGAACGGTGGCGTGACCACGGTCGTCGTCAGCAAGAAGGGCACGGCCACGCTCGCGCCGCTTTCGGGCGAACTCGCGCGGGATCATCTCGCCACCCTCATGCGCTGCTGGGAAACGGGCATGGCGCGACCCTTGCGGTTTGCGCTGGAGACGTCGCTCAAATGGCTGATCGAAAGCCGCATCGAGCCGGCCACGGCCGAAGCCAAGGCGCGTGCGAAGTATGAAGGCGATTCGTTCACCGCGGGCGAAGTGCGCCAGAGCCCGTCGCTGCATCGCGCGTATCCGGGTTTCGCGGCGCTTGCTGCGAGCGGGGAATTCGCTGCGCTCGCAGCGCAACTGCTAGCGCCGATGCTGGATGCCGTCGTGAAGAAGGAAAAGAAGAGCAAGGGAGCCGAAGCATGAACGCGAAGACCGTGCGCGACGAATACACGCCCAGGCCCCTTCAGCTGCTGAACTTTCCGCTCTCGGGACGCAGCCTCATCGAGGCGAGCGCGGGCACCGGCAAGACCTTCACCATCGCGATGCTGTATGTGCGGCTGGTGCTCGGCCATGATCCCGGCCATGCGGCGCGGCCGCTAACATCGCCGGAGATTCTCGTCGTCACCTTCACAGATGCCGCGACCAAGGAATTGCGTGATCGCATTCGCGCGCGTCTCACGCAGGCCGCGCGCTACTTCCAGCAAGACCCCGGGGAAGCGATGCCACTCGACGCCGGTGAGGAAGACCTGCTGCACGCGCTGCGCGAGCAATTCGAGCCTCATCTGTGGCCGTCGTGCGTGCGCCGTCTGCAACTCGCCGCCGAATGGATGGACGAAGCCGCCATCTCGACCATTCACGGCTGGTGCAACCGCATGCTGCGCGAGCATGCATTCGATAGCGACAGCCTCTTCAGCCAGACGCTCGAAATCGATCAGAGCGATATGCTTGCCGAGGCCGTGCGCGATTACTGGCGCACCTTCATGACGCCGCTCGATGCGCGCGACGCGACGCTGGTATCGGCGTGGGTCAAGAGCCCGGCGGAGCTTCAGCAAAAGCTGCGCAATCTCGTCGATGTCGCGCGATTGCTGCCGCAGCCCGGCGAACCCGAAGCGGTGCTCGCGGAACGCGCGCGACGTCTCGATGCGATCAAGGCGCCGTGGCGGACCTGGCCCGAGGAAATGGGCGCGCTGCTCGACGCCGCGCGCGTGGCCAAGTCGATCAGCGGGCAGTCGTATCGCAAGGATTATTGCGAGCGCTGGCTCGCGACGCTGAGCGAATGGGCCAATGATCCGCATGCTGCGACGCCCGATCTCAAGGCCGGCTGGGACCGTCTGACCGCCGAAGCCTTGCTCGCGAACTGCAAGGGCACGCCGCCGTCGCATTCCGGCTTCGATGCGTTGTCGACGCTGCGGGCCGAACTCGCCGAACTCGAAGCGGCGCGCACCGATATCCTCGCCCACGCGGCCTCGTGGGTGGCGGAGCGCTTCGCCGCCGAGCAGACGCGCCGCGCGCAAATGGGCTTCAACGATCTGCTCTCGTGTCTGGATGCCGCATTGCACGGGCCGAACGGCGCGCGACTCGGGGAGGTGATCCGCCAGCAGTTTCCGGTCGCGCTGATCGACGAGTTTCAGGACACGGACCCGGTGCAGTACCGCATCTTCGACGCGGTATACGGCGCGAGCGCGGCGCGCGATGAAGCGCAGAACGCGCTCATCATGATCGGCGATCCCAAGCAGGCGATCTACGCGTTTCGCGGCGCCGACATCTTCACCTATCTCGATGCGCGCCGTTCGTGCGGCACGCGGCTCTATACGCTCGCGAAGAACTTCCGCTCGACGCACGAGATGGTCGCGGCGGTGAATCATTGCTTCGATATCGCGGAGTCGAGAGCGGACGGGCGCGGCGCGTTTCTGTTCCGCGCCGCGGGCAACAACCCGGTGCCCTTCGTCGATGTGACCGCGCAAGGCCGGGGCGATGCGTTCGTCGTCGATGGCGAGCGCCCGCGCGCGCTGACCGTGTGGTATCTGCCGCCGGATGATGGTGGCGAAGGCATGCGCAAGTCCGCCTATCTGCCGCAGATGGCGGCCGTTTGCGCAAGCGAAATGGTGCGCCTGCTCAATCTCGGCCTGCGCGGCAAGGCAGGCTTCGACGAAGCGGGCAAGCGGCGTGCGCTGCGTCCCGCCGACATGGCGGTGCTAGTCAACAACTTCGCCGAAGCCGATGCGATCCGCCGCGAACTGAGTGCGCGCGGCATTCGCTCGGTGTATCTGTCGGAGCGCAGTTCCGTTTTGATGAGCGATCAGGCCGGCGAAATCGTGCACTGGCTCGCCGCGTGCGCGGAGCCGGAAGACGGGCGCCTCGTGCGCAGTGCGCTCGCCACGCCCACACTCGGCCTGAGCTTCGCCGAGCTCGACGAACTCTTCTGCAACGAAGCACGCACGGAAGCCTGCGTGCTGCAATTTCGCGGCTATCGTGAATGCTGGCGGCGTCAGGGCGTGCTGCCGATGCTGCGCCGCCTGTTCAATGACTTCCACGTCCCCGCGCGACTGCTGGGCCTCGATACGCCCGCGCATAGCGCGAGCTGCGACAGCGACGGCGAACGCATCCTGACTGATTTGCTGCATCTCGCCGAACTGCTGCAACAGGCGAGCACGCTGATCAAAGGCGAGCATGGACTGATCCGTCATCTGCTCGAAGAACGCGAAGCCGCGCAGGACGGCACCGGCGGCGATGCACGGCAAATGCGCCTCGAAAGCGACGGCGATCTCGTCAAGGTGGTGACCGTTCACAAGTCGAAAGGGCTCGAGTATCCGCTCGTGTTCCTGCCGTTCGCGGCGGCGCATCGCGCGATTGACGACAAGACGATGCCGCTCAAATGGCACGACGCGCAAGGGCGTCTGCACGTCTCGATCGACGGCACACCCGGCGATGTTGCCCGTGCCGACGAAGAGCGTCTCGGTGAGGATCTGCGCAAGCTCTACGTGGCGCTGACGCGCGCGCGTCATGCGACATGGATCGGCCTGGCGACGCTCGATGCATTGGAGCGCAGCGCCATCGGCTATCTGCTGAGCGGGAACGATGCGCTCGCGCCATCGGGCTTCGTCGAGGCGCTCGAAGCAGGTTTCGGCGCGACGGAGCATACGGCTTTGCTTGCCGCGCCTGCGCCGGGCATCGAGCGCTACACGCCGACCGATGAAATCGCACAGCGTGGCGAGCCGCGTGTATCCACGCGTGTTGTGCGCGAGCCGTGGTGGATCGCGAGCTATTCGAGCCTCAAGATGGCGGAGGGCGTCTACACGCCCGCGCCGGAGACGCCCGACGAAGACGTCTTCATCGAAACGCGCGACGCGCAGAGCGAGGCCGAGGAAGACGACGCAGCGGCCCTCGCAGACGAGGTTCCCGCGCTCGCACCGCCATCGGCCGAGACGAGCGCACCGCACGATTTTCCGCGCGGCTCGGAGCCGGGCAGCTTCCTGCACGATTTGCTCGAATGGGCCGCGCAGCAGGGCTTCGCGCAAGTGGCCGAAGACCCCGCGATGTTGCGCGAAGTGGTCGCGCGGCGCTGCAGCGTGCGCGGCCTCGAACGCTGGATCGACGCGCTCACCGGCTGGCTGCTGCGTATCGTCACCACGCCGTTCGCGCTGAAGGCGGAGCACGGCATGCGGGCGGCGTCAATCGCGTTGTCACGGCTGCCTTCGGCGCTCGGCGAAATGGAGTTCTGGTTCGCCGCCGAACACGTCGATACGCTCTCGCTGGACCGGCTCGTCTGCGCGCATACCTTCGGCGGCGCGGATCGGCCGAAGCTCGAACAGACGCAACTCAACGGCATGCTCAAGGGCTTCATGGATCTGGTCTTCGAGCACGATGGACGCTATTACGTGGCCGACTACAAATCGAACTGGCTCGGCGCGGACGATGCCGCCTACACCGCCGAACGCATCCGCGCGCAAATGCTGTGTTCGCGTTACGACCTGCAATTCGTGCTGTATCTGCTCGGGCTGCATCGGCTGCTCAAGACGCGTCTGCCAGACTACGACTACGACACGCATATGGGCGGCGCGGTGTATCTGTTCGTGCGTGGTTTGAATGCGGCGTCACAGGGCGTGTGGGCCGAGCGTCCGTCGCGTGAGCTGATCGAACGGCTCGACGCGCTGTTCATGGGCGAAACAGATGCGCTCGCCGTTGGCCAGGAGGTCGAATGAGCACGCTGTTTCTTGCCGCGCCGGCGATGGCGCCGATCGAAGCGCGTAACGCGCTCGCAGGCGCGGGCGATACTGCGCGCCTGCTCGCGGCCTGGGTCGAACGTGGCTGGCTGCGCGCGATCGACGCCGCGTTCGCGGCCTTTCTCGCGCGCGAAGCCGAAGATGCATCTGGCTTGCTGATTCTCGCTGCCGCGCTCGCGAGCCATCAACTCGGGCGCGGACATGCGTGTCTCGATCTCGCTGCGACACTGTCCGATCCCGCTTTCGCGCTTTCGTTGCCGCCGGACGGGCATCGGTCTCGCGACGACGAAGACGAGCACGACGCGCTCATGCTGCCCTCGAAGGTGCTCGAAGGCGTGACGCTCGCGCGCTGGCTGGAGGCGCTCGCGCATCCGCATCTCGTAAGCGATAATGAAGGTGACACGCCGCTTGTGCTTACGGGCACGCGGCTATATCTGCGCCGCTACTGGCGCTATGAACAGGACGTGTGCCGGGCGATCCGCGAGCGTATCGCGGATGAAGAGACGCTGGATCCCGCGTCGCTGCGCAACGCGCTCGATGCGTTGTTTCCGGCATCGGTTGCGGGCAAATCGACACGCACCGACTGGCAAAAGATTGCATGCGGATTGGCCGCGAAGCGCGCGTTCAGCATCGTCACGGGCGGTCCGGGCACGGGCAAGACGACCACGGTCGTCAAGCTGCTCGCGCTGCTGCAATCGCAAGCCTTGCAACGCCAGCACGATGCGCGACCCTTGCGTATCCGGGTCGCCACACCCACTGGCAAGGCGGCGGCGCGGCTCAACGAATCGATCGCGGGCGCGGTGGAAAATCTCGCGCTCGATGACTTCGACGATGCTGCCGCCATCCGCGCGGCGATTCCGAAAGTGGTCACGACCCTGCATCGGCTGCTCGGCACGGTGCCCGATTCGCGGCGCTTCCGTCATCACGCGGGCAATCCGCTGTCGCTCGATGTGCTGGTGATCGACGAGGCGTCGATGGTCGATCTCGAGATGATGAACGCCGTGCTCGCCGCCATGCCGCGCGGCACGCGCATCGTGCTGCTGGGTGACAAGGACCAGCTTTCGTCCGTCGAAGCGGGCGCGGTGCTGGGTGAACTGTGCCGCCGTGCCGCCGAGCACTACACGCCCGCCACGCAGGCATGGCTCGAAGCCGCGAGCGGCGAGCGAATCGATGCAAAGTTTGTCGATGCGCAGGGCGGTGCGCTCGACCAGGCCGTCGCGATGCTGCGCGAGAGTCATCGCTTCTCGGCGGCGAGCGGTATCGGCAAGCTCGCGGAAGCCGTCAACGAAGGCGAGCCGTCCGCGATGGCGAAGGTATGGAAGCAGGGCTTCGACGACATCGCGTTCATCGAATGTCCCCAGCGCGGCGATGCGGTGATCAAGGCGCTGGCAGTCGAAGGCAGTGCGATGCCCGCGGGCATCACGGGCGACCTGTTCGATACCGACGCCGATGCGCGTCACGGTTATCGCCGCTATCTGGAGACGATGCGCGATGCGCAGCCGCCGCATTATGCCGATCTCGTCGCCTTCGACGACTGGGCACGCGTGGTGCTGTCGGCGCACGGCGAGTTTCAGTTGTTGTGCGCGCTGCGGCGCGGACCTTGGGGCGTGGAAGGATTGAACCGGCGGATCGCGCGCATGTTGCAGGAAGAGGGCCTGATTCACGCGCATGCGGAGTGGTACATGGGGCGTCCCGTGCTCGTCACGCGCAACGACTACGAACTCGGGCTGATGAACGGCGATATCGGCATCACGCTCGCACTGCCAGCGCCGGACGGCAGGTGGAGCCTGCGTGTCGCGTTCGCGGCCGGCGATGGCACTCCGCGTATCCGCTGGGTCTTACCGAGCCACTTGCAGGCCGTGGAGACCGTGTTCGCGCTCACGGTGCACAAGTCGCAAGGCTCGGAGTTCACGCATGCTGCACTGGTGTTGCCCGACAAGATCAGCCCGGTGCTCACACGCGAATTGATCTACACGGGCATTACGCGGGCGCGGCGTTTTCTCACCATCGCGGGCGCGGGCGGTAAGGCGCTCGTCGATCAGGTGGTACGCGCGCGTGTATTGCGCGCGGGCGGATTGTCTGCCGCGTTCGATGCGCAGCCTTAAGCAGCGCTTTATATCGCGCTTTAAGGCAACGCCGAACCAGCCGTTGTATTCATCGATTCAGGCGCAAATAGCAGCAGATTCATCGTGAGTGAGGCTTTGCGCCTGGATTTCCGGTCCACCAGGGTGTTGCGCCTGGGCCTGCGGCCCGCTTTCCCCCATTACGGGCGAACCTGTGCCATCAATCGCTTGCGCGAAAGATAAACGTTGGTCAACGCCAGCGCAACGAAAGCCCGATTGGCGTTCTTCGCCAGACCCCGATAGCGCACCTTCGTGAAGCCCCACAGGCGTTTGACAACAGCAAACCCCTGCTCAACGCGAGCACCGATCTTCGACTTGTTGCGATTCTTGCCGCGCGCTACCTTGTCAATTTCGCCCGCCCGACGCGTACGCTGATTGGTGAAGTCGCGTGCCTTGGCGGCCTTGCCACGCATCAGCGCTTTCTGGCTCGCATAGGCGCTATCTCCATAGACGCCTTGCTC
>LFLF01000045.1 GCA_001184395.1 Candidatus Paraburkholderia calva | reverse complement strand
GTGGGCGTCTTTAGTACGGTTCGTCGGCACAATGGTCCGTTATCGCGCTTTTATTGCAGTAGCCGCCTCCCCAGCGGGGGTAACTTTCTTTGCCGCGGCAAAGAAAGTTACCCCCGCTGGGGAGGCGGCTACTGCAATAAAAGCGCGATAACGGACCATTGTGCCGACGAACCGTACTAAAGACGCCCACAACGGCCCCAACCAACCCAAAAGAAAAGATCAAGCAAACGTATCGACAAGCCCAACCTGCCGCCGCAAAGGCATCGTAACGGAGGAGGAAGAGGCGACAGAATCGTCCCCACCGCCAACCCCGCCACATCCCGACGAAGAACCGCCGGAACCGCCTTGCTGCGCTTTCTGTTGCTGCGAAGACTGCCACGCAAACCCGTCCGAAACGCTAGCGCTACCGAGGCTCAAGCCATTAGCCTCCATGGCTTCCCGAAGCTTCGGCATGGCGGCCTCGATGGCTTCCCGCGTCTGCGCATGCTGGGCCACGAACAACGCATGAGCATGTTCGCCGGTCACTTGCAGCGTGATCTGCGCCGGCCCGAGATCCTTGGGATTGAGCGTCAGCTCGGCGCTAGTCTGCTTGGCATTCGAAAGAAACACGACTTTCTGGCTGAACGCATCGTCCCAGCCGGACGACCACACATGCGGAGCAATCGCCGTGCTGGTGGCCGCCGTCGCCGCGCCCTGCTGGCTCGAGACCGACAAAGTCACCGAGGCCGCCTGCTGCGCCACCGCATTCGCCGCCGCTTGCGCCACCTGCTTGTAAGCCGCCGCAGCATCGCCGGATGCGGGCGTCAGCGCGGCCTGCGCGCCAGCCAGTGCGCTCGCGTCCGCTTGCGGCGCGGCATTCGCGGCCGTGGTCGCCACCGCATCTTTCGCGCCGTTGGCCGCAATGCTCAGCAGCCCCGCTTGACGTCCGCCCTTGCCGTTCTGGCCGAGCGCACCGCCCGGCACTTCGCCGTTGGCACCGACCTGTCCTTTTGCCTCTGCACCCGCCTGCGCCTGAGTGGAAGCTGCATCGGCCGCCGCCGCGTTGGGCGCCGCGTTCAACTGCGCCAGCGCGGATTGCAGCGCATCCTGTGCCGATTGCGCGTCGCCGCTCTTCTTCGCGTCGCCGGGCTCGGTGGAATCGCTGCCATCCGTCGATACCATAGCCGCCGTCGCCGCGTCCGCCAGATCGGCGAGCGTGGCCGCGTTGTCCTGCGCGGCTTCGTCGACGGCATCCGAGCGGGCTTGCGCCTGCGCCGCGGCGTCGGCCGATGCCGCTGGTTTGGCGGCCGCAGCGGTCTTCGACGCATCCGCGCCATCCGGCTTCGACGCACCCTTCGAGGCGTCCTTGGCCGAATTCGCGTGACTGCTCTTGTCCGCAGACGACGAGGCCTGCGCGTCCTTCGAGCCATCGGCCTTGTCGGCGCTGCCGGAATCCGACGCGGACTTGTCGCTGTCGTCGGCCTTCGGCGCGTCGTGGACGCCCGACTTGTCGGCCAATGCCTGGGCTTGCGGCTTCGGCGCGGCGGCCTGCGCGGCAAGCGCATCGGCGTGGGCGCGCTCGGTCAGCGGTTGCAACGTCGAACCGAACGATGTGCCCGCGTTCGAGGCGCGCTTGTTGGCCGCCGACGTCGTCGACGAAGCGCCGGTCAGCGCATTGATGGAGGAAACGGAGGACATGTTCGGGCCCTGGTGTCTGAAAAATGGAATCCGTCGAAACGCTTACGAAGACGCCCGCTCGGCGCGCATGCGCAGCACTCGCGCGGCGTGCTCGTCCGACTGGCGCTGCTCGACACGCGCCGCCTGCTTGGCGAGCACGGCTTCGCCGCGCGCGGCCAGAATTTCGTAGCTGCCGACCTTTTGCTTCTTCTGGCGCCATTCCGGCTTGGCCGCCTCGATGCGCTGGTCGGCGATCACGAGCATGGCGCGCTGCTGGTTGATGGCGGCGTCGAGCATGTCGACAAACACCTGGAAATTACGCAGCGTTTGGGCGGTCGTGCCCTGTTGCGCCGACGCCGTGAAGCGCGCGTGGTACTCGTTGCGATAGTTCACAAGCGAGTTCAGCTGCGCTTCGACGTCGTTGCGCTCCTGCTGCAACTTGCCGAGCTTCTTGGTCGCGGCATCGAGCTCTTCCTGCGCGAGCTCGATGAGCGTATTTATAGGCAGATTCTTGGACATAAGGAATGGTCTCTACGCGGATGTTCTTATGGAGAATACGGCTCGAATACTAGTCGAAAAGGTCGAAAAGTGCATGCAACATTTCGAGACTTGGTTCGAAATTTGCTTGTTCTCTAAAGCCCTGTTGTAAAAATGACTCCATCCGCGGGTAAAGCGCAATTGCGCGATCGAGCAACGCGTCGCGCCCGCTCGAATACGCACCCACGTTGATGAGATCGCGATTACGCTGGTAACACGAGAGCATCTGCTTGAACAGGCGCACACGCTCAAGATGTTTGTCGTCGATGATCGAGGTCATCACGCGGCTGATCGACTGTTCGATGTCGATCGCGGGATAGTGCCCCGCTTCCGCCAGCGACCGGTTCAGCACGATGTGGCCATCCAGAATCGCGCGCGCCGAGTCGGCGATCGGATCCTGCTGGTCGTCGCCTTCGGTCAGCACCGTATAGAACGCGGTGATCGAACCGCCGCCTTCCGGGCCGTTGCCCGTGCGCTCCACGAGCGCGGGCAGCTTCGCGAACACCGACGGCGGATAACCCTTGGTCGCGGGCGGCTCGCCGATCGCCAGCGCGATTTCACGCTGAGCCATCGCGTAACGCGTCAGCGAATCCATCAGCATCAGCACGTGCTTGCCCCGATCGCGAAAATATTCGGCAAGCGACGTGGTGTACACGGCGGCCTGCATCCGCAGAACCGGGGACACGTCGGCGGGCGCGGCCACTACGACCGAACGCGCGAGGCCGTCTTCACCCAGAATCTGCTCGATGAATTCCTTTACTTCGCGGCCGCGTTCACCAATCAGGCCGATCACGATCACTTCCGCGCTGGTGTAGCGGGCCATCGTGCCGAGCAGCACCGATTTACCGACGCCCGAGCCCGCGAACAGGCCCATGCGCTGGCCGCGTCCCACGGTCAGCATCGAATTGATCGCGCGGACGCCGACGTCGAGCACCTTGTGGATCGGCTCGCGGTTCAGCGGGTTGATGACCGGCGCGGACAGCGGCGCATCGGCCTTCGCGCCGAGCGGTCCGAGTCCGTCGAGCGGACGGCCGGACGCATCGACCACGCGGCCGAGCATTTCCCAGCCGACTGGTAGACGCTTGGCGCCCGCCATCGGATCGTCGATCGGCGCGCTTTCCAGCGGATACACGCGCGCGCCCGGCAGCAGGCCGCCGGTTTCCGTGGTCGGCATCAAAAACAGCTTGTCGCCCGAGAAGCCGACGACTTCGGCTTCGGCGGTCGGGATCGCGCTGCCCGGCGACAGTTCAATCATGCATTCGGAGCCGATGCCCATCTTGAGGCCGACGGCTTCCAGCACGAGACCCGCTGCGCGCGTCAGACGCCCGCAGGTGCGTACGGGCTTGGCGATGCCCGCGCGCGCGCGCGCCATTTCGAGTTGCGCGCGCCACGCGTCCAGATGCGGATCCCCCGCCAGATGCGACAACTCGGCGATGGTGCGCACGCCGTGCTCTTCCGGCGTCGGCTCGGCGGCGGCTTCCTCGGAGGCCAGCGGGCCGAAGGATGCGCGCGCGAGTTCCTGTTCCAGCTCGCTCAGGCCGTCTTGCGTGATGCCGTGCGCCGTGAGCGGCTCGTGAATCGTCGGATGAGGGGTCATACGCACGACCGTTTGCTGATTTACCACAACTGATTCCTTCCGAGTGCTGCCGCGACACGTTCCCAGCGCGACGAATTGCTCGAATCGATTTCACCGGTCGATGCATGCGCCTTGCAGCCGCCGCGCTCGACAAGCGGGTCCGGGCGCACGAGCCAGCCGGCCGCGCCCAGTTCTTCCTGCAGATACGCATCGACGATCGGCAGATCCGCCGGATTGACGATGAGCGTGGGCGAGCCCTGCAATTCCGGCTCGGCCGCGATCACTTCGCGCGCCACCGCGAC
Organism: Candidatus Paraburkholderia calva; assembly: GCA_001184395.1. Lineage (GTDB taxonomy): Bacteria > Pseudomonadota > Gammaproteobacteria > Burkholderiales > Burkholderiaceae > Caballeronia > Caballeronia calva. Next base: position 24,506 of record LFLF01000045.1, on the reverse strand, counting down.
CAACGCGGTCGGGTCGTGCGCGAGATGCTGACGCACGACCTGCTGCGCGATATCGATCGCGAGCGACGCCAGGGTTTCCGCGATGGCCGCATCGGCGGCGTGCAGCGCGGTCTGGAACGCATCCGCAATGGCGGCGAGGCGCGCGGCCTCTTCCATCGCCAGCTTGCGGCCTTCCTCAATGCCCTTCGCGTGACCCTGCTCGAAGCCCGCCTGATAACCGAACGCCTGACCCGCGACGTGACCCTTCGCGAGTCCTTGCGCATGCGCTTCTTCCTCGACGTGGCGCAGATGCGCCTCGAGTGCCGCCTGATCGGCCGCGCTTTGATCGACCGTGACCGGATCGAACGAAGCCATCTCCCAACGCTGATACGCCGAAACCTTCTGCGTCGCGTTAGACATATGCGTCCTCCGCCTTGCCGCCTAATTGGATCTGACCGTTTTCCGCGAGGTTGCGGACCACCTGGAGCACCTTGCGCTGCTGCTGCTCGACTTCCGACACGCGCACCGGACCGCGCGAATCGAGGTCTTCCGCGAGCAGTTTCGCCGCGCGCTGCGACATGTTCGACAGGAACTTCTGATGCAGCGGTGCCTGCGCGCCCTTGAGCGAGACGATCAGCGTTTCCGACTCCACTTCCTTCAACAGCAGCTGGATCGCGCGATCTTCCAGGTCCATCAGGTTTTCGAACACGAACATCTGGTCGATGATCTTCTGCGCCAGTTCCGCGTCGTATTGCTTGACCGTTTCGATCGCCGACTCTTCCTGGTTGCTCGCCATGAAGTTGAGGATTTCCGCCGCCGTGCGCACGCCGCCCATCGGCGCGCGCTTGAGGTTATCGCTGCCCGAGAGCAGCGCGGTGAGCACGTCGTCGAGTTCGCGCAGCGCGGCGGGCTGGATGCCGTCCAGCGTCGCGATGCGCAGCATCACGTCGTTGCGCAGCCGTTCCGTGAAACACGAGATGATTTCCGACGCCTGATCGCGGTCCAGATGCACGAGGATCGTCGCGATGATCTGCGGATGCTCATTCTTGATGAGTTCCGCGGCCGCGCTCGAGTCCATCCACTTCAGGCCTTCGATGCCGCTCGTGTCGCTGCCCTGCAGAATGCGGTTGATCAGCGCGCCGGCCTTGGTTTCGCCGAGCGCCTTGTTCAGCACCGACTTGATGTACTCGCTCGAATCCATCGAGAACGTCATCCGCTGCTCTGCTTCCTTGACGAATTCGGTCAGCACGGAATCGAGCTGCTCGCGCGTCACATTCTTGAGGCCAGCCATCGTCGCGCCGATCTTCTGAACCTCACGAGGTCTGAGAAACTTGAAAACTTCAGCAGCTTCTTCCTCGCCGATCGACATCAGCAGGAGAGCGGCTTTGTTGAGACCGTCATCTTTGTTGAGACCGTCATTGTTCATCGGACACCCAGTTCTTCACGACCGTCGCTACGATTCTCGCGTCCTGGCGCGCGACGGTACGCGCATAGTCGAGGTTGCGATCAAATTTAGCTTTGTTGCTTTCCGGACCACCGAGGAGATTCACTTCGGCATCCTTCTCTCCATTGTCTTCCTTGGCCGCGCCCTTCATCGAAGGACCGTCAAACAGGGAAAGTTCATCCGGGACGGCTAGCGCGTTGGCCGAGGGCTCCGCCAGCGGGAAGGCGCGCTTCATCGCCGGGCGGACCATGCTGAAGTACAAGAACAGTCCGACGATGCCGATGCCCAGATACTTCGCGCCCTGAATGCCCAGGCCGATCGATTCCGGCATCTTCCACCACGGCACCGCGGGCGTCGTGACGACATCCGAGTTGAACGCACTGTTGACCACATTGACCGAGTCGCCGCGCTTCTCGTCGAAGCCCATCGCGTCCTTAACCAGCTGCTGGACTTGCGCGAGCTTGTCGGCAGACATCGGCGTCATCGTGACGTTACCCTTCGCGTCGACCTTCTTCTCGTAGTTCACGACCACCGCCACCGACAGACGCTTGATGCCGCCCACCGCCTGCTCGTAGTGACGCACCGTGCGATCGACTTCGTAGTTGGTCGTGGTGTCCTTGCGCTCGTTGGTCGGAACCGGCTTCGCACCCGAGGCCGCGCCGTCGATCGGCGCCGAGGCCAGCTGCGGCGGCTGGTTCGACAGCGCGCCCGGCACGCCGCCGACGCCCGAACCGCTGGTTTCGCTCGACGTGCTCGATTGCTGGCTGCGGATCGCCGTGTTCTGCGGGTTGGCGTTCGGGCCGTAGCTTTCTGCCGTTTGCTCGAGCTTCGAGAAATCGATGTCGGCGCTGACTTGCGAATGCGCGTTGCCCGAGCCTAACAGCGGCGAGAGGATCGCGTCGATGCGCTTTTGCGTGTTGTGCTCGATCTGCTGCACGTACTTCAGTTGCGACGCGTCCAGGCCGGGCGCGTCGCCCGCGCTGGCGTTGGTCAGCAGGTTGCCGTCCTGATCGAGGATCGTCACATTCTTGACAGGCATGTCCGCCACGCCTGACGCCACCATATGGGTGATCGCCGACACCTGACCCTCGTCGAGCACGCGGCCCGGGTACAGCTCGACCATTACCGACGCCGTCGGCAGTTCCTTGTCGCGTACGAAAACGGCGGGCTTCGGAATCGCCAGATGCACGCGCGCCGACTTGACCGACGAGATCGACGAAATGGTCTTTTCCAGTTCGCCTTCCAGCGCGCGCTGATAGTTGACCTGTTCCGCGAACTGGCTGATGCCGAACTTCTGGTTGTCCATCAGTTCGAAGCCGACCGAGCCGCTCTTGGGCAGGCCTTGCGCCGCCAGACGCAGACGCGTTTCGTGCACCTGCTCGGCCGGCACGAGAATCGCGCCGCCGTCCGAGAACTTATAGGGAATGTTGCCTTGCTGGAGTGCCGTCACGATTGCGCCGCCGTCCCGATCCGAGAGATTCGAGAACAGCACGCGGTAGTCCGGCTGGCGCGACCACATCACCAGACCGGCGACGACCGCGACGAGGATCGCCATCGCGATGATCAGCGGCACGCGCGGATTCGATCGGAAATTCGACAGCCTCGGCACGCGCTGGGCGAACCCGCCGAAATCCACGCCGCCAGCAGAACCGCCGGTCAGGCTCGTGCCCGCGCCGGCGTTGCCCGCCGTGCCCGGTTGCGTGCCCGGTTGCGCACCTGCCAGGCCCATGCGGGCGTCCGGCGTGATCAAAGAATTATTGGGCGTTTCCATTTAGCTCAATTGCTCCGAATCTGGTGTCCTTCCGGTTTCGCCGCTCGGCTCTCAGTCATCGAGCGGCAGTGGAGGACTTTTCACGAAATGGATTATCCGCAGATCAAAGCAAGTCAATTCGACGAATAGAGCCGGGTTTTCCCCGTTCTTCCAGGGGTTTGGCCGCGCTCGCGCTGCTAATCTTTATCGTACTCGGTCGTGGTGAAAATACGCCTCGCCGGACCCGGGCCAGCGGCATCGAACGAAACATCGCGCTGGCCGCCGCTCATTACTGAAACGATCGAAAACCGGAGTCATCGTGAATTTTCCGATCAATCCGCTGTCCTCTGCGCTGAACGCGATCCAGTTGATGGCCTCGCAAGCCGCCGGCGTAACGAAGGAAGCGGGCAGCGCCGCGACGGTCGCGTCGGGCGCCGTCACCGGGCAGTCGGGCGCCGCAAGCGCGGACAGCTTCGCGTGCGCGCTGAAATCGTCGATCGATAAGATCAGTGACAACCAGAAGTCGGCGCTCACCGAAGCGCACGCGTTCGAAATGGGTTCGCCCAACGTCTCGCTAAACGACGTGATGGTGGACATGCAAAAAGCCAACGTCGGGCTGCAGTTCGGCCTGCAGGTGCGTAACAAGCTGGTGTCGGCGTACAACGACATCATGCAGATCTCGGTCTGACGCTGTTTTTCCGCCGCTGTTTGCGCGTATCAACCTGATAAGCCAATTGGGCCCTACCAGCCTTGTGTCCTAAAGCTTTCCGGCGTTTCTCCGATAACCCCGATAATGGTACGGCGGACGTCGATTCGCTCGCCAGTAACGAAATTCACCGGTCAGACGCGCCGCAACTGCATAAGGAGAACCACGGATGTATTCCCCAGGACAAGCCGGAGCCAACGCATACGCGCGAGTCGGCGTTCAGACGGGCGTGATGGGCGCGAGCCCGCATCGGTTAATCGTGATGCTCTACCAGGGCGCACGGCAGGCGATCGTGCAGGCTCGGATGTTCATGCAGCAGAACAACATCGGCGCGCGCGGGGCGGCAATTAGCAAGGCCATTGGCATCATCGAGAGCGGTCTGCAGGAGTCGCTGAACAAGGACGCGGGCGGCGAGATCGCCCAGCGGCTGGACACACTGTACACGTACATGGCGCGCCGTCTGCTCGACGCCAACCTGAATCAGGACGAGTCGATGCTGGTGGAAGTGGACAACTTGCTGGCGACGCTAGAAGAAGCCTGGATCGGGATCGGACCGGAAGTGGCACAAATGGCCGCGGCGACCGTTTGAATGGAGTCGGCGCGGCGAGCCAGACAAGAATGAAGACGACTGAATCGCCCATTACGAGGCCATCGCGAAGTTGTCGAGCCGCATGCTGGTGGCGGTGCGCGAGGGCGAATGGGGCGATCTGAAGACGATGCAGGGCAGGTATCGCGAAATGATCGAGCAATTGAAGGAGGTGGACTCCGGCTCGTCACTCGATGAAACCGCCCGCGCGCAAGCTGGACCTCGTGAAGAAGATTCTCGCCGACGACGCCGCGATCCGCGATCTGTCGTCGCCGAGTCTGGCGCGCCTTTCCGCGCTGTTCACGGCGAACAACCCGGCGCGTGTACTGAAGAAGATGTAGGACTGCGCTAGCCGCTCGCATTGCCGGCGCGTCGGACAACCAACGCGCCATTCGTGCGGGCAGGCTGGCGGAAGCATTGAGAGGATGTCCGCATGAGTGGGCTCGATACCACGATCTCCACGCTGCTGGCTGCCCGAAGCGAACTTTTCGTGACGGCGCTGCGCGCGGCGACCGGCTCGGCGACGAGCCAGACCGCCACGCAGGCGAGCGTGGCGAACACTGCCAATGCGTCCGGCACGTACGGACCGACGGGCCTGCTCGGCCTGTCGAGCACGCCGCCCGCGTCCACTCAGACCGCGCTGTCCAGCGTCGCGCGCACGCTCGACGTGATCACCCGTTTCAGCGGCAACGCTCCGAACGCCGTGGTCAGCGAAACGCCGCTATGGCCGGCGCCGCCGCGTCTCGCGAGCGCCTACGTCGCGTTCACCACCGGCCTGTTCGATACCGCGTTTTCCTCGAATGCCGCCGCCGTCGCGGCCGCGCGCGCCGCGAGCCAGAACATGCCGCCGCTGCCCGCCACGCAGATCGCCACGCAACTGGCGAAAACCGTCGATGAAAGCGGGCTGTTCTACAAATCCCATCTGGTGCAATGGCTAGCGGGCCAGCGCAGCAGCGCGTCGATCGGCGGTGAGCCGCAGGGGCGCGCCGATCAGCGCGCGCTCGCCTTGCCGCTCGATTTCGCCGAGGCCCAGACCCTGGCCCAGAGCCAGAGCACCGGCGACGTATGGCTCGACGGCACGTCCACGCAGCAATACGCACCGCTGACGGCGTTCTTCGATACGCCGCAGCAGCCCGACGTTCCCACGATCCTCCACCACCGCGCGCGATCGAACTGCCGCAGACGCCGCAGGAAGCCGCCGCGCTAGCCGCATCGGTGCGGGCGGCGCCGGCGAGCGCGCTGTCCCATACGCAATCGGCACCGATATCGCTGACCGAAGGCCATGCGTCGCGCAGCGCGGATTCGCCGCACGCGGCGATGTAGGCGTCGCTCAACGCGGGCATTTATCCATCGACGCCCAATCTCGTGCGCCAGCAACTCGACCATGCTCGCCAACGGCGTGTTCCGCTGGCAGGGCGAGGCATGGCCAGGCACGCGCTTCGACTGGGAAATCGAACGCGAACAGCGCGCAGCGCGCAGCGCCGACGATGCTGTGCTTGAACACGCCTGGCGCACGCGCGTGACGCTTTCGCTGCCGGCGCTCGGCATGGTGAATGCCGAACTGCTGCTGACGGGCGACAAGCTCACCGTCCGCATGAAGGCGAGCGATGTCGGCGCGGCGCACTTTTCCGGCAACGGCACGGCGTTCGTGCAACGGCTGGAGGCGGCCGGCATTCAGCTGGCGTCGTTCAGCGTGCGCTCGCTGGACGGCAGCGATGCATCGGATGCCGCCCGGCGCGGCGCGGCGAAGCCGGTTCCGTCGCCGCTCGCGCATCTGTTCGACGCACCGCCGGAAGCGGGAGGCGCCACATGAATCAGGGTCATCGCAAGCAGGCGACCGAGTTAGTCTACGAGCCGGGCAGCCGCGAGGCGACGCCGCGCGTCGTCGCGAAGGGTTATGAGCTGGTCGCGGAAATGATCGTGCAGCGCGCCAAGGAAGCCGGCGTCTACGTGCACGACTCGCCCGAAATGGTGTCGCTGCTAATGCAGGTCGATCTCGACGCGCATATCCCGCCCGCGCTTTATCAGGCGGTGGCGGAACTGCTCGCGTGGGTGTATCGGCTGGAGAACGAAGAGCTGATTCGCGAAGCGGGCGTGTTTGCCGCGGCACGGCACGACTAAGGCCTGATTAGGGCTAAAAGTGCCCGACGAGTCCCGCATGATCGAAGCGCGCGGGCAGCGTGCCATACACGCGGCCCGTCTCGCCGCGCGCATGGCCCAGACGAGTGTTGATGAACGCATCCGCGACTTCGGCGGGCGCGTGGCGCGCCAGCAGGACCGCCTGCGCGCACAGTGCCAGTTGCTGCGCGATGCGCCGCGCTGACGCCTCTCGCGCGGCCGGCTCGCCGGTCAGCATATCCACGAGCAATTGCAGCGCGCGTCCCAGCGCCGGATGCGCGCTCGCGGTGGCGCGCCAGTCGTCCAGCAGCGCGTGCGCCGCATCCTGCTCTCGCTCGAAGGCGCGCAACACATCGAGGCACATCACGTTGCCCGGAGCCTTCCCAGATCGAATTGACCGGTGCTTCGCGATAGAACCGCGCCATCGGCCCGGTTTCAACATAGCCGTTGCCGCCCCAGACTTCCATCGCCTCGCCGGTGAATTCCAGCGCGCGCTTGCAGACCCAGAACTTCGCCGCCGGCGAGACGATGCACCGCCACGCGCGCGCCGATGGCGCGCTGTCCCGCGTCGCGCTTTGCTCGAACGCGCCCGCGAGCCGCATGAACAGCGGCGTTGCCGCTTCCGATTCCAGCGCGAGATCCGCGAGCACGTTGCGCATCAGCCCTTGATCGGCGAGCCGCGCGCCGAACGCCGTGCGATGCCGCGCGTGATGGACCGCGTGGACGAGCGCCGCGCTGCCGATCACGCAATCGAGCCGCGTGTAATTGGCCATTTCGATGATGGTTGGCACGCCGCACCCTTCATCGCCGATCATCACGCCGAACGCGTCGAAAAACTCCACTTCGCTGCTCGCATTCGAGCGGTTGCCGAGCTTGTCCTTAAGACGCTGGAACACACCGCGTTCTTCGCGCCGTCCGGCGTGAAACGCGTCACGTAAAAGCACGACAGGCCGCTTTCGTCCGCCGTGCGCGCGAGCACCAGATGCGCGTCGCATTGCGGCGCGGAAAAGAACCACTTATGCCCGACCAGCTGGTATTCGCCTCCGCGCCCGCTCGCGCCCTGCGGATACGCACGCGTGCGGTTGCTGCGCACGTCCGAGCCGCCCTGTTTTTCGGTCATGCCCATGCCGATCATCATCGAGCGCTTGCCGGCGGTGAGCGGGATATCGCGCGGATCGTGCTCGCGCGACAGCAGCGGCCCGACGATGTCTGCGAACAGCGCAGGCTCGTTACGCAATACGGGAACGCTCTCGAAGCTCATCGTGATAGGACACAGCGAGCCGGATTCGAGCTGGTCGTGCAGAAAGTAGCTCGTGCAGCGCGCAGCCATGGACCCGGCGCGCGCATCGGCTTCGAAGGGCAGACTGGCAGCCGGCGCAACAGTTCGTGCCATGCCGGATGAAACTGTAGCGCGTCGATGCGCTCGCCGCGCGGACTGTGCGTGCTCAGTTCCGGCGTATGCCGGTTGGCGAGTTCGGCCAGCGCCAGCACGTCGGGCTGTGTCAGCGCGCGGCCTTCGCGGGACAGCGCCCCGGCGTGCCAGCCCGCGCCTTCGCGCTCGACGGCCGCCGCGAGCGCGGCATCGGCAGTGAAGGCGTCGTAGTCGCACAGCGCCGGCGACTGGTTGGTGACTTCGTGTGTCTGGCCGAAACGAAAATCGGCCGCGTCGGGCGAATGCATTGTCGACTCCGGTTGCGGCCGGCCGCCACGGCCTGCCGCGGGCCATCTCGCGTTTAGAACGATAAGCTGCGTTGTTGGCCGTTACCCGCGACCATCCCGATTCGACTCGGCACAGTCCCAAAGCGCCCGCCAATGAGATAAATCCGATTGTTCAGCGCACGCGATTTAAGGGAGGACCCCGAACCTATAATCGCCACGCCCTCGAAGCCGCATGGGCTGACGCAATGACGCTATCCAGGAAAGTATCTCAATGAGCATCAATCTTAATCAGCTAGTGCAGCGCGCTTTGTCCGAGAGCGTCTTGCAGCAGCTCGCGGGACGCATAGGTTGCGCGCCGGAATCCGCCAAGCGTGCCGTGTCTTTGTACGCGCCCGCGCTCATCGGCGCAATGATGAACAAGGCGTCGTCGCTCGACGGCGTGCGCAATCTGTTCGTGGTCGTTATGGCGCCCGGCACCAACGCGCACATAGCCGAGGAATTGCCACATTTCGTGGTGCAGGACGAGGGCTTCAAGAAACTGGTCGAAGCCAGCCAGAAAGCGGATGGTTTGCTGATGCCGCACGACAGTCTCAATCTGCTGTCCGAGCGCATCTCGGAATACACTGGCATCGTCGCGAGCGTCACGCGCATGCTCTCCGGCGTCGTGTGCGCGACCGTGCTGGGCATTCTCAAGCGCCATCTCACGCAGAACAATGGTCACGTCGGCGAACTGCCGCTGTTGCTCGGCAATCAGTTGCCGGTGGTACGCGCCAATATGACGGATGCTTTCGCGAGCGCGCTCGGCCTAGGTTCGGTCGGCGCGTTTCTGGCGGGCGTGGCATCGCGTCTGAAGGCGGTGTCGGCGCACCTCGAGCAATCGGCGCCCCAGCAGCCCGTGCCATTGCCGTTGCAGATGGACACGCCGCCTTCGGTCGAGCATCACCTCACTGGCGAAAAAACGGCAGGAAGACGTGGATGTGGGTCGCAAGCCGGCCATGCTCGCGCTCTTCGCGACGCTCGCCACGCGCGGCTGCTCGACAGAGAAGACCGGTCACGACGCCACGTCGGATGCGCAGGCTGACAACGGTGCGGGCAGCGCGGCTTCGGATGCGGTAGCCGCGTCGGTCCCGGCGGCGACATCATCGAACGCGTCGATGCCCACGTTGTCGCCGGGCAAGAGCACGGTCATGTCCGTGAGCACCGACGAATCCGGCATCCCTACGATCCGGGCCACTGTGAACACGGATCAGGAGCGTCAGCGCCTGATAGACACGCTCGCGGCCAAGCTCGGCGCCGACCATGTTTCCACGCCAGCGTGTCGATCGATCCCGACACCCGACCGGCTGGCTGGATGAACACGCTCGACACGCTGATTCCATTGATGACGCAACCGGGCGCGGAACTGCGCGTCTCGGGCAACACGATCGAACTGGGCGGAAGCGTGACCGAAACGAAGTTCGGCTAGTCCCACACGCTCAAGAAACTGCTCGGCTGCGACTGGACCATCGGCGCGATGGGTGCGAAGCCCACCGAGGCGAGCCCGGATTCGGGCACAAGCGCGCCCGCGGCGGCGGCCGCTCCTGCCACGCCCGCCGTGACTGAGAAGGCATGCGAGCCGGCGAAGCTCAGGCAGTTGAACCTGAAGCCAGTGAACTTCCGCTTCGGTTTGAACACGGTGCCCATGCCGCGCTGACGGAACTCACGAAGACCGCTCACGCGCTGAAGGAATGCGGCAGCGCGGCCACACCGATCAAGCTGCAAATCGCGGGCTTCTCGGACAACACGGGCGGCAAGGCGCTGAATCTTCGTTTGTCGAAGCAGCGGGCCGAAGCCGTGCGCACGTTCATGATCAAGCACGGCGTGCCGGTCAGTGCGCTGGTAGTGCAGGGCTTCGGCGATGCGCAACCCATCGCCGACAACAAAACCGTGGCGGGCCGGCAGGCGAATCGCCGCGTCGAACTCACGCTAGTGGATTGATCCGGCCGCCGGTCACCGCGCGATGCGGATCGGCGCGTTCTGGTTTACCCGCCGCACGGATCAAGGAGTACGCGAGCCTTTCGCGCGTGGTACGCGAGCCTTTCGCGCGCGGAAAACCATCGGCCATGAAATCCTGATCGATATTGGCTGGCAACATCTCGCGCACCACGTCGAGCCACGCGCGCGCCACATGCGACAGATAGCCGTTGCGCCGCCAGCCCACCGCCATGTCCCAGCGAATTTCCGGCGCGACGACGCGGCGGCAGGTGAACACGTCGGCGTCGAACCGGCGGCAGTACGGGGCGGGCAACAGCGCGATGCCAGCCTGCACCATCGCCGCCATGAAATCCCTGTGCCCGCTGCGTCCCACGATGGTCGGCATGAAGCCCACCTCGCGGCACGCATTGAGCACGACGTCGTTGAGCGCGAGGCTTTCACCGTAGAACACGAACGGCTCGGACGCAAGATCCGCGAGCGACACTTCGTTCGCCGCGTCCCAGCGCGAGCCTTTCGGCGCGACCAGCCACAGAAGCTGCCGGCTGACGGGCAGCACGTCGAACATTTCGGTATCGACCGGTTGCAACACACCGCCGAGTTCCAGTTCTCCGTCGATCAATGTCGCCTCGATCGCCTTCGACCCGCGCTCGAACAGTTTCAGTTCGACCTTCGAATAGCGCTGACGGAACGCCGCGATCGCCGGCGTAAACAGTGCGCTCGAAGGTGCCGAGATCGTTGAGTTCGGCTTCCAGTAGCGCATGTGCCGCCAGCACTTCGATGCCGCGCTGATAGACGATCTGGCCCGCATCCGTCAGCACCATCTGGCAGGCGTCGCGCAGCAGCGGCGAGCCGACTTCATCTTCCAGCGCCTTGACCATCTTGCTGATGGGTCGGCTGCGTGACGAACATGTGCTCGGCGGCCACCGTGAAGCTCTTTTGCTTCACCACTTCCACGAAATATCTAAACGCGCGCAGTTCCATGAGCCGCCCCTTCTCGCATTCGATTCGAGCATTCCAATTGGGAATTCAACGAATAAGTTGAAGTTTATTTTATTATGACAAGCGTGCCCATATATACTCGTACTCGAATTACAGGTTAACCCTTAGAACATTTCAGGTCGAGAACCGCCATGTCCGCCGTCCTGCCGAATCGAACGTCCACCGCCGCGCTGCGCCGCTTCGCTCGCGTCGCGTCGCGTGGCAGAGCGGCGTGCTCGCGGCGATCTGGTTCGTCGCCGATTTCTCGTCGCGCGCACGCTGGCGCTGCCGGTTCCCGGGAGCGTCGCCGGGCTGGTCGCGCTGCTGTTTTGCGGCGGTATCGCGCCGCGCTGGGTCAAGGCCGGCGCGGACTGGCTGCTCGCGGACATGCTGCTGTTCTTCATCCCGGCGGCGGTCGCAGCAGTCCAGTACAGCGGCCTGTTCATGGAAGACGGCTGGCGCCTCGCGCTGGTGATCGCCGCCGGCACGCTAATGGTGATGGTCGCGGTGGCTTTCGCCGTAGATCGCGCGGCGCGGCTCGAACGCCGTCTCGCGTTGCATCGCGCGTTGTCGGTGCGCTACGCGGCGCGCGCCTGATTGCCGCCGGCTGCTTCGTGCTGACCGTCGCGCTGTATTTCGCGGCGAAGCGTCTGTACGCGCGCTTCAGAAGCCCGTGGCTCACGCCGCTGCTCGCGGTGCCCGCCGTGCTGGCGTTGATCGTGGTGACGGCGCGCATTCCCTATCCGGTCTACTTCGCCGATACGCGCTGGCTCATGTGGCTGCTCGGCCCGGCGACCATCGCGTTCGCCGTGCCGATCTACGAATACCGCGCACGGCTCAAGCGCCACTGGATTTCCCTGACGGTCGGCGTCACGGTCGGCATTTTCGTCGCGGTCGGCGGGTCGCTGGCGCTTGCGAAGCTGCTGCATCTGTCGCCGGAACTGCAACGCAGCCTCGCGACGCGCTCCGTTTCGACCCCGTTCGCGTTCGCCGCCTCCGACAAGATCCACGCCCCGAAGGACCTCACCGCGCTGTTCGGCGCGGCGGCGCATGGCGTCGGCACGCGAAGGCGCGTGAACTCGGCAGCGAGGAAGGCGTCGTCGCGAGTCTCACGATGATGATCGCCGGCGTCGTCATGGTGCTGCTCGCGCCGCTCCTGTCCGCGCTGCCTTTTTAGGGCGCAAAGCGGCGCGCACGCCGCGCCGAAAAAGAAAATTGGCGAAGGCTCAAAGCCGATTCTCCACACGAACCTTTGCTACAATTACCATTCGCTTCCGAGGAGCGTTGCGACGGGCAATCCGCAAGACGGGCAATCCGCAAGACACCCGCCAGGCTCGGAAGCATTCAATCCGGACGGTTCGAACGTGCTTTTAGTCATGAAAGGCGCCCGCTGAGCCACCGCATTCGAACGGCGCTCACGTCAACATTTCTAGTCTTTTTAGAAAAGGAGGGCGTGATGAACGCCGCAGTTCTCGATTCCAAAGATTCCAAGGATTACGTCGTCGCCGACATGTCACTGGCCGCATGGGGCCGGAAGGAACTCGACATCGCCGAAACGGAAATGCCAGGTCTTATCCAGACGCGCGAAGAGTACAAGGCGCAGCAGTCGCTGAAGGGCGCGCGCGTCGCAGGTTCCCTGCACATGACGATTCAAACGGGCGTGCTCATCGAGACGCTCACCGCGCTCGGCGCGGACGTGCGCTGGGCATCGTGCAACATCTTCTCGACGCAGGATCACGCCGCCGCCGCCATTGCTGCGGGCGGCACGCCGGTGTTCGCGTTCAAGGGCGAATCGCTCAACGAATACTGGGAGTTCTCGCACCGCATTTTCGAGTGGCCGAACGGCGAGTTCGCCAACATGATCCTCGACGACGGCGGCGATGCCACGCTGCTGCTCATCCTCGGCTCGAGGGCCGAAAAGGACCGCTCGGTCATCAGCAAGCCGACGAACGAGGAAGAAGTCGCGCTGTACAAGTCGATCGCCAAGCACCTCGACGCCGACCCGATGTGGTACTCGACGCGCCTCAAGCACATTCAGGGCGTGACGGAAGAAACCACCACGGGCGTGCATCGCCTGTATCAGATGGAAAAGGAAGGGCGTCTGCCGTTCCCGGCCATCAACGTGAACGATTCGGTCACCAAGTCGAAGTTCGACAACCTGTACGGCTGCCGTGAATCGCTGGTGGACGGCATCAAGCGCGCGACTGACGTGATGATCGCGGGCAAGATCGCGGTCGTGGCCGGTTACGGCGACGTGGGCAAGGGCTGTGCGCAATCGCTGCGCGGTCTCGACGCGACGGTGTGGGTCACGGAAATCGATCCGATCTGCGCGCTGCAAGCCGTGATGGAAGGCTACCGCGTCGTGACGATGGAATACGCCGCAGACAAGGCCGACATCTTCGTGACGGCGACGGGCAACTACCACGTCATCAACCACGACCACATGAGGGTGATGCGCAACAACGCGATCGTCTGCAACATCGGCCACTTCGACTCGGAAATCGACATTGCCTCCACGCGCCAGTACACGTGGGACAACATCAAGCCGCAGGTGGATCACATCGTGTTCCCTGACGGCAAGAAGATCATCATCCTGGCCGAAGGGCGTCTGGTGAATCTCGGTTGCGCAACGGGCCACCCTTCGTTCGTGATGTCGAACTCGTTCACCAATCAGACGCTCGCGCAGATCGAACTGTTCACGCAGAGCGACAAGTACGAGAACAAGGTGTACGTGCTGCCGAAGCATTTGGACGAGAAGGTCGCGCGTCTGCATCTGGGCAGCATCGGCGCGGAACTGACGGAACTGACGACGGAGCAGGCGGGTTACATCGGCGTCGACAAGAACGGTCCGTTCAAGCCGAACCACTACCGCTATTAATCATACGCTTCAACCGGAGATTCATTCGATGACGTTGCTGCTGACATGGCTGATCAACGCGCTCGCACTCTTGATCATCACCTATCTGGTGCCGTCGATTCACATTCGCGGCTTCGGAACGGCGCTGATCGTCGCGGTCGTGCTGGGGCTCATCAACGCGATCGTGCGGCCGGTGCTGATCATCTTCACCTTGCCGGTGACGATCATCACGCTCGGGCTGTTCATCTTCGTGGTGAACGCGCTGTGCTTCTGGCTGTGCTCATCGCTGCTGAAGGGTTTCGAAGTGTCGGGCTTCTGGTCCGCGTTCTTCGGCTCCATTCTGTACAGCATCGTGTCGTGGCTGTTGTCGGCGCTCGTCTTCGGACAGCGCAACTTCGGCTGACGCCCGGTTGAAACGTACGCTGCCGCCGCCGATCGATCACACATCATCATGAAACCGATCGAACTTTCATTCGAATTTTTCCCGCCGAAGATGGCAGAAGGCGTGGAAAAGCTGCGCGCGTCACGCAAGGAACTGGCGAAGCTCTCGCCCAAGTTCGTGTCCGTGACGTTCGGCGCAGGCGGCTCCACGCAGCAGGGCACGCTCGACACGGTGCTGGAAATGGCTTCGGAAGGCTTCGAAGCCGCGCCGCATCTGTCGTGCATCGGCTCGTCGAAGGACAATCTGCGCGCGATTCTTTCGCAGTACCGCGAGCACGGGATTCGCCATATCGTCGCGTTGCGCGGCGATCTGCCTTCGGGCATGGGCGAAGTCGGCGAGTTGCGCTACGCGTCGGAACTCGTGGCGTTCATTCGCCAGGAGCACGACGACTGGTTCGACATCGAAGTGGCCGCGTATCCGGAGTTCCATCCGCAATCGAAGTCGCCGCGCGCCGATCTGGAAAACTTCGCGCGCAAGGTGAAGGCGGGCGCGAACTCGGCGATCACGCAGTACTTCTACAACGCGGACGCGTACTTCACGTTTCTTGGCGAAGCGCGCAAGCTTGGCGTCGATGTGCCGGTCACCCCGGGCATCATGCCGATCACCAACTTCTCGCAACTGATGCGCTTCTCCGACATGTGCGGCGCGGAAGTGCCGAAGTGGGTCGTGCGCCGGCTGGAAAGCTTCGGCGACGACCGCGAGTCGATCCGAGGGTTCGGGCTGGATGTGGTCACGGACCTGTGCCGCCGGCTCATCGAAGGCGGCGCGCCGGGTCTGCACTTCTATACGCTGAACGGCACGCAGGCGTCCAAGGCGATCTGCGAGCGACTCGGCGTCAAAAGCGCCTGATCCGGATTTAGAGTAACTTCTCGTTTTAAGCCGCGCGGTGCGAATCGCGCGGCTTTTTTACTTTCTTGCGACTAAACACGCGCTTCGCACTATCATGTCTGCGCATAGTCGATAAACAAAGTGAATTGAACGGCTCGACGGCGGCGCGGCCACTGGGGAAAACGACCGTACACGTAAAATTTTTTCGTGCTACGGTAGTGCCCGAATTTGCTTGGTACCGTCCATAAGGCAGAGTCACGCGGCGGAGTGCCCGCGCCATGCGAAGTAATATCGCGCTACGCCGGCTGAAAATCGGCATCGACCTGGAGGAAATATGAAGAAAACTGGCCTGTTACGAAGCGTCCGCATGTCGGCGCTCCTGGGCACCATCGCCACGGCGGCGCTCGTCGCGGCAACGTCCGCGCACACGGCAATCCCGAATAAAACGCTCGTCTACTGCTCCGAAGGCAGCCCCGCCGGTTTCGATCCGGCGCAATACACGACCGGCACCGATTTCACCGCAAACACGTTCACGGTCTACAACCGTCTGATCGAATTCCAGCGCGGCGGCACGAAGATCGAGCCGGGACTCGCCGAAAAGTGGGATGTTTCGCCGGATGGCCTGACGTACACCTTCCACCTGCGTCATGGTGTGAAGTTCCAGACCACTTCGTTCTTCAAGCCGTCGCGCGAATTCGATGCGAACGACGTCGTGTTCACCTTCGACCGTATGCTGAATCCGGACAATCCGTTCCGCAAGGCGTACCACGTCGCGTTTCCGTACTTTACGGACATGGGCCTCGACAAGCTGATCTCGAAGGTCGAGAAGGTCGATCCGTACACGGTCAAGTTCACGCTCAAAGAAGTGAACGCGCCGTTTATCCAGAATCTGGCGATGGAATACGCGTCGATTCTTTCGAAGGAATACACCGACAAGCTGCTGAAGGACAGCAAGGCCGCGGATATCAACCAATATCCGGTCGGCACGGGCCCGTTCATTTTCAAGAGCTACACGAAGGACGCGAACATTCGCTTCGACGGCAATCCTGATTACTGGAAGCCGAACGCGGTACAGATTTCGAAGCTGATCTTTTCGATCACGCCGGATGCCGCCGTGCGCGTGCAAAAGCTGAAGAGCAACGAATGCCAGGTGATGAGCTATCCACGTCCAGGCGATATTTCGGCGCTCAAGTCGGCATCGAAGATCGATACGCTATCGCAGGCCGGCTTCAACGAAGGCTACGTTGCGTATAACGTGACGAAGAAGGGCCTTGACAACACCGATGTGCGCCGCGCGCTCGACATGGCGATCAACAAGAAGGCCATCATCGATTCCGTCTATCAGGGCGCGGGTCAGGCCGCGACTGCGCCGATGCCGCCGACCGAATGGTCCTACGACAAGAGCCTGAAGGGTCAGCCGTACGACACCGCGAAAGCCAAGGCGCTGCTCGCGAAGGCGGGCTACCCGAACGGCATGGAAATCACGCTGTGGGCCATGCCCGTGCAGCGCGCCTACAACCCGAACGAGCGTCTGATGGCCGAAATGATTCAGGCCGACTGGGCGAAGATCGGCGTGAAGGCGAACATCCTGTCGTACGAGTGGGGCGAGTATCTGAAGCGCGCGCACGCCGGCGAGCATGATGCGATGCTGATCGGCTGGACCGGCGACAACGGCGATCCCGACAACTGGCTGGGCACGCTGCTCGGTTGCGACGCGGTGAAGGGCAGCAACTTCTCGAGGTGGTGCTACAAACCGTTCGACGATCTGGTCATCAAGGGCCGTTCCACGACCGACATCGCGCAACGCACCAAGTTCTACACCGACGCGCAGCAGATCTTCGGCCAGCAACTGCCGTTCTCGCCAATCGCGCACTCGACGGTGTATCAGCCGGTCAGCAAGAAGGTGACGGGCATGAAGATCGAACCGCTGGGCTACGTGCGTTTCGATGGCGTCGGCATGCAGTAAGTTTTTGCTGCGGAACGCTTTTTGCACTAAACCCTATTCGAAAACGTCCGGCGGTCCGGGTCTGAGCGATCCGCCCGCCGGACATGTTTTATCTCCCCACGAACGAACCAAAGGGCGATCATGTTCCGATTCGTTTTGCGATGCATAGGAATGGTGATACCGACCTTCATCGGCATTACGATTCTCGCGTTCGCACTCATCCACCTGATTCCGGGCGACCCCATCGAAGTGATGATGGGCGAACGCGGCATGGACCCGGCGATGCACGCCGCGGCTATGAAGCGCTTCGGGCTGGACGAGCCGCTTCCGATCCAATATTTCCATTATGTGACGCACGCGCTCAAGGGCGATCTGGGCACATCGATCATCACCAACACTAGCGTGATGGGCGAGTTCATGGCGCGCGTTCCCGCGACCGTCGAACTCTCCATCTGCGCGATGATCTTCGCGCTGGTTGTCGGACTGCCGGCGGGCGTCGCGGCAGCATTGCGACACGGCACGGTCGTCGATCACTCGGTGATGGGCACTGCGCTCACCGGTTACTCGATGCCGATCTTCTGGTGGGGCTTGATCCTCATCATGTTCTTCTCGGCGAAGCTGGGCTGGACGCCGGTGTCGGGACGCATCGCGGTGGAATACGACATTCCGCACGTGACCGGCTTCATGCTGATCGACTCGCTGTTCTCGACCGACGAAGGTGCGTTCGTTTCCGCCGTGAGCCATCTGATCCTGCCGACCATCGTGCTCGGCACGATTCCGCTGGCGGTGGTCGCGCGCATGACGCGTTCGTCGATGCTCGAAGTGCTGCGCGAGGACTACATCCGCACGGCGCGCGCCAAAGGCTTGTCGCCGTTGCGCGTGGTGGTCGTGCATGCGCTGCGCAATGCGCTGATTCCCGTGGTCACCGTGATCGGCCTGCAAGTCGGCACACTGCTCGCGGGCGCGGTGCTGACCGAGACGCTGTTCTCGTGGCCGGGCGTCGGCAAGTGGCTCATCGACGCCATTTCACGACGCGACTATCCGGTTGTGCAAGGCGGCATTCTGATGGTCGCCTCGCTCGTGATCGTCGCGAATCTGGTCATCGACCTGTTGTACGGCGTGTTGAATCCGCGCATTCGCCATACGAGGTAATTACAAGATATGGCCGACATACAAAACAATCTTCCCCCGCAGGCGATCACGCCGCCGTCCGGCCGCATGGTCGCCACGCGCGAGTTCTGGATGAACGTCTCGCGCAATCGCGGCGCCGTGATCCCCGGCGTCATCGTCATTCTGCTGATTCTGGTCGCGATCTTCGCGCCGGTGATCGCGTCGCACAGTCCGATCGAGCAATACCGCAGCTACGTGAAGATTCCGCCCGCGTGGCTCGACGGCGGCAATCGCATGTTCCTGCTTGGCACCGACGAAGCCGGGCGCGACATCCTTTCGCGTCTGATTTACGGCGCGCGGCTGTCGTTCTGGATCGGCTTCGTGTCCGTGGTGCTCGCGCTCATTCCCGGCGTCGTGCTCGGTCTGATGGCCGCGTTTTTCCACTGGCTCGATACACCGATCATGCGCCTCATGGACGTGCTGCTCGCGTTGCCGTCGCTGCTGCTGGCGGTCGCGGTGGTTGCGATCATCGGCCCGGGTCTCGTCAACACGATGCTCGCGATCGCGATCGTCGCGCTGCCGGGTTATGTGCGTCTCGCGCGCGCATCGGCGCTCGGCGAATTGCAGAAGGAGTACGTGACGGCATCGCGCGTGGCGGGTGCGGGCACTGTGCGGCTAATGTTCTCGCAAGTGCTGCCGAACTGCGCCGCGCCGCTGATCGTGCAGGCGACGCTCGGCTTCTCCTCCGCGATTCTCGATGCCGCCGCGCTCGGCTTCCTCGGTCTCGGCGTACAGCCGCCGGCGGCGGAGTGGGGCGCAATGCTCGCCTCGGCGCGCGACTACATCGAAAGCACATGGTGGATCGTGACCATGCCGGGTCTGTCGATCCTGATTTCGGTACTCGTCATCAACCTGCTCGGCGACGGTCTGCGTGACGCGCTCGATCCGAAACTCAAGCGGATGGGCTAAGCGATGAACGATCTACTCACAATCCGCAATTTGCAGGTGACTTTCGGCGGCACGCAGGCCGTCAATCGCATCGACCTTTCCGTGAAGCCGGGCGAAATGGTCGGCGTGGTCGGCGAATCCGGCTCGGGCAAGAGCGTCACGATGATGGCGCTGATGGGTCTCATCGCCGCGCCCGGCCGAGTCACCGCCGATCAGGTCACCTTCAATGGCCGCGACTTGCCGAAGGCTTCGGCGCGCGAGCGTCGCAAGATCATCGGCAAGGACATCGCGATGGTATTTCAGGACGCGCTGACAACCCTGAATCCGAGCTACACCATCGGCTATCAAATCAAGGAAGTGCTGAAGCTGCACGAAGGTCTGCGCGGCGATGCGCTCCACAAGCGCGCCGTCGAACTGCTCGATCAGGTCGGCATTCCCGATGCGAAAAACCGCATCGACGCGTTTCCGCATCAGATGTCGGGCGGCATGAACCAGCGCGTGATGATCGCGATGGCCGTAGCGTGCAATCCTAAGCTCCTGATCGCCGACGAGCCGACCACCGCGCTCGACGTGACGATTCAGGCGCAGATCATGGAACTGCTCGTGAAGCTGCAGAAGGAACGCGGCATGGCGCTTGTGCTGATTTTGCACGATCTCGCCGTGGTGTCCGAAGTCGCGCAGCGCGTCGCGGTGATGTACGCGGGCGAGATCATCGAGACGAATCACGTGCCGGCGATTTTCAGCGAGCCGCATCATCCGTACACGGAAGCGTTGCTGGCCGCGATCCCCGAACACAACCGCAATACCGCGCGCCTGGCCACGCTGCCGGGCAAGGACGACCGGCCGAGCGGATGCCTGTTCGCACCGCGCTGCAAGTACGCCGTGGACGACTGCCGCAAATCGCGTCCGAAGCTCGCGCAGCTCGATCCCGCCGATGAAGCCGTGCGCGCACGATGCATCAAGCCGTTGAACATGGAAGTGGTGGCCGAAGGAGGCGCGCGATGAACGCAGTGCCGAAGGAAATGAGTCAGGACATCGTGCTCGCCGCCGACAATCTCGCGCGGCATTACAGCGTCAAGAAGAGCATGTTCGAGCAGGGCACGGTGAAGGCGCTCAACGGCGTGTCGTTCGAACTGAAGCGCGGGCGCACACTCGCGGTCGTCGGCGAGTCGGGATGCGGCAAGTCTACGCTCGCGCGGCAACTCACGATGATCGAAGCGCCGACGTCCGGCCGTCTGCTGATCGAAGGCGAAGATGTTGCGGGCGCGAAGAAGGCGAAGATCGCGGAATTGCGTCAGCGCGTGCAGATGGTGTTTCAGAATCCGTTTGCGTCGCTGAATCCGCGCAAGACGGTCGAACAGACGCTGGGCGAACCGCTTGCCATCAACACGTCGATGACATCGACGCAGCGCGCCGAACGCATCGCGCAGATGATGCGTACCGTTGGTTTGCGGCCGGAGCATGCGTCCCGTTATCCGCATATGTTCTCGGGCGGCCAGCGGCAGCGCGTAGCGATTGCGCGCGCGATGATCCTCGACCCGCAGATCGTCGTCGCGGACGAACCGGTGTCCGCGCTCGACGTATCGATTCAGGCGCAGATCCTCAATCTGTTCATGGATCTGCAGCAGCAGTTCGGCACGAGCTATGTGTTCATTTCGCACAATCTGTCGGTGGTCGAGCACATTGCCGACGATGTGATGGTGATGTACTTCGGCGGCGTGGCGGAACTCGGCGACAAGCGGACCATCTACGCGAAGCCGCGTCATCCGTACACGCGCGCGCTGATGTCGGCGACGCCCGCTATCTTCGAAGAGGACCGGCGCATCAAGATCAAGTTGCAGGGCGAGATGCCCTCGCTGCTGAATCCGCCGTCGGGCTGCACGTTCCATCAGCGCTGCCCGTACGCGATCGATCGATGCCAGACCGAGGAGCCGAAGCTGCGTGTCGTCGATGGGCGGCAGTTGTCGTGTCATCGCGCGGAAGAGGTCAGCGAAGACGAGGTGTGAGTCCGCGACGCGCCAGCTCATGCACGGCACGTCGCACGAATGTTTTAAGATACCGGTCCGTGCCAGAATCCTATGACAAGTCGCGCGCGACGCGCGGCGTTCGCCAAAGCGACAGCCTTCGTACTGTTTACCGCCGGCGTAGCGGAGTCGCCTTCGAGTTTGGCCGTCGTGGGAACGCGCACGCCGGCGGGCGGCACGACTCAACCCGCGGGCGAGGCCGAGCCCACCGCGCTGCCCGGCGCGAGTTCCGCTGCCACTCACAACCACTCGATCGAACCAACGGCACGACCGCCAGCGGTCCGGTGCGCGTCTCGCTGCCGCGCATGCCGTTCTACATGGCGACCAAGGGCACGACGACCATCTACGTGCTCGGCACGCTGCATGTGGGTTTCGCGAGCGACTATCTGCCGGAGCAGCCGTTTCGCAAACCCATACTCGGCGCGCTCGATGCATCGCCTACGCTGGCGCTCGAAATCTCACCGGACGAACTGCTCGTTCCCCAGGACGATGTGAATCGCTATGGTATGTGCCACAGCGAATGCCTGATCGACTATCTGCCCAAGCCGATGTGGCAGGAGGTCGAGGCGCGCATGCGCAACAATCCGGAAGCGCGGAAGAAGTTGCGCCACACGCGGCCGTGGCTCGCGTCGATGCTCACCAAAACGTACGATACCTTGAAGGCCGGGTTTCAGAGCGAGTACGGGACGGAGGCGCAATTGCAGAACGTGTATCTGCGGGTGCGGGGGAAGATCGTCGGGCTGGAAACGCTGAACGAGCAGATGTCGACGTTCATGCGGCTGACGTCCGCGCAGCAGCGGGAAATGCTGGTGCAGGATCTGCAGACACCAGCGCAGAACATCGCGGATGTGAAAGAGTTGCACCGGCTCTGGCGAATCGGTGATGCGGATCGGTTTCGCGGATGAACGCATGCGCGAGATCGGCCTTCGCGTTTGCGCAGCCGCCGCGTCCGCTCCACGCGGTATTCGCGATCGACTGAAGCTGACTGCCCTGAAACGTCAGCGCTTGCGTCGCCATCGACTGCAAGCGCGAGTCGATGGTCGTGCGCACCACGAGGCCATAGGAATAGGTATTGAAGTCGTTGTCGTCGGCCCCACGCGATGAGCCACTTGCGCAACTGCTGCGCGAAATGCGGAGCGCGTCCGGGCTCTTCAGTCTGCCGCTCGAAGTCGATTCGCAGCGGGCACTTCTGCAACGCGCCGAGCTTGTTCGCTGCGAGATGGCCGAACTTCACCATTTGCCCGAGCACGATGTTGCGGCGATCCAGCGCGCGTTCCGGATTGGTCACCGGCTTGTAGTAGCTGTTCCCCTTCAACATGCCGATCAGCGTAGCGCTCTCGAGCGCGTCGAGTTCGCCCGCAGATTTATCGAAGTAGGTGCGCGCCGCCATCTCGATGCCATACGCGTTGTAGAGAAACGACACCGTGTTGAGATAGGTTTCGAAGATCTCGTCCTTCGAATAGACAGCTTCGATCTTGAACGCGGTAATCGCTTCCTTCAGCTTGCGGGTGAGCTTTTCGAACGGCCGATTTCCTCAGGAAAGAGATTGCGCGCGAGCTTTTGCGTGATGGTCGACCCGCCTTGCTTGTCTCCCTTGAACGTATGCAATGCCGCCGACGCCGTGCGCTTAAAGTCGACGCCGTAATGCGAATAGAAGCGCCGATCTTCCGTGGAAATGAGCGCATCGATCACAAATGGCGAGACCTGCTTGAGGCTCACCCATTCGCGGTGCGTCGGCTTGAATTCGGCGAGCAGTTTGCCGTCGGCGGAATAGATCTGCGCGGGCTGATCAATCTTGGCGCGGCGCAGGTCGCGAATGCCGGGCGCAAAGGGAATCAGCACCAGCACATTATAAGAGCGCCATCGCAGGCAACAGCAGCAGCGTGCGCGGTCGTGCATGCGGGCGCAGTTTCACTGCCAGACGGGCCAGAAACCTCTGCGCGAGGCCTTTGAAATCAGACGCGGTCACAACGGAACGGCTCAGGTCGGATGGGGAAAAGGCAGCATCGTAGCGCAAGTTTTCACTGGGCTTGCATTTTTGGGCCTATTTTGCCGGACGGATCGCGTTTGGCCCGACCTTCGCAAGCGTTGCGCCAATCACTGCGAGCATCATCAAAAGCAAAGGTCATTGTCGTAATATCATTGTCGTAATAATTAGGAGTGGCGTCCATTTCAAGTGGAGGAAACGCAGGCATGCGCTATCGACTTTTCGGCAAACACACTAGCTTGCGCGTCTCGACAAAGCGAGCCGTTTGCCGCGCGTATTTCCGTATTCCGTCACAGAGGATACGAACAACCGCGCCACGGGCGCCAAGCTGGATAGTCTGATCGAGCCTTCGGAACCGGTCACGTAATATCTAGTTATTCAGATCGCGAATTAAGCGCGGCGGCGCTCGTGGATGTCCTGAGAGCGCTATACTGGAACGATTCCAATTTGTCCCCGGCCATACTGAGCTGGGGCATCCATTCCGAGGCGTCGTGAAGGTTTCTAAAGAACAGGCGGAACAGAATCGCGACGCACTGCTTGATGCGGCGTCGCGTCCTATATATCGTGAACATGGGCTGGAGGGCGTGGGCGTCGCGCAGATCGCGCGAGAGGCCGGACTTACGCACGGCAGCCTTTACGGACACTTCGAGTCGAAAGACCATTTTGCCGCCGAAGCTTGCGAACACGCGTTCGTCAACGGCATCAACAAACTTAAGGCAACGCTGAAGCAGCCGGTTGTATTCATCGATTCAGGCGCAAATAGCGGCAGATTCATCGTGAGTGAGGCTTTACGCCTGGATTTCCGGTCCACCAGGGTGTTGCGCCTGGGCCTGCGGCCCGCTTTCCCCCATTACGGGCGAACCTGTGCCATCAATCGCTTGCGCGAAAGATAAACGTTGGTCAACGCCAGCGCAACGAAAGCCCGATTGGCGTTCTTCGCCAGACCCCGATAGCGCACCTTCGTGAAGCCCCACAGGCGTTTGACAACAGCAAACCCCTGCTCAACGCGAGCACCGATCTTCGACTTGTTGCGATTCTTGCCGCGCGCTACCTTGTCAATTTCGCCCGCCCGACGCGTACGCTGATTGGTGAAGTCGCGTGCCTTGGCGGCCTTGCCACGCATCAGCGCTTTCTGGCTCGCATAGGCGCTATCTCCATAGACGCCTTGCTC
>LFLF01000044.1 GCA_001184395.1 Candidatus Paraburkholderia calva | reverse complement strand
CGAATCTCGATCGTGTTCATCGTGTCAAGCAACTCGTCGCGTCGCGTGCGTTTGCGGCAAGTCTCGAACCCCGCACCTTGATCCGCGGCCATCGCCAGCGTCTGCTGCTTCATCGTCGTTTGCCTTTCTCCTTGCACGTGCGCTCTATAACACCTGACAAGCACTAATGGTGGACTTAATCCAGCATTGCCTTAGGCAATGCGGCCTTGGTACTTTCGCGCTTGAGCA
The DNA here is from genome assembly GCA_001184395.1 of Candidatus Paraburkholderia calva. Classification (GTDB taxonomy): domain Bacteria; phylum Pseudomonadota; class Gammaproteobacteria; order Burkholderiales; family Burkholderiaceae; genus Caballeronia; species Caballeronia calva. The sequence goes on along the minus strand of LFLF01000044.1, from coordinate 28,557 downwards.
GGCGCGTCGCCACGGCCGAGCGCTTCGCCTTCAATTCGGTGCTGGGGGATTTTTTGGTGCGATGCGCGGCCTTGGTGTCCTGCACGGCCTTCTTGCGGGTCGCCTCGGTGGCGGCGCCCTTCTTCGGCGTCTTGAGTTTCACGCCGGCGCGGCGCGCTTCCGACAAGCCGATTGCGATGGCCTGCCTGGCCGACTTCGCGCCATGCTTGCCTTCGCGAATGTGATCGACCTGTTGCTTCACGAAAGCGCCTGCCTGCGTGCTTGCTGACTTGCCGGCGCGCTTCGACTTCGACGCACGCTCAAGGGTTTTCTTCTCGGGCATATCGGTACTCCTTGTGAAGTTGAACTGCGTCGTCATAGGGAGCATCCCGCGTGCCCGCTTGATCGGGGCTCCGCCTCAGAACACGCCGACGATCAGAAGAAGCGCACGCGCTTCACATACTCGCGATACATCTCGTCATTCTTGAGCAGGCGCTCTTCGCAATAGATGCGTCCGACCTGCAGCGTCCAGTGCACGGCGAGCACGAGGATGTTCTGCAGGCAGAAGTTGGCAGCAGAAAGCCGATATCGCCGACCAGATAGCCGAAGTACATCGGATGGTGGATCAGCCGGTACGGGCCGCGCACGACCACGCAGCGATTCGCCGGCAGGATGTCGAACGAGCGGCGCAGCGAGAGCTTCGCGCTGACCTGAATGACGATGCCCGCGATCTGCAGCGGCGCCGCCAGCCATTCGGGAATCAGATGCACGCCCGGTTCCAGGCTGAAAGCGAGGAAGTAGAACGTCGCGCCGGTGGACATCAGCACGGACAGAATGTTCCAGTCGCGGGCGCGCGGAATCCGCGTGAATAGCGAGATGGTCACCGTCACCATCTCGGCGATGACCATCAGCAGCACCGTGATGCGCGACGTGTCGCGCAGCTACAGCGAGATCGCGGTGATCAGGAACATGCTGAGCGCGGCGACCGTGACGACGCGAACCACCGCGTCGAGATAGACCGATCCGCGCGTGGCGACGAACCAGTCGAGGCTCTCGCGCCGCGTCTTCGGAGCCGCGAGCGGGGCGGCGGGGCCTGCCGTATTCATGTCTAGGTCTGTACCTCGGTGTCCTTCATCGTTCGTGACGGCGGCGGAGCTCGCGCCCGCCGCCTGTTTTCCGCTTACTGCACCAGCCGCAGCACGCCCAGATTGCCGGCAATCTGCTGGAATATCTGGTTGAGCGTCGCGTTGTCCGGCGCGTGGTAATAGTTGCCAGGCGTGGCGCAATTGCGCATGGTCGTCTGGGCCGTCAAACTCGACGAGCCAGAGCCGAACGTAATCGAGTAGATGATGCCGTCGGCCTTCATCGCATTGCATACGCCGATCTGGAACATGTTCACGTCCGTCGTGCTCGCCACCGAGCCGTCGAGATACGTGCCATTGGAGCGCACGACACCCTTCGACTGGAGCATGCCGCTGCCCACGCCCGAAAGCTAGTTGAAATACGGTGCCGGCATGATGCTGTCGGTCAGGATGATCGCCACGCGCTGCAGGCCCTGATTCGACTTCGGACGCGGCAGCGAGGTATCAGCCGAGGTCCAGTCCCGGCCGTCCGTGATGGCGCGGGCCGAGGCATTGCGCGACGCATCCTTCGAGTAGTCCTGCGATCACTTCTCCGACAACATGCGCCAGCCCCACAGAAGGCCGGTCGGGATCAGCGTCGAGCCGTTCGCCACCATGTTGCCGACCGCCGTCTTGAGCTTGCTCGCGTCCTGCGTGAGGAACACCACCGGCTAGATCGAGCACGGGCGATTGTCCGAGGTACCGTTCTGATCCCACGTCACGGTGCTGATGCTCTTGGTGGAAAGCTGACCGACGAAGCTCGCGGGCTGGGTCGCCGTGCCCACGCACAGCGAGGTGGACGCGTTGCTCTGATACGTGAGCGGCAGGCCGGTCACGAGCGTCGACTTCTGCACCATGCAGTTGGTCTTGTCGGAGACCGTCGCCACCGTGAAGCCCGACGACGGCACGTTGTAGTAGAACAGCGTGAAGTTCGGCGACAGCGACAGGTCGTAGTCTTTCGGCTCGATGTCGTCGCCGGTGTGCGGCTCGACCGCGCAGCCGCCCAGTTGTCCATCGTCGTGCCGCTGCTGGAATTGTAGCTGAAATCGTTGGGCAAGCCAGCCGGTCGTCTTGATGGATGTGCCGAGGTTCACCATGGTCGTGAACGGCACCAGACCGATATACGAGTCGTTGCCCGACACGCTGAAAATGTTCGTGATCAGCGAATTGGTGGCAGTCTTGAGGCCTTCCATCTTGCTGGTCGAGCCACCGCTTTGCGCCGCATCGGCCATCGAGCCGGTGTTGTCAAGAATCAGCGCGAGTTCGAGCGTGCTCTTCGGCACACGCAGCGCCGAGTTGCTCGCCGACACGGTTTGCGTCGAGGGCGAGTTCGAATCGCTGCTGCCGTCGCCGAAATTGTTGCTGAAATTCGTGCCGAGGATGATCAGCGCATACAGCGGCACCGTGACCGACGCCGACAGCTTGATGGTGTGTTCGGTCGCGGGCGAACCGGCCACGGTTGCCTTGAAGTTCGTATTCGGCATGTTCGCGTCATAGTAGGCGCGCGCGTCAGCCTGCCAGGTTGCGAGGTCGGTGCCGGAATTGCTAGCGAAGTGCGAAAGGTCCGCGCCCGCCGAGAGCGTGGCGACGTCCAGCGCCATCTGCATGCGCGCCTGCGTTTCGGCGTAGTCGTCGATCATGTCGATCGCCATGGCGAGCGCCCGATGGTCATGCTCGCCGTCATGGCGAAGATCACGGTAACCGCGCCCTCGCCGCCCGTCATCAGATTGCCGACGGTGCGCGGCAGGCTCGGGCCGCCGAAGTTCTCGAACAAGCGCGCTCGCGCATGTGCCGGCGCGTGGCGCCGCTTCTGAAGAATTCCCCGTTTCATCTTTTTTCTTCTTAGCCAACCAGGTCGAGCGGATAGCCGGTACGCGGACGCACGTACACGCGTTCATAGATCGTCTGCGTTCCGAGCGCGTCGGGCCAGAAGGCCGCAGTCATCGCAAACGGGTTGAATTTGTAGATCACTTCGACGACCACCGCCGAGTCGCCCACGCGAAACGGCCAACCGCTCGGCACCACGTTGCTGCTCGTGATGCGGGTGTCCAGGTCTCCCGCGTTCCAGGGCGCGCCCTTCTGCCAGTGGATCACGGCGATGCCCGGATTCAGCGAAGGCGTTTGCGGCGGCGTGACGCAAGAGGTGGGCGAACCGTCGCAGATCGACGTGATGATGACCGCGCCGCCGCTCGTCAGGTCGTTGGGCATGGCGAGCAGCGTCGCCGCTGACCACAGTGCGCCGAGGTTATTGGCGTTGCTGGTGGAGTTGTCGTTGACGATCTGCGGCAACTGGCCGAGCGAATCGGCCAGCATGAAGGCCGTGTACTCGACGATGCTGACCGCGCACAGATAGCAGTAGATTTCCGCGAAGCCGGTGAGGATCAGTATCATCAGCGGTACGAGGATCACGAACTTGCTCGTCGCGCTGCCGCGGTTTGAATGCAGAAGCCGTGTCAGGAGTCCCGGGCGGCGCGGCGTCTCACGGCGCGATGCGGTTGAGCGGACAGTTTTCATTTTTCGTTCTGCACGAGATAGTTGCGCGAAAACACCAGCGTATCGACGCCGAACAGCTTGGGAATGACGGTGATCGGCGGCATCGAGACCGTGATGTTGTAGGACACCACGTCGCCGAAGCCGCCCATGCCGGAGGTGTAATTCTTGGTGCCGACGTTGCTGTACGTGCCGTAGGTTAGCGTGTCGATGGTCACGGTCGCGCCGATGTTGGTCCAACCGCCGAGAATGTCGTTGACGATCTGCTTGGCGGCGTCCGCGTGCGTGCCGACGGATTGGTGGTCGTCAGGCCGGTCCGCGAGGCGGCCTGCGCCGCGATCTGCACGGTCGCATCGATCATCATATCGAGCGCCATCTCCACGGTGCTGAGCACGATGACGAAAACGAACGGCGCGAGGATGGCGAACTCGATGGTCGAGTTGCTTTCGTCGTGACGCAGAACGGACGAGATGCGCCGCACGCGGGCGGACGCGCGACGGATACGGTTCATCTGAGGCTCACGGAAGTCACGAGCGCGGACGTCACCGGCACGACGCCGACAGAGGACGAATTCATGCGCTGGCGCTGCTGCTCGTAGTAGCGCAGGTTGTCCTGCACCGAAGCCTTCGGCAGGTCGCGGCCGAGGATTTCGCGGCGTCGTTGCCGAGCAGGCCGTAGGCGAGCGCGAGGCCCTAGCGCGCCTGCGGCGGCGCGGCCGGGAAGCACGTCACGTCGAGCAGCACGTTGGCGCCGTCGCGCGGCTTGCCCGCCATCACGAGCGACAGGCCGAGGTTGATCGACAGCGACATGTCGCCGGGATTGCGCTTCAGGCCGTCGCGTAGCACCGCCTGTGCCTGGTCGTGGTCGCCCTTTATGTCGAGTGCCGCGCTAAGGCCGGCGTAGCCACGAGGAGATCGTCCGGACTTTCGGCCAGCAGGCGTTTATAGGTCGTGATGGCGTCGTCGGAACAGTGCTGGTGGATGCCACGCTTGCGAGGCCGACCATCGGCGCGGGCGCGGCGGGATCGATCTCGTTGGCCTTGCCGTAGTAGACGCCGGCGCGAGTGTAATCGCCCACCGTATAGAGCGTATTGCCAAGGCCGGTCAGGCCTTCGACGGAACGCGGGTTCATTGCAGGATCTTGTTGTACAGTGTGGTCGCCATTTCCATGTTGCCAGACGTGAGGGCCGACTCCGCGATGCGCAGTTCGCTCATCTGGCTGGGCGCGGCGTTGTTCAGGACGGGGCGCCCGCCCGAGGCTTGCTGGACGGTGGTCGTGCAGCCGCTCGCGCCGAGCGTGGACACGAGGCGAAGCATGGAATCGAGCGTCTTCATTTCGATTTATCGATAAAGTCGAGCAACTGGATCACGGCCGGGCCTGCGGCGACGGCGATGATCGCGGGAAGGATGAACATCATCGGGACGACCATCTTCGGCGCTAGCTTGGCGGCCTTTTCTTTCAGCGTCACGATGTGTTGCAGGCGCTCCGTGCGCGACAGCGTGCGCAGCGCCTGGGTGATCGACGTGCCATAACGCATCGACTGCGTGAGCGTCGAGATGAGCGCGCGGATCGACGGCAGGTCGATCCGCGCAGCGAGTCCGTGCAAGGCACGTGTGGAGTCGCCGGACAGCTTGAGTTCGTCCGCCACGCGGCGGATCGACACGCCGAGACTGTTACTCGCGTTCGTGCAGATCACGAGCAGGTCCAGCGCATCGGGCAGGCTGCTCGCCATCGCGGCGCGGCGGCGCGCCGAAATGAAGCCGATGATGTACTCGGGCACGATCATGCCGACGATGAACACCATCAGCATGGCCACGCCGCGCATGGCGAGAAGGTGCCGATCAGGGGCAAGTCGGAGCCGAGAATCACCGTGAGCACCGCGAACACCAGGCCCACGCAGAACTTCGACGCCAGCAGCACCGACACCGCCATGTTGCTGCGATAACCGCCGCGCACCAGTTCCTTTTGCAGCTTGAGACGGTACTTCGCGTCGAACAGCGGCAGCTTGTCGCCGATGCGCGCGAGGCGGCGCATGGTGCGCTCGCGGAACGAGAGCATTTCGTCGTCGCTGGTCGTGACGAGATCGGCGCGCTCCGAGGTCGCGGCCGTCCGCGCGCGCTCCGCAATGCGGCCCCGCTGGCCACCGTGCTTCATCATCCACCAGACGGCGAGTCCGGCGAACAACGCGAACAGCATCACGAGGTTGGTGAGCGTCTGAATCTGGTCCGGGTTCATCGCGACGTATCCAGCTTCGAAATCTTGTTGTATGACCATAAGGCCGATGGCAATCGAGATGGTCGCGAACGTCATCAGCTTCTGGCCGGCCTCGGTGTTGATTAGCACCATCAGGTAATCGTGATTCAGGAAGTACATGCTGCCGACGATACAGATCGGCACCGCCGTCAGGATCTTCGTCGTGATGCGCGCTTCGCTGGTCAGTACCTTGGTCTTGGAGCGGATTTCACTACACGTGCGCACGATGTTCGACAGGTTCTCGAGCGTTTCGCCGAACTGCCCACCGGTTTCGCGTTGCAGCAGCAGACACACGCAGAAGAACGAGAAGTCCGCGATCTCGATGCGGCGCATGGCGACGGTGAGCACTTCTTCCAGATCGAGGCCGACCTGCAGCGAATCGCTCATCACGCGGAATTCGCTTTTGAGCGGCTCGGGGCATTCGTCGGCGGTGGTCGTGATGACGTGCGTGACCGGCACGCCCGCGCGCACCGCGCGTACGATCAGGTCGATCAGGTCGGGAAAGCCATCGAGGAAGCAGCGGCGAAAGCGCCCGACCAGAAAATTGTAGGCCTTGGTCAGGAAGAAGACCGGCATGCCCATCACGAGTAGCGGCTTGATGAACTGCGGCAAGGGCATCACATCGACCATGCCGATCGCGAGCAACTCGCCGAGAATCGCCGCAGCGATCACGATGCGCAAGCCGCTCTTCCCCGCCACCGTGCGCAGCCGCGAAATCTTCGGGCCGAAAAAGCGCGTGAAGATGCTGTCGCACTTGTTCACCTTGAAGAGATCGCCGTCGAACTTGCCCAAGCCCGCATCCGCCACCACGCGCAACTGGAACGACTCGCGCATGCGCGTGCTGATACGCGCATGCGGCTGGTTCTTGCGCATGTCCTGCACGGTGAGCGCCATCACGCCGCCGAGCACGGCGACGACGAAAGCGCACATGGTAATGAGGTTGATGAGACTCATGGCTGCATCGCCTCGAGCAGTGTATCTTCGAGACCATAGTACTGGGCGCGCTGCGAGAATGCCGGACGCAGCGCCGCAGACTCGTAGGTGCCCTTCACTTCCTCGCTGTAGGCGGTCGCGTCGTATTTGAAGGCGAACAGGTCCTGCGTTATGGTCACGTCGCCTTCCATGCCCACCAGTTCCGTCACGCGCGTGACGCGCGCATGCCGTCGCGCATTCGTTCGATCTACACGATCATGTGCACGGCGGCGGCGATCTGACGGCGGATCGAGAACAGCGGCAGATTGCCGTTGGCCATCGTCACCATCGATTCGAGACGGGTGATGCCGTCGCGCGGCGTGTTCGCGTGGATGGTGGTCATCGAGCCGCCGTGGCCCGTGTTCATGGCCTACAGCACGTCGAAGGCTTCCGGGCCGCGGGTTTCACCGAGGATGATGCGGTCCGAGCGCATCCGCAGCGCATTGCGCACGAGATCGCGCTGCGTCACCGCGCCGAGACCTTCGGCATTTTCCGGGCGCGTTTCGAGACTCACGACGTGCGGCTGCACGAGTTGCAGTTCGGCCGCATCTTCGATCGTCACCGTGCGTTCGCCGTGGCCGATGAAGTGCGACATCGCGTTGAGCAGTGTTGAGCAGTGTTGTCTTGCCCGAACCCGTACCGCCCGAGACGATCACGTTCAGGCGGCAGGTGCTGGCGAGCTTGAGCACGGTTGCCATCGCGGCCGACATGTTGCTCTGCTGCGCCATGTGATGCAGCGTGATGTTGCGCTTGGAAAACTTACGAATCGAGATCGACGCGCCGTGAATGGCGAGCGGCGGCAGCACGACGTTAACCCAGCTGCCGTCGGCCAGACGCGCGTCGACCATCGGGCTGCTTTCGTCGACGCGACGCCCCACGCCCGCGGCGATACGCTGCGCGACGTTGGTCACGTGAGTGTTGTCGTGGAATTTGCAGTTGGTCAGTTCGAGGCGGCCGTGGCGTTCCACATAGACTTGATCGGAACCGTTCACCAGAATATCGGTGATGGTTTCGTCGGCGAGCAGCGGCTCGATCGGACCGAGACCAAACATGTCGTTCAGCAGTTCGCCGACGATCTGCTGTTGCTCGGACATCTTCACGTTGAGGCCCTGGCGCCCGGCGATTTCCGTCACGAGCTGCTCGATGCCCGGCTTCATCTGCTCGCGCGACTTGCCGACTACTGCCGATGCGTTCATCGAGCCGAACACGCCAGCGCGGATCACCTTGAACAGGTCCGAGCGCACCAACGAGTCGTTGGCTTCCGCCGTGACCTGCACGCGCGCCAGCAGCGACGCGGGCATCGATGGTTCCGCCGGCGCGAGCGCGGCGGGCGCGTTCTGACGAACCGGCTCGCTTGTTTGCGATGTCGCGCGGGCAACCTGTTTCTGGCCGAACATCAACCTCTCCTAAAGCGGAACTTGCTCAACAGCGAACGCTCCGGCTGGGACTGCTGGCCGGTCAGGTCGCTGGCAATACGCGCGATGGCTTGCGTGAAACCATTCGGCGTCTTCTCTTTCGGCACTTCGCCGAGGTTTTCGGCCGTGGCCAGCGCCTTCACCTCGAACTGGATCTCATGCAGGATCGAGCGGCCCACCGCCGACATGAAGTCGGACAGCTGTACCTTGCCCGCGATCGCCGCGTTTGGGTTGGGTTGTTAAGCAGAATCGAGCTGGGCGGATTGTTGTCGCGATCTTCGATATGACGCAGCAGGCGGATCGTCTCGCGCGTCGAATGCACCGAGTGGTCGGTGACCACGTACACACGCGACGCGTGATCGAAAGCCAACTGGGCGAGCGGATCGCCCGGATCGGCTACATCCACGAAAACGTAGTGGAAGCTGTCGCCGAGAATCTCCATTACGCAGGCCAGCGCCTCGGGCGTGTGGTTGCGCTCCGCGCCATAGTCGAGGTCGGCGGTCAGCATGAACAAGCGCGTGCCCTTGGCGACCAGCGTGCGCTCCACGTATTGCGGATCGAGACGGTGCGGGTTCTGCAGCACTTCGGCGAGGCCGTTGTTGCTCTGCATGCCGAGCATGTTGTTGGCCGCGCTATTGGTCAGGTTCAGATCGACATAGGCGACCCGGCGGTGGGTATCGTCCGCCAGGTGGCGCGCCAAGTTCAGCACAACCGTGGTCACGTCCACGCCGCCACGCCTTCCCGTGAAGGTGATGGTCTTGTCGGTCCGCGCGATGGTCACCGGCACGACCTTGCCGTCGGCCGTGTTGACAGTGCGCTTGAGCAGTTCGACGGTGAGCGGCTTGACCAGATAGTCGTGCACGCCCAGCTTGAGCAGGCTGCGGAACAGGCCGACGTCGTTGCGCTCGCCGATGCCGATCACCTGCACCGACGGCTCACACACTTCCGCGAGGCGGCCGAGGTCGGATAGCGGCATGACCGAGTCGTGCAGGTCGACCAGCAGGAATTGCGGCGCGCGGTCGATCTTCGACAGGTACGCAATAGCGTCGTCGATATTGCCGATGGCGATATGCGCGTGCGGTATCGCCTGTTCCAGTACGAAGGATTTGAGAACCTGCTCGGTCTGGCAGTCGGCGACGAAGGCGATGAAGTCCGCGGCCCGGATTCCGGATTTGCCCTTGATCAGCGTGAAATCGGTTGTGCTCATGGCATCGGTGTCAGGATGGGCGCTTACTTGCTGTTGCGCGAAGTCGTGTTGTCCAGCGGAATGAGCTGGCCGGTCTCGTAGCGATGCACGGCGCTGGCGGCAACGGCAGTATCCGCCGGGCCGAACATTCGCGGCTTCACGAGGTCTTCAGGCTGCGCGACCTGCGCCGCCAGATTGGTATAGGTGGCACAGCCTCACTGCATCGACGGGGCGGCGCACGCCGCCGTCCAGCAGGAGCGCCGCGCGCGTGAGCTTGTCGCAATCAGGGGGCACGGCGGACGTGCCGTCGTAACCGACTACACGCGCATCGGGCATGCTGACCGGCGGCTTCAGATAGCAGCCGGCGAGCGGCAGCGCCAGCGCGTCGGTGGCGAAAAACGAAACGAGACGAATGTGGTTCATGGCATCAGGCTCAGTAGACATAGCATAGCGGGCCGCGCCGACGAGACGAGGCTGGCCGGGGCCTGCCCGCTTAGCCTCGGTGCCGCCCATCAAACGGTCGAAGATGTATTCGACATCGCTGCTCGGCGACACCAGCGATTCGATCGGCGATCGCAGCTTGGCCGGATCGGTCGGCTCGACGATGTAAGGTGTCACCATGATCACCAGTCCGGTCTTCCGGTCTTATTGTTCTGGTAGTTCGTCGAGGTGAACAGCTTGCCGAGGATCGGCAGCGAGCCCAGTCCCGGCACCTGCGAAACGATGTCCTGCGTATTGCTCTGGAGCAGGCCGCCGATCGCGAAGCTTTGTCCGCTCGCCAGTTCGACGGTCGTGTCGGCGCGGCGCACCGACAAGCCCGGCACGGTGATGCCGCCGGTGGTCACGCTCGCGGTCGTATCTATCTGGCTCATTTCCGGGCGCACCTTCAGGCTGATGCGGTGATCGGTCAGCCCGGTCAGCGTGAAGTCCAGCTTCACACCGAACTGCTTGAATTCGACCGAGATCGCGCCGTTGGTCTGTGAGACCGGAATCGGAAACTCGCCGCCGGCGAGGAAGCTGGCGGTCTGCCCGGACAGCGCGACCAGGTTCGGCTCGGCGAGCACCGTGAGCAAGCCTTCCTGGTTCAGCGCATCGACCAGCGCGCGAATGTCGGTGTTGTTGGTATTGAACGCGCCGAACAGCGAGTACGCGCCGTTCGATGGCAGATTCACCGGATACGTCACCGCGCCCGTCGAGCTGGTCAGCGGCTGGCTGTAGTTGTAGTTATAGATGCTGCGGCCGCTGAAAATGCCGCTATACCAGTTGCCGGCCGCGCTCCCGATGGCCTGCCAGTTCACTCCCCACTGCTGCGTCACGGAACGGTCCACTTCGGTGATGCGAACGCGCAACTGCACCTGCAGCGGACGGTCGATCGTCATGCGGTTGACCAGCACCTCCTTGTCCGCGAGCATCGGCGTGATCGCCTGCACGACCGCATCCGCCTCGGCGGGATTCTGTGCCTGGTCGGTCAGGATCAGCGAGCCCTGCGTGCCGTTCACGTCCACGTTCATCGCCGGGAAGCGGCCCTTGAGCATGGCGCGCAAGGCCATCAGATCGCGTGCGACGACGATGGTCTTCTGGAAAATCGGCTTGTTGTTGGCGCCGAGCGCGTAAAGCGTGGTCGAGCTGGCCTTCTTGCCGAGCACGAACACCGCGCGTGGCGTCGGCACCTGTACATCGGCGATGCTCGGGTCGGCAACGAACACCGACACCGCATCTTCCGGCAGATGCAGCATGGAACCCTTGCCGGCGTCGAGCGCGAGCGTGCCCTGGCCGGATTCGGCGCTGACATTGGTCACACCGTCCTTCTGCGGCGCCGCCGCGACGGGGACACGCGCCACCGTGTGCATCATCTGCGGCAGGGGCGGCAACAGCGTGTCGGCGGCGGGCGCATAGCCGACGCTCGCGCACACGAGGGCGAGCATCGTCAGTGCGGCGGGCAGCACCGGCTTCAATCGCGAACTGAACTGCGTATTCGTGACATTCATATCCTTGGTCGCCGGTTCACGCCCGGCCTGCATTAGCGATGAGCAGGAACCGTCGGCAGCGGCGGGGCTTTGTCGGACAACGTGCTCGCCTGGGCGACCGCTTCCCCGTCGCTCTTTTCCGAACCGCGATAGATCGCGACCGTCTTGGGCGTGGGCGGCTCGATGCCACCGGCCGCGGCCGGCGCCGGTTGCTTCTGGCGCGGCAGCGCGCACTGCACGCGAGATGTCGCCCGCCCAGATCGGTGCACGCTCGGAAGAAGGCTCGCTTGCGGCGCCCGTGTCGGATGCCGGATTGCAGCTCGCCGTCGCGAAGCTGCGCAGCGCAAGCGACAGGCTGCCCAGACGCACGGCCACCGCCACGACTTCGCCCATGCGCGGCGTGACTTCCAGCGTCACGGTGCGGGCGCGGATGCCGGCATCGGACGAATCGCTATTGGCTTTCGGGCGCTTGATTTCGGAGCCACGGCCAGCACGCGCAAGTGCTCGACCACCGTTTCGCTCGAGACCACGCGGTCCGGAAAATTGGTGCGCTGGTCCATCTGCTGCGTGAGCAGGAGGTCCACGTAGTCACCAGGCTGAATCAGGCCAGTGTTGCCCGACACATCGTCGACGGCCACCGAGACGGCGCGCATTTCGGGTTTGAGCGTCGCGGCGAGGAAGCCCGGCGCGCTCGACAGAATGACGTCTTCCGACGACAGCACATCGCCGCTCTTGACCGGATGACGCAACAACGCACCCTTCAGATCGGGTGCGTTCGGCGCGCCGGAAACGATTGCGTTGGGCGGCACGCCGTTGACGGGCATCGCTTTCCAGGTGATGTCTTCATCGCCCAGCAGGAGACCCTGCGGCAACGCGGCGTCGCTGACGAGCACTTTTTCCATCGAGATGACGAGCGGGGCAGCCGGCTTCGATGCGCTGGCGACGACCACCCGCAGGATCATGGAGATGAGCAAAGCGCCAACGAGCAGGACGGCGAACTTGATGATGTTGGACATGACGTGCGCCGTCCTAATGCGTCGAAAACAGAGGCAACAACAATGGCAACGCGGCGATCACGAGACCGCCTCCCAGCGCGAGCGCCACACCGTAAAGCACGCCGCGCGCGCCCGAAAACATCACCAGCGCGCGCAGCGGCGACGACGACTGGTCGGCGCGTACGTTGCGAGTGGCAAGACTGATCAGCGACACCACGGTCCCGATCAGGGAAATGAACGTAAGCGCGGGCAACGAAAGGCCCAGGCCCGCCCACAGAAAGATGACTGCCGCGAGCTTCGCATCGCGCCCGCCGAGCATCTTCGCGGCGAAAAGCGCGGCGCAGACCGCGAACACGGCACAAGCCAGCATCAAGTGGGAAATGATCTGGTCGACCGTCAGCTTGTTCAACAGCGCGTCGACGAAGAACAACGCACCGATCGCCACTACGATTCCAGTCGGCAGGCGACGTGCACGAACGTCGATCACCGCGAGCACGAGCAGTGCGCACAGCACGACGAAACGAATGGCAAGAGAGGCGAACTGCACGATGGACCGGATATGAAAAGTAGAAGGAAGAAAAGAGATTCGCGCCGGGGGGCGTGAACCTCTCGAAAGCCATTTAGCTCTTGGTACCGTTCTGAGCCGACGTGACCTTCGAGTTGATGGTCGAGAACCAGCTGGTGATGTTGCTGCCGAACGTGGTTGCGACCGTGCCGAGCGCAACAGCAATGATGCCGGCGAGAATCCCGTATTCCATAGCGCTGACGCCGCGCTCATCATGAACGAAAGCCTTAAAAAACTTGCTCATTTCTGTTCCTCTAAAACGAGTGAGAGAGGTAGGTGTGTTTTGCGCCTGGCGAATGATTCACTGGGCACGGACACATCCTAGCGATTAGCAACAGAAATAACCTTCGCCATTTAGAGGCAGAAAACGGCCTCAATTCGACGTTTTAAAGGAGGGGTTTTTCGCCGCAGTCGGCAGCGGAGAGAAAAATTTTAGGGAAAGAGATTTTGCTTTTTGCGTTTTGTGTTTTCGCGCAATTTGCGGACGGCTTTTGGCAGTTTTTCACGCCTCGGAGAGGACTTTAGAGAACGTTTGCGACGGTTTATGGCCGGCTTTGGACTGGCAAGCGATTTCGGCGTGGTTTTTTATCCACTAGGCAAACACTCAGTAGAAAATGCCTTACTCGAATCGTTTTGGTGCATCGATGAAACATCGCGCACCGTTTGAAGGACTCAAGCTTACATGCAGCGATGGCGGTTTGTCACGCACTTTGCGACGCCTGCAAACACTTTGTTGACACAGTGACGAATCTGCCTTGCCGTGCAAGTTCTGTTGACGGGCTTGCGCGATTCGGGAAGTCCTCTATCAAGTCGATTGGCCGCTTTCATCGCGACGCGGTTTTCGTTTCAAAGCGAATGGCATTCACCGGATGCGCCTAGCGCCACTCGTGCTTAACGTTTGCGGATTACTTCTGCATCTCGATGGAGATGAGCGGCGCTTAGTGTTTAGACATCGAGCGGTGATGGTCTTGATTAAAATATCGCTCATGAATTCAAGTGCTCACTCCATCGATTTCCACGTACCGTCCGAGCAAGTCGCGCGTGCGCTGATCGGCGCGATCGTCACCGTGGATGGGGTCGGCGGACGGATCGTCGAAACCGAAGCGTACGACCGCGAAGATCCCGCGTCGCACAGCTACTCCGGACCCACACCCCGCAACGCGGTCATGTTTGGACCGCCCGCGCATGCGTATGTATATCGCTCGTACGGCATTCACTGGTGCCTCAACTTCGTATGTCGCGAAGCGGGTCACGGCGCGGGAGTCTTGATACGCGCGATCGAACCGCTGACGGGTATCGATGCGATGCGCCAACGGCGCGGACTCGAACCGCTCAAGCTCTTGTGTTCGGGACCGGGACGCATGGCGCAGGCGCTCGATATCACGCATGCGAAAAACGGCATGTCGCTATTCGAAGCGCCCTTTCATATCGAGCCGCCAGAAGAGGCCTACGACATCATGTGCGGACCGCGCATAGGTATAACCAAGGCGATGGATGTGCCGTGGCGCTTCGGGCTTGCCGGATCGAAGTTCTTTAGCAAACCCTTTCCTAAAACCTAGCGTATTTCTTGAGCGCCTAGTCCGCCGGGCGGAGCTTCTTCACTTCGTCGTCAGTGGGCTGAACGCTTGTGCCATCGACGTAACGGAACGAAGTCATCGCGCCCTTGCCGTCCTTGAGCGCGGTGACGCCGACATACGCGCCCATCGTCGATTGATTGTCCTGCTTGCGATAGACGATAGGACCGAACGGCGTATCGACCGGCAAGCCCTTGAACGCGGCGGCGAGCTTGTCGGGATCGGTCGTGCCGGCTTTTTTGATGCCGTTGGCGAGCGACATCATCGCGCTATAGCCGACCACCGAGCCCAGGCGCGAATAGTCGTGATACTTCGCTTCATAAGCGGCGACGAACTGCTTGTTGGCGGGCGTGTCGATCGAATACCACGGATAGCCCGTGACGATCCAGCCGGCGGGCGCTTCAGCACCGAGCGGATCGAGATAATCCGGCTCACCAGTCAGCAGCGACACGACCTTGCGGTCTTTGAACAGCCCACGCGTGTTTCCTTCCCGTACGAACTTGCCGAGGTCCAAACTGAACAGCACGTCGAAGATGGCATCGGGCTTCGCATCGGCGAGTGCCTGCGTGACCGCGCCCGCATCGATATTGTTAAGCGATGTGGCCTGCTCGGTGACAAACTCGACGTCGGGCTGCGCGGCCTTCAACAATCGTTTGAAGGTGGCCACCGCAGACTGTCCGTACTCGTAATTCGGATAAACCAGCGCCCAGCGCTTCTTTTTGAGTTTGGCTGCCTCGGACACGAGCATCGCGACTTGCATGTAAGTCGATGGCCGCAGGCGGTACGTGTACTTGTTGCCGTCCTGCCAGACGATCTTGTCGGTCAACTGTTCGGCTGCGAGGAAGAAGATGCGCCTCTGCTTCGCGTAGTCGGCAAGCGCGAGGCCCGTGTTCGACAGGTAGCCGCCGAACAGCAGCTTCACTTGCTCGCGCGTGACGAGCTCTTGCGCGACACGCACCGTATCGCCCGGATTGCCGTTGTCGTCGCGCAAAACGACTTCGAGCTTGTTGCCGTTGACGCCGCCCGCCGCGTTGATCTGATTGAGCGCCAAGTTCCAGCCGTTGCGATACGGCATCAGAAACGCCGGCACCACCTTGTAGCTGTTGATCTCGCCAATTTTGATGGTGTCGGCCTGGGTCGCGAAGTTCACGCTCGCGGCAATGGTGCAGAGGGTCAGGCGCATCGTCGTGCCTGCACGGTGGGTCATGAGTCACGCTCCTTGATCGTTGCTTGGTATTGAGTATCACACGCCGAGATAGGCACGGCGCGCGCCATCGTCGGCGGCGAAGTCGCGCATCGCGCCCGCATGGCGCACCTGTCCTTTTTCAAGCACATAGACACGGTCGCTCACCATCTCGGCGAAATGCAGATTCTGCTCGGAAAGCAGGATCGAGATGCCTGCGCGCTTCAGTTCCAGAATCATATCGGCCATCTGCTCGACGATCATGGGCGCCACGCCTTCCGACGTGTTCATCGAGCAGGACGACACGCGGATTGCCCATCAGCGTGCGCGATACCGTGAGCATCTGCTGCTCGCCGCCGCTCATGCGCGAGGCGCAGCGCTCGCGCATCTCGCCGAGATTCGGAAACACGCGGAACAGTTTCTCCGGCGTCTAAGACGGCGCGCCTTCGCGCGGTGGCTGACGACGTCCCGTGTCGAGATTTTCAATCACGGTGAGATCGCCGAACACGCGGCGATCCTCGGGCACATAACCCAGCCCGCTGCACGCGATACGATGCGCCGGCCACGCGCCGATGTGCGCGCCCATAAACACACGATCTCGCCTGACTTGCGCGGCACCATGCTCATGATGGCTTTCATCGTCGTGGACTTGCCCGCGCCGTTGCGGCCCATCAGTGCGACCACTTCGCCGCGCCCCACTTCGAAGCTCACGTCGAACAGTATCCGCGCGTGGCCATAGTACGCATTCAGGCTTTCGACCCTGAGACGTGCCGTCATCGCGCGTCTCCTTCACTCGAAACGGCGCGCGGCGCAAACGATGCACCCGTGCCCAGATAAACCTCGCGCACGCGTGCATCGTTGCGAGTGGTGTGCACATCGCCCTGTGCAATGAGGTGACCGCGCGCCAGCACGATCAGGCTACCCGCGTATTCGAACACCACGTCCATGCTATGCTCGGTGAACAGCACACCGGCACACCGAATGTTGCGCTCTTTCGCCAGACGCGCGGTCAGCGCCATGAGTTCGTTACGCTCCTGAGGCGCCATACCGGCGGTAGGTTCATCCATCAGCAAGAGCTTCGGCGCGTTGGCGAGCGCGATGGCAAGCTCCACGCGTTTCACGTCGCCATAGGCGAGCACCGCGCAACTGCGCTTCGCATGCGAGGCCATGCCGACGAGATCGAGCAAGGCCAGCGCATCCCGTTCTCGCCATGACGTAACGCGATCGAAGAGATCGAACACGCGCCGTTCGTGCGAAAACAGCGCCATCTGCACGTTTTCGAGGACGGTCATGGAATTGAAAGTTGCAGCGATCTGGAACGTGCGGCCGACACCGAGTCGCCCGACCTCGCCTGGCCACTTGCCCGCGATCTCGCGTCCGTCGAAACGGATCGAACCGGAGGATGGTTTCAGTTGCCCATTAATCATGTTGAAGCATGTGGACTTGCCCGCGCCGTTCGGTCCGATCAACGCGAGCAGCCTGCCTGCTTCGAGTTCGAACGAGACGCCGTCGACTGCCTTCACGCCGTCGAAAGACTTCGACAAGGCTTCGATACGCCGCAGACTCATTCGGCCTCCGCGAACCGGGCGCGCACGAAGCCCGCGCCCTGCGGAAACGCCATCACGAGCAACAGAATTGCCGCGTCCAATAGCGCGCCTGCCAATAGTCAGTCTGACGCGCGACGGTATCTTGCAGCCACGTGAAAACCACCGCTCCGACGATTGGCCCGATCAGCGTTTGGATGCCGCCGAGCAGGACCATGACGAGACCATCGACGGAACGCGCGCCGCTGATCACCTCGGGCGATATGTTGCCCTTCGAGAACGCATAGAGCGATCCCGCGAGGCCGCACACCGTCGCAGCGGCGACGAACGCGACCCATTGCACGCGCGCCACGTCGATACCGATCGCCTCGGCACGCAAGGGCGAATCGCGGCCCGCGCGCATCGCGAGGCCGAGCGGTGTGAACAGCATGCGCCGCAACAGCCACACGCCCGCGAGACCTAACGCAAGCGTCGCATAGTAAAACGACCGACGACGACATCCACGGCGCGGACCACAAACCGAGTATGCCGTTGCTGCCGCCGGTCACTGCATCCCATTGATAGACAACCGACCACACGATCTGGGCGAACGCGAGCGTGAGCATCGCAAGATAGACACCTGACAAACGCACGCAAAACCAGCCGAACACCAGCGCGCCGATGCCCGCAACGAGCAGCCCGATTATCAGCGCGGCGTCCATCGGCAACGCGAATACCTTGAGGAAGATCGCCGCGCCATAAGCGCCCAGCCCGAAATATGCCGCATGACCGAACGAATGCATGCCGCCCGGTCCCATGATGAAATGCAGGCTCGCGGCAAACAGCGCGGCAATCATGATCTCGACCATCAGCACGGGCATGTAGGGAAAGGCATCGGCGAACAGTGGCGCGAGCGCGAGCAACAGCACCACGGCGCAGGCAATGAGCTTGCCGCGCCGCGTGAAGAGACGCAAAGGCGTATCGGCGGGTGCGGCATGGCGTGCGATGGCTTGCGCACGTCCGAACAGTCCCCACGGACGCAGCACGAGCACGACCGCCATCACGACGAACTCCGCGACCAGCGTGCTTCGATAAGGAGAAGTCCGTGCCAAACATCGACACGTGTCCGATGCCGATGCACAGCGCCTTGATCTCCGCGATCAGCAGCGCGGCTACGAACGCGCCGGGAATCGAACCCATGCCGCCGACCACCACGACCACGAACGCGTTGCCGATGGTGTCGAGATCGAGCGACAGGTTTGCCAACATGCGCGGCATCTGCAATGTATCTGCAATGTGCCGCCAAGTCCCGCCCAGAAACGCGCCGACGAAGAACACGCCGGTAAAGAGCCATGCCTGATTCACGCCGAGCGCGCCGAGCATTTCACGGTCGATGCTCGCAGCGCGCACGAGCGTGCCCTAACGCGTGCGTGTCAATGTTATAGCGCGGCCAACACCAGCGGACCGATTGCGATCAGCGCGAAATCTTAAGCGGGCAAAGCGTGGCCGAGCAGTTGCACCGCGCTCGCGAGATGCGACGCGCGCGGGCCGAACTTGTCTTCCTGTCCCCAGATATATAGAGCGCGGCATCGCGAAAGATCAGCACGAGCGCGAAGGTGGCGAGCAGGTAAAACAACTCGGGCGCGTGGTAGATGCGCCTGAGCACGCTCACTTCGATCGACGTGCCCAATGCGCCAATCACCAGCGCCGCAGCGAACACGGACGCCCAGAACCCCGCCACACTCGCGCCGAAGCAGCTGGTGAAGCTATAGGCGACATACACGCCGAGCATATAAAGCGAGCCATGCGCGAAATTGACGATGCGCGTGACGCCGAAGATGAGCGACAGACCGGAGGCAACAAGAAAGAGCGCGCAGGCATCGGCTAAACCGTTGACGAGCTGGACGAGAAGGTTAGCGAACATCGGCTGACGCGCGGCGCAGGTGCTAAAGAGCCGACATTATCGGCGATATGCGCCGCGAGCCCTGGCGCGCTCAAAAATGCCTCGAGGAAAAACACGTCTTGACGCCTTTAACGACTCGTATATGCTCTTCGTAGGGAAATTTTCGGCATCCGGCAATCCCTTATCGCAGTTCAATCTCGCCAAACGAGTGCAATCGTGAGAGTCCAAGGCCCTCTAGTCAAGCGTAGCCACGTTCCTGCGCCAATCGCCGCGGCATGCATCCCGACCAAAGCTGCGTAACGCCGATCTTTATCATCCTGTCACGCCGCAGCGTGCGACGCCGCAATGTCACCGCTCGCGCGTTCATCGCCGTGCATTGCGTCGGCGCAGCGTCGCTGCTGCCGTAGCGCCTCCTTTCGTTTCTTCTTCCTTTGCTGGCTGACGAGTCGCGGTGTCCGCGCGCGTGCGCGCGTGATCCGGCTCGTCTTCATCTTTCGCGCCTTTCGTATCCAGACGAAGGCCGGTGGGTATGCTTGCCCTGTGGCCGCCTGAAGCAATCAAAGAACCGAGAAAACTCAAATGGAACGCATCGACGAATTCCTTCGAAAACATCACATCACCGAAATCGAGGCGATCATTCCCGATATGGCGGGCACCGCGCGCGGCAAGATCATTCCGCGCAGCAAGTTCGAATCCGGTGAGGCCTGCGCTTGCCGCAAGCCGTGATGATGCAGACCGTCACAGGCGACTATCCCGACGACGGCACCTTCCGGCATCACCGATCCCGACATGATCTGCGTACCCGATCCGGCCACCATTCGCCTGATTCCGTGGACAACGGACCCGACCGCGCAAATCATTGACGACTGCGCACATTTCGATGGCACGCCGGTCGCCATTTCGCCGCGCCCCGTTCTGCGCGACGTGCTGCAAAAGTTCGCGTCGAAGGGATGGCGTCCCGTGGTCGCGCCCGAACTCGAGTTCTTTCTCGTCGATGTGAACCGCGATCCCGACTTGCCCCTGCAGCCGCCCATCGGACGCACGGGCCGCACCGAAACAGGGCGTCAAGTATATTCCATCGATGCCGTAAACGAGTTCGATCCGCTCTTCGAAGAGATCTACGAATACTGCGAAGTGCAGGAACTGGAAGTCGATACGCTGATTCACGAAGTGGGCGCGGCGCAGATGGAGATCAACTTTCTGCATGGCGACCCGCTCAATCTCGCCGCCCGCGTGTTTCTCTTCAAGCGCACCGTGCGCGAGGCGGCGCTGCGTCACAAGATGTATGCGACCTTCATGGCCAAGCCGATGGAAAACGAGCCCGGTTCCACCATGCATGTGCATCAAAGCGTGGTCGATGCGGAGTCCGGCCGCAATCTCTTCAGCGATCGGGACGGACAAGCTAGCGGCCTGTTCTATAGCTATATCGCCGGCTTGCAAAAATATACGCCCGCGCTGATGCCGATCTTCGCGCCGTATATCAATTCGTATCGGCGGCTGACACGCTTCATGGCCGCGCCGATCAACGTGCAATGGGGGTATGACAACCGCACGGTCGGCTTTCGCGTACCGCATGCGTCGCCCGCCGCGCGGCGTGTCGAGAACCGCATACCCGGCGTGGACTGCAATCCGTATCTCGCGACTAGGCCAGCATCTCGAACCGAGCCCGCCGCTGACAAGCGATAGCTACCGCCTGCCTTTCCAGTTGCCGCGCAATCTCGAAGAAGGCCTCACGTTAATGGGCACATGCGAGCCGCTGGCCGACCTGTTCGGCGAGCAATTCGTGCGCGCCTATCTGACGTTCAAGGAAACCGAATATGAAGCGTTCTTACGCGTGATCAGTTCGTGGGAACGCAAGCATCTGCTGCTGCACGTTTGATTCTCTGGAGACGACATGAACGACCGATTCGATTCGACGTCGCATTACCGCGCGCTGGACGCCGCACATCACATTCATCCGTTATCGGACATGGGCGCGTTGAATCGCGCGGGAAGCCGCGTGATCGTGAAAGCCCAGGGGGTACATTTGTGGGACTCGGATGGCGCGAGACTAATCGACGGCATGGCGGGCCTTTGGTGCGTCAACGCAGGCTACGGACGGCGCGAACTCGCCGATGCCGCCTTCGCGCAAATGTGCGAACTGGCCCCACTACAACGCGTTCTTCAAGACGACGCATCCGCCCGTGATCGAGCCATCGGCCTTACTTGCGGACATCGCCGAACCGTTCGAGCTGCAATAGCGGTTCGGAAGCAAACGATACGGCGTTGCGCATCGTGCATCGTTACTTGGCTCTGCAAGGCAAGCCGGCCAAGCGGTATGTGATCGCGCACGGCTCGACCATCGCGGGCGCCACACTGGGCGGCATGAGCTACATGCACGAGCAGATGCCTTCGAAAGTCGAGCATGTCGCGCATATCGATCAGCTTTACTGTTCGGCGAGGGCGGCACGCTAAGCGAGGATGCGTTCGGTCTGGAACGCGCGCGGCAACTGGAAACGAAGATCCTCGAACTCGGTGCGGAAAATGTGGCCGCGTTTATCGGTGAGCCTTTTCAGGGAGCGGGCGGCGTGATCTTTCCGCCGTCGAATTACTGGGGCGAGATTCAGCGCATATGCCGCAAGCACGACGTGCTGTTGATCGCTGACGAAGTGATCGGCGGATTCGGCTGCACGGGCGAATGGTTCGCGCATCGGCATTTCGGCTTCGAGCCGGATCTCATCACGATAGCCAAGGGCCTGACGAGCGGCTATGTGCCGATGGGGCGCGGTCGAGCTCGGCGAACGAACGCATCGCGAATGCCATTATCCAAGGCGGCGAGTTCAATCACGGCTTCACGTATTCGGGGCATCCGGTGGCAGCGGCCGTGGCCAATCTGAAGCTGATGCGCGCCGAAGGCATCGTCGATCGGGTCAAGTGCGATACGGGCCCGTATTTTCAGCGGCGCTTGCGCGAGGCCCTGGGCGATCACGCCATCGTCGGTGAAATCAGCGGTGCGGGACTCGTGGGGGGCATTCAGCTCGCGGAAGATCCGTCTGCACGCAAGCGCTTCGCCCATGCCAATGACGTCAGCACGCGATGCCGCGATTTCTGCTTCGACGATGGTCTCGTCATGCGCGCGAGCCACGACCGCATGCTGCTCTCGCCGCCGCTGATTGTCACGCACGCGGAAATTCACGAGATCGTCGAGAAGGCACGCGTCGCCATCGACAAGACCGCGCGCCTTGAAGATCGGCTAACGCGTCTTGCTTGCGAAATGCTCCGCCGCCATGTGCCTGAACGCCGTGACGGCGGGGTTGTCCTGATCCGCAGGCCATGCTCATTTCCGCCTGCACCGACTGCCCGGCGATGGTCCTGAACTCCACGTCGTCGTAGTGAAAGCGTTGCGCGGGAAAAGGCAGAATGCTCACGCCGAGACCCGCCGCACCAGAGACAGGATGATCGACGTCTAATCGATATATTGCGTGAAATGCGGCTTCACTTCCGCCGTCGCGAACATGCCCATGATTCGCTCGTAGAAATACTTGCCGTGCGTGGGCGAATGCATGATGAACGCCTGCTCGTTCAGCTGCGCAAGCTCGATCTTCTCGAAGCGGCATAACGCATGGCCCGCGGGTAGCGTGACGATCATCGGCTCCTTATCCACCAGCAGGAACTCGAGTTGTTGACGCCAAGGCAAGGGCCGCATGAAACCCAGATCGATGGCATTGGCCGCGAACGCCTCGATCTGCGCGACCGATACGAGTTCGAGCAGCACCACGTCGATGATATCGGGCAACGCGTGCTTTGCGGCCATCAGCAGTTCGGGAATGACCTGACACCCCGCCGCGCCCGTGAAGCCGAGCCGCACGCGGCCCGTGGTGCCCTTGCTCGCGCGGCGCACCATGCTTTCCGCCTGTTCCGCGAGATTGAGCAGGCGCGAGGCATCCCGAGAAACACGCGGCCTTCGGTCGTGAGTTTCACCGTGCGTCCGAAGCGCTCGAACAGCTTCACGCCGAGGCTCTCTTCGAGCAGATGAATCTGGCGGCTGAGTCATGTTTAGCAACGCCGCCGCGCGCCGGAAATTCAATTCCGTCGCGGCGGCGACGAAGCAATGCACTTGTCCGGATCGAGCATTCATAATCGACGTGAGCGGAATAGCCGATCATTATATGTTCGCCGCGGACCAGCACGTTCCAGCGCATGACGTCGTGAGGCTGCCTTCCTCCGGGCGCTCGCCGGCCAGCGCCTGCGCAAGACCTGCGAGCACCATCTCGCCCATCGCCTTGCGCGATTCGACAGTCGCGCTCGCGCGATGCGCCTGCAACACGACGCGATCCATCGCGAACAGTTCGGCGGGCACGTTGGGTTCGTCAACGAACACGTCGAGACCCGTGCCCGCAATCGCGCCACGCTGCAAGGCTTCGACCAGATCGCTCTCGACCACCAGTTTGCCGCGCGCGATGTTGATGAGATAGCCGTCGCGGTCGAGCGCATCGAGCACGGCCGCGTTGATGATGCCCTTCGCCTTGTCGGCGGCGGCCGCGAGCACGAGGATGTCGCTCTCGCGCACGAGCGTCAGCAGCTCGGGCACGAAGCGATGGCCGACATCGTCCATCTGGCGCACATCGGTATAGGCGACCGGGCAACCGAAGGCCACCGCGCGCTGCGCGATGGCGCGCCCGACCTTGCCCATGCCGACGATGCCCACACGCTTGCCGCTGAAGCGGCGCGACAGCGGAATGGCACTCGGGCTCGGGAATTGCGGCCCATCTGCCGCCGCGCACGAAGTCATGGCCCGGCACGATCTCGCGCAATACCGTGAGGATGAGACCGATCGCCAGATCGGCAACGTCTTCCGTCAACGCGACGAACGTCGTCGTCACCGGAATGCCGCGCGAGCGCGCAAAGGCGAGATCGACTGCATCGGTGCCCATGCCATTGACCGCGATCACCTGCAATGCAGGCAATTGTTCGATCATGGCATTGGAGATGCCCGTATGCCCGCCCGTGATCACGCCGCGAATCGACGCGCCGTTCTCGCGAAGATACGCGTCCTTGTCCTCTGCTCGAACAGGCGATGCATCGTGTAGCGCGCATCGAGCGCTGCATTGATGGCGGGCACAAGAATCGGGTTCAGTTGCAGGATATTGGGCCTGGCTTGATTCATATGGACGCTCCTTTCTGTTCGAGTCCTGGCGCGGCACGACGATATGTGCGGCCGCGCGATGCGGAAGGATCATGGCGTCATTCGTCGCGAACGTCCAATCCCGATTTCATATCAACTGATACACGGATGATCGATTCAATCCGGAAATCAGATAATAGAAATATAAGATTGGACGCGGCGCTTGCCGCACCGTGACAATGCACACGTAGAAGGTCGATCATCAAAAGAGCCTCGCAATCTGATACGGAGACAATTCGCGTGAATATGCGCCCGTTTCACCTCATTCCCCTCCGGTTTCCTTCATTGCACTTCGCAGCGAAAACGCTCGCTGAGCCGCCATTCACCCGACGCGTGCATCAGCACGCACGCAGCCCCTAAGAGAACCGGAGACACACCCAATGAGTAACGTCGAAAGCGCGGTCGCGTCCGCCAAGACGCGTGCCGAAACAGAAAAGCGCAGGGTCATCGCTGGATCGTGATGGCCCTGATCTTTTGCATCTGGGCCATCGCCTGCGCGGATCGCGCGAACTTCGGCATCGCGCTGCCTTATCTGAAGAAAAGGAATACGGCATCTCGAACACCGAGGCCGGGCTGATCGCGAGCCTGTTTTCGTTCGCTTACGGTTTCGTGCAGATTCCCGTCGGCCTGCTCTACAAGCGCCTCAGTAAAAAGACCACCGGCTGGCTCTTCTCCATCTTTATGATTCTCACATCGGTCTTTATCGGACTGGTGGGCACCACGTCGTCCGTTTTCCTGCTGATGGCTTATCGCGTCGGTCTCGGTTTGTCGGAAGGGCCGCTAGGCATCGGCTGCACCAATGTCATCAACCGCTGGTTTCCCGCGCGCGAAAAAGGCACTGCCACTGGTTTGTGGATCGCGGCATCGAAGCTCGGGCCGCTGATCGTGCCGTCGGTGTGCATCATCGTGATCCAGTTGTGGGGATGGCGCGAGATCTTCTAGGTCTTCGCGATCCCCGCATCCTTTTCGCGATTCTGTGGATGTTCCTCGTCACCAATTCGCCGGCCGAAAACCGCTTCTGCTCGCCAGCGGAGCAGCGCTATATCGCCGACGAATCGAACGATGGCGGCAGGCAGATCGGCCGCCAGACGCAGATGGAGCCGATGCCCTTCATCGACGGCTTCAATCGCACGAAGAAGGTGCCTGCGCTCGAAACCGTGGGACAGGTGTTCCGCTCGTGGAATATCTTCGGCGTGGCGCTCGGCTACGGCTGCATGATCGGCATCAGCAATATCTTCATTTCGTGGATTCCCACCTATCTCGTCACGGTCAAGGGTTTCGCTTCCGTGAAAATGGGCTTTCTCGCGTCGGCGCCGTTCATCGGCGCGGTGGCGGGCAACATGCTCAGCGGCTAGATTTCGGATCGTTTCCTGGGCCGCCGCCGCAAGCCGATGATGCTCGGCGTACCTAATAGCGTTGCTTATCTGGGCGCGGCGCTGATCGCGTCAGGCCTGATGCTCGGCATCGGTTTCGCTGGCTACTCCGCCTATCCAATGGGACTCGCCACCAAGGCGACCTATCCGACCGCGTTCGGCATCGTCAATTCGGTCGGGCAGATCGGAGGCGGATGCGCGCCGCTCGCAGTCGGCTTTCTGCTCGACAGCTATAGCTGGACCAGCGTGTTCGTCTATATGCTCGGCACCTCGCTGCTGTGCCTGTGTTGCTGATCAGCGTGATCGAACCGATTGTGCAGACCGCAAAGAAATAAACGCTACAAGCCCTGCTCGACCATGTCGAGCAGGCGCGACGCCAGCGGTTCGATGCGCGCATGCGCGAGCCCTTGCAGCGGCCCTTCGATCAGCAGTAACGCGAAGCCGTGGACCGTGCTCCACGCCAGATAGTCGGCATCGCGGCGGCATGCGGCATCCAGCGCGCCCGCCTTCACCATTCCATCCAGCGCACGGCTCAGCAACTCAACGGATCGAGACCGCTCGGGCCTTTGCCGTATTCGCCCTCATGCACTTCCCACTTGGCGCGAGGCGTGGCGAACGCAGTACGGAACAAGCCCGTCTCCTGTTGCGCGAAACGCAGATAACCGGCGCCGATCGCCCGCAAACCTGCACGTGCAGCATCTGCGCGACGGCACTTCTTTGGCCGCGCCGCGAGTTCTTCTTCCATCGCTTGCGCCACCGACGATAACGCCGCCGATCGCACCAAACTCAGCAGTTCATCGCGGCTCTCGAAGTGCCGATACGCCGCGTTCGGCACCACACCCGCGCGACGCGTCGCCTCGCGCAGGATCACGGCATCCGGTCCGCCATCGCGTGCCAGTTCCACGCCCGCTTCGATCAGCGCGCGCCGCAGGTCGCCATGTCTGTAAGTGCTTCGCGGCTTGGCATTCGTCATTCTTATTCTGCCGGGCTTTCCTTATGTGGACAGTGTCCATACCTCTGCTAGTTTTTGTGGACGATGTACACAAGTGGAAATAAACCGCTCACGTCGCGCTCTGCCGTTGTTTTGTCACGACGGCGTTGCATCGTGAGATGGGTGGATCGCTAATACCCGCCCGTAGCCGCGCAGTTAAACTCAAGGAGCAGACATGCAGATTCAACCCTATCTGTTTTTCGAAGGCCGTTGTGAAGAGGCGATCCCGTTTTATCGCGAGAATCTCGGCGCGCAGACCGTCATGATGATGCGCTTCAAGGAAAACCCCGATGCCGGCAAGGCCGAAGCCGCGAGCGGTTGCAGCATGCCGGCGGGCTCCGAAGACAAGATCATGCATTGTGTGCGTTCATGGTCGGCGACTCGATGGTGATGGCCTCCGACGGCATGTGCAGCGGCAAACCCAACTTCGTGGGCGTATCGCTCTTGCCCACGGCCAACGACGAGCAGCAGGCGGAGAAGTATTTCGGCGCGCTCTCGAACGGCGGTCAGGTGCAGATGCCCATGGGACCGACCTTTTTCGCCAAACGTTTCGGCATGGTTCAGGACAAGTTCGGCGTGTCGTGGATGGTGCTCGCGGCATGGAAACAGTGCCACGTTGAGTCGGGTTCGAACGTCTTGCGGGTACGCCGCTTGCGCACCATTCCTCGTAACGTTCCCAAGGAGAGGCGATATGGAAAGCAACTACGCAGGACGTTCGCAGGAAGATCGCATTGCGCGGGACAAGTGTCAGAAGCAGCCTGCGCAGGAGCAGTCGGGTGGCGATATGGCCAAGCCCGGCACTGAAGCTGACAAGGATCATAGCTGCGGCGAACTGACCGAGCGTGGTAAACAGGTGTGGCGCACGGGCTCGGGCATCGACGGAGGCGGAAAGACCTGACCGGCATGTCGGGTTAAAAACGTGGAACAATGCGGGGTGCTATCCACACTCATAATTTGACAGGAGCTTTCTATGAGCGCCCCGCGCAAAAACAATCACACCAGCTTGGACACGCCCGCATCCGCCGATCGTCCGAGTCGCGAGGAAGCCGAAGCCGCCGTGCGCGTGTTATTGCGCTGGGCCGGCGACGACCCGCAGCGCGAAAGCCTGATCGATACGCCGGCGCGCGTGGTGCGCGCCTACGAAGAGTTCTTTCAGGGCTATGAGCAGAATCCGCACGAGATCCTCTCCCGCACGTTTTCCGAAGTGCAGGGATATGACGAGATGATCGTGCTGAAGGACATTCGCTTCGAGAGTTATTGCGAGCATCACATGGTGCCGATCATCGGGCGCGCGCATGTCGCGTATCTGCCGAACAAGCGCGTGGTCGGCATATCCAAGCTCGCGCGTCTGGTCAATGCCTTCACCAAGCGGTTGCAGATTAAGGAAAAGATAACGGCACAGATCGCCGATACGCTCAACGAGGTGTTGCAGCCGATCGGCGTGGGCGTGATTCTGGAAGCGGCGCATCAATGCATGTCGACGCGCGGCGTGCACAAGGCGGGCGTATCGATGGTCACGTCGCGCATGCTCGGCTCGTTCCGCGCCGACCCGTCCACGCGCTGCGAATTTTTATCCATCGTCGGCAATTCGAATACGTTCAGCGTAGCGAATACTTAGGGCAACGCTGAACCAGCCGGTTGTATTCATCGATTTAGGCGCAAACAGCGGCAGATTCATCGTGAGTGAGGCTTTGCGCCTGGATTTCCGGTCCACCAGGGTGTTGCGCCTGGGCCTGCGGCCCGCTTTCCCCCATTACGGGCGAACCTGTGCCATCAATCGCTTGCGCGAAAGATAAACGTTGGTCAACGCCAGCGCGACGAAAGCCCGATTGGCGTTCTTCGCCAGGCCCCGATAGCGCACCTTCGTGAAGCCCCACAGGCGTTTGACAACAGCAAACCCCTG
>LFLF01000043.1 GCA_001184395.1 Candidatus Paraburkholderia calva | reverse complement strand
CCGGCTCCCGATAGACCCATGACCGTTTTTTCCGTATCCTTGCTTATGGTGGATGGTTTTGTTGTTCGCTGGTTTCCGACTTCGACAATCAGATTCTCAGCTGAAACCACCACCGCCTTCAATTTCCCGCCTCAACTACCCATACCACTTCCGACTTTAGCTCCAAAGATTTCTTAGCAAATGTTTGCGCGGTAATTGTTGCCTTTACTTTTTGCCGATGTTCAGTCAAACGTTACCTGCGAGGTAATGGATTTGGCGCGCGCATGTGCACTACCATGAAGCGCATGAACTCGACCCTCATCCCCTCCGTCGCGACGTCTTCGTTCATCACCGTGGGAGCGCGGCGCCAGAAACGGCGCATGAGCCAGCTTGATCTTCGCGGGCGAGGCGGACGTCTCCACGCGGCATCTGAGCTTCGTGGAATCGGGCCGCTTGCTGCCGAGCCGCGAGATGCTCATGCGTCTGGCCGAACGGCTCGACGTGCCGTTGTGCGAGCCCAATACGCTGCTGGTTGCGGCGGGCTATGCGCCGCTTTATCGCGAACGGGCGTTCGCCGACCCGCAACTCGACGCGGCGCGCGGTCGAACTCGTGTTCAAGGGGCACGAGCCGTATCCCGCGCTCGCCGTGGACTGCCACTGGACGATGTGATCGCGGCCAATGCGGCGCTCGCGCTGCTGATCGAATCCGTCGATGCGTCGCTGCTCGAAGGCCCGCTCAACGTGCTGCGGCTGTCTATGCATCCGAAGGGGCTGGCGAGCCGCATCGACAGCTGGCACGAGTGGCGCGGGCATCTGCTCGCGCGGGTGCGGTGCCAGATCGACCTGCCCGGCGCCGCCAGTTCGCCGCGCTGCTCGACGAACTGGCGGCGTATCCCGCCCCACCGCATGCGAGCGGCGCGATGCCTGGCGAACCCGATCCCGTGCTCGTGCCGCTGCGGCTGCGCAAACCGCAGGGCCCGCTGTCATTCTTTAGCATGACGACGGTGTTCGGTACGCCGGTGGATATCACGCTGTCGGAACTGGCGATCGAGGCGCTGTTTCCCGCCGCCGCCACTGCCGACACGCTGTGCGCAATGGCCGATGCGCGGCGCGTTTGAGCGTTGCATCGCGGGCGGCGAGCTTACAGAATTTGAACCTGTCGGACGGTCGCGAATCAATCAGGGAAGGGAGCGTGCCTTATGCACAATGAATTGTGCGCGTTGCGTCCACGTGAAGACGCGCACCGAAGGCTTTTGTACAACCAACCCGGAAGGCAGCGATGATTCAGACATTCGAACAAGTAATCGGCGGGCAGAGGATGCAGTTCTGCGCCAGCATCGCGAAAGGCGGCAGGCCGCAGCGGGTCATCATCAGCCGGGCGGATTCGGCGGAATCGCTCGTCATCGTCGAGGCGGGCGGCATCATCGGCGCGATCAAGGCCGAGGTCGAAGCGCCGGACAGTTTTGTCGCGGATGCGGTATGCAAGGCGCAGCAGGAAGCGCTCATCGAACGCGCGCTGGAAACGGATGCGGTGCAGACCACGTCGTTATAGGTCGCATTTCTGCACGGCAACACGGCGTGAAAATGCCCGCGCGGCCGATGAAGCCGCGCTGGCATTTGCGTTTTGAACAACGGTGTGTCGAGGTGCGGTCAGGACGCCGTCACAGGCGCGGTTCGCCGTTTTTCGGATCGGCCGGGACGATGGGCGTTGCGAAGTCGGGACTGTCGGGCAAATCCGGATCGTCGGGATTCGGCGGCGCGCACGGCCGGGCCTTTTCGCGTGCGGCCGCATCCGGCGTCACATTGCGCACCAGTCGCGCGGTGAGTGCCGCGCCGATCAACAGCGCAACCGAAATCCCCGCCGACCAGCGCACCGCATCGACGATCTGCGCGGATCCCGCCGCGCTCTCGGCGTGGCCCGCGAGCGCGCCGAATGCCGCCACGTCGATCGCATCCGCCGACTGCCGCGCGGTATTCAGCACCGCCGATGCCTTACCCGCGCGCTCCTGACCGACCGTGCCGAGCAGCGCGGTGGTCATCGCCGGGACGGCCACGCCCATGCCGGACGGAATCAGCAGGAAGGGCAGCAGCGCGGCGGTTGGCGTTGCCGGGCCGACGAACATCAGCGCGGCGAAGCCCACGGCGTCGAGCAGCGCGCCTATGATCATCGGCGGACGTGAGCCGAAGCGCGCGGTCAGCGGGCCGCTCGCCAGATTTGAGCAGGAAGCCGCCCGTCAACGGCAGAAACGCGAGGCCCGTCTGCAAGGGCGTGTGGCCGAGTACGCGCTGCAGATACAAGCTCAGCACGAACACCACGGCCGCGCTGAAGGTGCGCTCGGCGAATAGCGACAGCGGCAGTATCGGCGCGCGGGTGCGCCGCTCGGTCGCAACGAACGCGGCCGCAGAGGCACACGCCAGCAGCATGCCGCCGATCACCAGCAGATGTGCGATGCCGAGCGGCCGCATCTCGATCACGGCGCCGCCGAAGGCCGTCAGCGCGACGACGGCGAAGAGTTGCCCCGGCAGATCGACGCCGCCCGCATGCGCAGGTGCATCGCCGGTCCGGTGCGGCTTCGCGTCGTCGATCCATGCGAGGGTGGCGACGATGCCCGCCGCGCACAGCGGCACGTTGACCCAGAAGATGCTGCGCCCGCCGAACGCTGCGATCAGCAAGCCGCCGACGATCGGCCCGGACGCGATGGAGATCGAGCCGGCCGCGGTCCACAGGCCCACTGCGCGGGCGCGCGCGCCGCGATCGTCGCCGCAGGCGGCATTGAGCAGCGCGAGCGAGTTGGGCAGCATCGCGGCCGCGCTGACGCCTTGAATCGCGCGTGCCGCAACCAGTTGCGCGGCATCGCGCGAAAATGCGCACAAGAGCGACGCCAGCGCAAACAGCGCCAGGCCGCCGCCGAACAGCCGCCGCGCGCCGAAACGGTCGCCGAGCGAGCCGGCGGAGAGCATCAGCGCGGAGAAGGCGAGCGCGTAACTATCGACGGTCCATTGCAGGCTCGCGACGCTCGCGTGCAGATCGCGTCCGATGCTCGACAACGTGACATTGACAATCGATACGTCCAGTTGCGACACGACGAAACCGACGCTGGTCGCCACGACCGTAAGGATCTGCCGCGCCGACAGGCGCGACGCCTGGGATGAAGTGGAAAGGTTCGAGTTCATGCCGTCCATCGTATGCGCGCGGCGCGTTCGATGTTTCGGCGTAGGGTGAAACGTCGGTGCCAAAAAAAGCGCGCCGGATCGCGGCGCGCTTGGTCTTGTATAACGAATCAGCGCTCGACCGGCCGGTCCTTGATGAACAGCGTCGTCAACGCGCCTATCACGCACAGCGCGCCGACGTACGTCACCGGGGCGAGCGATTTCATCATCAGCGAGACGACGATAGGCGTCAGCCCGCCAAACAACGCGTACGCGACGTTGTACGAGAACGAGATGCCCGAGAAGCGCACGGCAGGCGGGAAGGATTTCACCATCACGAACGGAATCGCGCCAATCACGCCGACGAAGAAGCCCGCCAGCGCATACCACGGCAAGAGCGTGGAAGCGTCGAGCGCGACCTGCTGGAACAGCAGGTAGTACGACACGGCCAGCGCCAGTCCGCCGACGAAAATCGTTTTGCCGGCGCCAATCCTGCCCGCGATCGCGCCCGCCAGCACGCAGCCGATGGTCAGGCACAGCGTCGCCGCGCAGTTCGCGACGAGCGCCGTCGCCGGCGCGATATGGAACTGCTTCTGCAGAAGCGTGGGCGTCATCAGGATCACCACCACGATCGCCGCCGACAGCATCCACGTGAGCAGCATCGAGATGACGACGGCGCGGCCGTGTCGCGCAGCACGGCCTTGAGCGAAATCTCGGCGGCCAGCGGCTTGCGCTTTTGCAGTTCGGCGAACACGGGCGTTTCATGCAGCCAGCGGCGCAGCTACACCGAGCACAGTCCGAACAGCCTGCCCAACAGGAACGGCAGGCGCCACGCGAAATCCGCGACCTGATCCGCCGCGAAGTTCTTGTTGATGCCGGTCGCGATCAGCGAGCTGAGCAGGATGCCCGCCGTGAGGCCGGCGGTTAGCGTGCCGCACGCGTAGCCGACATGACGTCCCGGCACGTGCTCCGACACGAATACCCACGCGCCCGGCACTTCGCCGCCCACCGCCGTGCCTTGCATACACGGAACAGCAAGCAGGAGCACCGGCGCCAGCAGGCCAAGCAACACGTATGTGGGCAGCAGGCCCATCAAAAGCGTGGGCACGGACATCAGCAGCACGAAGATCGTGAACATGCGCTTGCGGCCGAGCAGATCGCCGAAGTGCGCCATGATGATGCCGCCGAGCGGACGCGCAAGATAACCTGCCGCGAAGATGCCGACCGTCTGCAACTGACGCAGCCAGTCGGGGATCGCCGGCGGAAAGAACAGTTGCCCGATCACTGGCGCGAAGAACACGAAGATGATGAAGTCGTAGAATTCGATCGCGCCGCCGAGCACGGCGAGAACCAGCATTTTTGTAGTCGCCGCGCGTGAGCGCGCGGCCGGCGGTGCGTTCGCCGCCGGACAGAGGTGTTGCCTGCATCGAAAGAGAAACCCGTAAAAGCGCCGCCGCGCGATGCACGGCGCGGACAAGAAAACGGCCAGCGATTGCCCAGGGGTTTCAGACGCGCCGGATGGGCGCAAAGGGAGGAACGACACGAACGCGGAATGTGATGCTGGCGCTCATCACCGCGCTGCAGTGGGAGACGGGCAGTCGTCGTGCAGCGGTCTTCACGGCGTTTCGGTAAAAACGACGGAAGCTGGAATTCTGTATGCCAAAGGCAGCATATTACCGGAGGAACGCTGTTTTAGTGCAGGAAGTGGAACAAAGCCGAAGAAAAGTTGCGTCGATGCAAACACGGGTTGTCTGTCACATGCGTTGACACATTCGGACCAATCCGATGTGAAACGGCTGAGGTGATTGAGAGAATGCGGCCTGACTTTCGCCGTCTCAACTTTTTACGAGACGCTCTGCGACGGCCGGCGCGCTCGACATCGCGCTTCTCTGGACGATCAGGCTTCACACTATGCGCGTCGCCGTTTTGCAAACTGATCCGAGTTATCGGAACCTCATCAGCGATGTAATCAAACGACTCGGCCACACCTGCGTGACTTTCGGCGACGGCCTCGTACTGTCGAAAGCGCTGTCGCGCTCCAAGGTCGATCTGCTGATTCTCCACTGGAATTCCTCCGGCCTGTGCGGACTCGATCTGCTCAAGTCCGTGTGCTCGAGCTTCGGCGAGCGTGTGCCGATTTTGTTCGCTACGCCCGATGGCGTCGAGCATAACGTCGTGTGTGCGCTGACCGCCGGCGTGGACGATTACGTCGTCTATCCAATCCGCCCGGGCGAATTCGGCGCGCGGGTCGACGCCGCGCATATCTGGTGAGTTCGAATGCGTTGTTCGAAGTCGGCCCTTACTGCTTCGATTCGCGTCAGCAGACCGTCACCGTGCGCGGCAAGCCGGTGCCGCTGAGCGGGACGCAGTTCCGGCTCGCTCAACTGTTCTTTTCGAACATCGGCCGCGTGCTGTCGCGCGATCACATCTTCGCGATGGTCTGGGGTCGCGAATTCCGCGAGACCACCCGGACCATCGATAGCCACGTGTCGCGTCTGCGTCTTGCGCTGGAAATCGAACCGGTCAATCACTTCCGGTTGCAGCCGGTGTACAAGAGCGGTTATTGCCTGCTTCATCTCTACGACGAGCACGACGATATCGACGAAAGCACGGAATCCGAGCGCGCCCGCATTGCCGCCTGAATTTCAGCTTCATCCATGAAAAATACCGTTTCGAGTCTCGAGAACGGCATTTCTCGTTTGTGCGCCCTTAGCGCGGCGATGCTCAGAACTGCGGCAACTCCGGCCGCGTCTCGATGCTGCGGCGGATCAGCGCTTCAACTTCCTTGCGCTCGTCGCCGGCCAGTGGCAGACGTGGCGGACGCAGCGGCTCCGTGCCGAGATCCACGATGGCTTCCGCCAGCTTGATGTTCTGCACGAGCTTGTGCGAAACGTCGAGCGCGAGCATCGGCGCGAACCAGCGGTAGATGGCGCGCTTCTTCGATGTGTCCGGCGCGAATCAGTTTGCCGATCGCCACCGTTTCGCGCGGAAATGCGCATACCAGACCCGCCACCCAGCCGTGCGCGCCCATCAGCATGGCTTCCATCGCCAGATTATCGACGCCACAAAAGAGCGCGTAGCGATCGCCCACTTCGTTGATCAGATCGGTGATGCGCCGCACGTCGCCGCTTGACTCCTTGATCGCGGCAAACTTCCGCTCTTCGGCCAGTTCGGCGAACATCTTCGGCGTTACGTCGATGCCGTACGCCCGCGGATTGTTGTAGACCATCAGCGGCAGCGGACTCGCGTCGGCGACCATGCGGAAATGGTTCAATGTCTCGCGCCGGTCCGACAGATAGCGCAGCCCCGGCAGCACCATGTAGAGCCCGCCGCGCTTGGCCTGCCGGCAGCCATCGAGCGTGCTGTTTTCCGCGATGGTCAGGAGTACCGGCACGCGTCCACGCGACGCTTCCACCGCGATATCCAGCACCTCGAGTTTCTCGTCGAGCGACAGCGTGGACGCTTCGCCGAGCGATCCGTCGTATACGATGATGCCGTCCATGCCCGCTTCGATCTGCGCATCGATGTTCTTCGCGGTCCACGCGCGGTCTATGCTGAAATCGGCGTTGAACTTGGTGGTGATGGCGGGCATCACGCTTTCCCAGATATGTGCCACGGCGCTTCTCCAGAATGATTGAACGCTGTGCAGTGTAAATACCGAAAATTCGGCCGTCTTGCACGATTCGCGCGCGCCGCGTGCAGATTTCGGCACAGCGCTTTTCCGCCGGAACATACTCCGCAGGCTTGTCTCGGACTATGCTGATTTCGTCATCGAAACCGAATTCGTCATCGAAACCGAATACGCGCGCCAAGACGCGGACCGGCGGCATTTCTAGGATAGGCGGTATGAAAACCATCGACATCATCAATTCGCATACGGGCGGCGAACCGACGCGGCTCGTAATCGCGGGCGGCCCGGACCTCGGCGCGGGCACGCTCGCGCAGCGCCTGCGTGTGTTCTGCGAGCGCTTCGACGACTGGCGCCGCGCGATTGTCACGGAGCCGCGCGGCTCGGATGTCGTCGGCGCGCTCTTGTGCGAGCCGGACGATCCGGGCGCGGCGGCGGGTGTCATCTTCTTCAACAACGTGGGCTATCTCGGCATGTGCGGGCACTGCACCATCGAGCTGGTCGCGTCGCTCGCGTATACAAAGACAAAGGCGAATCGCGGCGGGGCGGCATCGCATCGATACGCCGGTCGGACCGGTCAACGCCACGCTCAATGCCGACGGTGGCGTCAGCGTGCGCAACG
This sequence comes from Candidatus Paraburkholderia calva, assembly GCA_001184395.1. Lineage (GTDB taxonomy): Bacteria > Pseudomonadota > Gammaproteobacteria > Burkholderiales > Burkholderiaceae > Caballeronia > Caballeronia calva. The sequence goes on along the minus strand of LFLF01000043.1, from coordinate 21,468 downwards.
TACCGGCGTACCGGCACCGGCGCTCGGTGACGATGGAGGTGCCCGGCCACGGTTCCTTCACCGGCGATGTCGCGTGGGGCGGCAACTGGTTTCCTCGTCGCGGAACACCGCCGCGAACTCGTGCCAGCACGCATCGCGGAACTGACGGCGTTCACCGACGCCATGCGCCACGCGCTGCACGCACAGTGCATCACGGGCGCGGACGCCGCGTACCGCGTATATTGACCACATCGAACTGTTCGCGGATTCGCCGCCGCCCGGCATCGACAGCCGCAACTTCGTGCTGTGTCCCGGCAGCGCATACGACCGCTCGCCCTGCGGCACCAGCGCCAAACTCGCGTGTCTCGCCGACGACGGCCTGCTGCGCGCGGGCGAGACGTGGCGGCAGGAAAGCATCATCGGCAGCGTGTTCGAAGGCAGCTATGCGATGGACGGCCACGCGCTGATCGGTCCGGTGCGGCATCCGCAAGACCGGCTGTGACTCGCGATCAGCCATGAAGGCCTCGGCGTGACGACCGCGCCAGGCACGGCGAAGCTGCTCGCCGATGCCATGCTCGGCCCATCGCGCGTGGCGCTGCCGTTTCCCTTGCCCGATGCCGCCGCGTTCGCGCCGTCGCGTTTCGCGATGCGGGCCGCGCACGCGTGAGCATCGGCATACTCGGGTCCATCGCGAATATTGTCGGCGAGGCGGCTTCCTTATAAAAATGAATGCGGCGGGCGATCGTGCTTCTTCCTCCGAACGCGGCCGAGTCGAGGCGAATCCCAGCATGACGATGACGACGACAGAAATCGCGAGTGACACCGCCGCTGATGCACCGGCCATCGCGCCGCCCGCTGCCGCGACGCTGTGTGACATGCTCGCGCACTTCATGCTGCTCGAGTCGATGTTCGACGCGATGCCGGACATCGTGTTCTTCGTGAAGGACCGCGATGCACGCTACGCGATGGTGAACCGCACGCTCGCGCGGCGCTGTGGTCACAAGGACGACAAGAGCAAGCTGCTCGGCAAGACGGCCGAAGATGTGTTTCCGCGCCGCTCGGGCGTATTTTTTTATACGGCGTAGGATCAGGCGGTCATCGCGCAAGGGCAGCAACTGATCGATCAACTGGAATTGCATCTCTATCCGGGGCGCGAGCCCGGCTGGTACACGACCTGCAAGCAACCGCTGCACGATACGGCGGGCCAGATCGTCGGGCTCGCGGGAATTTCGTGCGATTTGCAGGCGGCGGAAGGCACGCATCCCGCCTACAGCCGGCTCGCGGCGGTGGTGCAGCACATCCAGGAAAATTACGTGCAGCCGCTCAACATGCGCGAACTGGCGCGAATGGCGAACATGTCGATTGCGCAACTCGAAAGATACTTTCACAAGGTCTTTCACCTGACGCCGCGATAGGTGCTGCTGAAGACCAAGCTCGATGCTGCGACTGCGTTGCTCGTCACGCATGACAAAGTCACGGACGTCGGCGCACTATGCGGCTACACGGATCACAGCGCGTTCACGCGTCAGTTCAAGGCGACGGTCGGCATCACGCCGACCGAAACCGTAATTTGTTGCAGGCTCCGCAGCCGGTGATCGGGCGCCCGATTTCGCGCCGGGATCAATCGTCTGACGGGGAAACGGGGTAAGGATGTGCCGAAATTACACGCCCGTGTTACACGCCCGTGCGGATCGGGCGTACGAAAACGTGGCGCTTGCCGGTGAAGCCTTCGTTCAAGGGCTTGAAACGGCACAGGATTCGCCTAGGTCCGCCTTTTGCTCGAAATAAGCGTGCTGCGATCGGGCGAGTTTTCGCTATTGATTAGAAGGTTTGCCTGAGAAGCACAAATAGCAGCACACCAACCGCGCGACGTTTCGCACCGTCGTACCCGCGGAATAAAACACGGTGCGTTCGGAATTCCCGCCGCATTTTCGGGTCAACCCTGCGCAATGTGCAGGGTTGACTAAGCGACGATCCGTCGAGACCGTTGTGCGAGGATTCCATTTTTGACTGTAGAATAGAACATCATGAACGAAGTGGCAAGAAAGAAAGTGGCAAGACTGAGGCACGCGAGGATCGTACTCATCGAAGACGATTCCGAAAACAGGGCATCGCTGCAGACGTTGTTGGAGGAAGAAGGCGCCGAAGTGGTCGCCGTAGCCGAAGACGGCGCGGAGGCGGCCATCATGCATCTTCCCGATGCGGTGATATGCGATCTGGACCTTCCCGGCATGGACGGTTTCTATCTCGTCCAACGTTTGCGGGATCACGAAATACGCGGAAATCTGCCGCCTTGCGTGGCTATCGCGCTAACCGGGCACGGCGGCGAAGAATATCGATTACGCAGCATCGGCGAGGGATTTCAGCATTTCATGACCAAGCCCGTGCATCCCGATGCACTCGTGACGCTGATCATGGATGCGCTCAATGCGCGGGCGGTGACGTAAAAAGCAGCGGCCTGAACCGCTGCTTTCTCCCGATGATCGAGGCGGCGACCGGACTTTTATGACCGGTCGCGGTTGCGCGCACGCGTGGCGCCCGTGATAACGGCGATGCCGAGCATGATCACGGTGACGATGGCGATCGTTTGCTGCGATACGTGCATAGCGACGAGCGTCCACGACACGCCGCCGATCAAAATCAGCCAGCCTACTATCAGGTAGATGATCAGCGTCATCGAGTTTCTCCCCTTTGCTTGTTTCCGGTTACTTGTGATTGTCGTCTGCTTCGGCAAGAAGCTACGCTTAGCGTGCCTTCATTTTTTCGATGTTTTCGCACCGAAAAGTTCAGCGGCTGGGCAAGGGGTGTGCCTTATCAGTCGTCGTGATGTTCCATGATGTCTCGGGACGTCTCAGAATCTCTCAGGCGGCGGAGAAAACGAACCGCTTGTCGAGCTGGTATTTGACGACGTAGCCGATCACGAGGCCGAGCGCCGCTCCCGACAGGCGGGCCGGTTCGGTGTGGAAGACCGCATGGAATGCCGCCTCGGTGCTCCAGAAGATCGCCGTCATCACGATGCCCATCGAGGTGTAAAGCGCAAAGGTCTTCGCATCGTGCACCGCGCTTTTGGTGGCGAAGCGGAAAATGTAGCGCTTGTCGAGAAAGTACTTCACCGCCAGGCCGGCCAGCGTGCCGGTGATGACCGACATCACCAGATTGAAAGGGCCGTGGTAGAGACGGACGTTGATTGCCTGAGCGGCCGGTTGCACATCATCGATGCGGCCGCGAAAAGCGCGTACTGGACGATGACCGGCATGATTTGACTATTCTTCGGACGGTGGGGCCGGGCGCTCGAGCGCCGGGTCACATGGGAAAATCGGCATCATGCGGTGGATGCGGGGAATCCGCCGCTGCCTCGCCGTGGTTTACGGCAGCAGTGTGCGTTCGCCTTTAATCGAATTGCCGCCCATACCTTTCGGAGATGCCGACCACTTCATGCTCACCGTCCACCATCTCAACAACTCCCGCTCGCAGCGCGTGCTGTGGATGCTCGAAGAACTCGGTGTCGAGTACGATATCAAGGTTATCAGCGCGACCCGAAAACGCTGCTCGCGCCGCCTGAACTGCGTGCGGTGCATCCGCTCGGCAAGTCGCCGGCGATCACCGACGGCGATCTCACGCTCGTGGAATCCGGCGCGATCCTCGAATATCTGGTCGAGCGCTATGGCGAAGGCCGTTTCTCGCCGCCGCACGGCACGTCGCCCGCGCGCGTGCGCTACGACTACTGGATGCATTACGCCGAAGGTTCGGCCATGCCGCCGCTGTTGCTCAAGTTCGTGGCCGTCCGCATGGGACTCGCGAAGATGCCGTTCTTCGTGAAGCCGATCGTGCGGCGCATCGGCGATATGCTGCAATCGACCTTCATTGATCCGCAACTGAAGCTGCATTTCGGCTATGTGGACGACGAACTCACCAAATGGGCGTGGTTCGCGGGCGAGACCTTCAGCGCCGCCGACATCCAGATGAGCTTCCCGCTCGAAACCGGCACGCAGCGCGCGGCCGCCGATACGCTGCTGCATATGCGCGTTTCTCGGCCGCATCCATGCGCGGCCGGCGTACAAGCGCGCGTTCGAACGCGGCGGCCAATACGACTACGCGGCATAGCGGGGCCGAAGACGTCGCGTTGCGTACAATGAGGCGCACGCATTCTGACGTCCAATCCACGTTCACTCAAGCCCAGGGCTATTCATGGCGCGCATTGTTCCCGACGACTGGAAGAACCTCGGAGCAACTGGTGCCGCCGTGCGCGAACGCGAGACGCTCGCGTTGTTGGAAAAGCTTCCCGACGACTACACCGTCTATCACGTTGTGCACTGGACCCGTATCAACGAAGGCTTTTCGGTGTTCGGCGAAGCGGATTTCGTCGTGGTCGCGCCGTTCGGCCGCGTGCTGATGATCGAAATGAAAGCCGGCTTCCTGCGCGAGACGGGGCAGGGGCTGGTCAAGGTGTATCTGCAGAAGGAGCGCAACGTCGCCATTCAGCTCGCGCGCACGATGGAAAATCTGCATCGGCACTTCACGGCGACGTTCGGCGCGGGCAGGCACCTACCGGATCGAGAAATTGCTGTATTGCCCGGACTATACGGTGAAGAACGCGGCGATCGCGGGCGTGCCGCTGGGCGTATCGTCGACGCGAGCCGCAAGGCGCAGTGGCCGCGCGTCGTGCTGGACATCCTGCCGCCGGACGAGCCGCGCTTCGAATCCGCCGAGCGCATCCGTCACTTTCTCGCCGACGAACTTTCCCTCACGCCGGATACCAACGTGCTGGTCGGCGCGGCCAATACGACGCTCGTCACGCGCCTGTCGGGCGGTCTTGCGACCTTGGGCGCGGCGGCTGGAATTTGAGCCGTTCCGCCTGCGCGTGGTCGCCACAGCCGGCGCGGGCAAAACGCAACTCGCCATGCGCGTGATGCGCGACGCGCTCGCGCAAGGCAAGAGCGCGCTATACGTGTGCTTCAACCGGCCGCTCGCCGAGCATATCCGCGCGATCGCGCCGAAGGAAGCGAAGATCGCGAACCATCACCAGTTGAGCGCGGCCGTCGCGCGCGATGCGGGCAGTCCACCCGACTTCAACCAGCCCAATGTGTTCGCGACGCTGGAGGAGTGCTTCGCCGCCGTGCCGGTGCCGGATCACTGAAAGACCGACGTGCTGATCGTCGACGAAGGGCAGGACTTTCAGGTGCCGTGGGTCGAGGCGCTCGAACGCCTGCTCAATCCCAGCGGCGCGTGGTGGTGGCTCGAAGACCCGATGCAGAACCTCTATCTGCGCGAGCCGCTCGAATTGCCCGGTTGGACCCTCCTGTGCGAGACCACGAATTACCGCAGCCCGCGCGATTTGCTCGGCTTCATCCGCAAGGTGGTGGGTCCGGATGCGCGGCTGGACGCGGGCAGTCCCTTCGACGGCTCGGACGTGAGCATCTCGACCTACGAGGACGGCCATCCCGAGGAAGTGGTCGGGCGACCAAGGGCGCCATCACGCAGGCGCTGTCCCTCGGGTTTCGCAAGCAGGACATCGCGGTGCTGTCGTTTCGCGGACGCGAAGGCTCGGCGCTCACGGCGGTCGAGCAACTCGGGCCGCATCGCTGCGCGCATTCACCGGCACCTACGACCTGTTCGGCAACCCGTCATATCGCGAGGGCGATGTGCTGCTCGAATCGATCTATCGTTTCAAGGGACAATCCGCGCCGTGCGTGGTGCTGACCGAAGTCGATTTCGACACGCTCGACGATCAGGCCGCGTGCAAGATATTCGTCGGCGCGACCCGCGCGACGATGAAGCTGATCGTGGTGGCCCCGAACGCGCGGCGCGCGCGCTCGAAGCGTTGCCGTGATCTGCCGCCGTAACGCCCCGCTGAACGCCGCTTCCACATGACGATCGCGCGCTCCGATCCCCGCTTGCACGCCCGCCCGGGCCGCCCGTGGTTCCGCCGCCTGTGGACCGCCGCGCTGATCGCGCTTGCGGTCGCGCTGCCGATCGGCGCGGTCGGCTACATGCTGTATTCGGGCCTGCTCGCGCACGAGACGCATCGCTTCGAAGTGCCTTACGACGGCCTGTACTGGAACGCCGTGCAGTTTCAGATTGCCTGGGAGCGCTTCGAGGCGCAGGTGCTGATGTATCGCGCCAATATCGACGAGGATGCGCAGTCGGTCCGCGCCTGCTACGACCTGTTGCGCGCACGGCTCGAAGCGGTTTCCGAAAACACCGTCACGCCCGACGGTCACGAAGGCTTGCGCAATCGCCAGCAGGAAATCCTCCGCCAACTGCACACCGCGCTCGATTCGATCCAGCCCGACATCGACGGACTCGGCGCGGAACGCCAGCGCACCATGCATGTGATCGGCGTGCTGCGCCAGAACGATGCCGTGGTCGCGGAACTGGCGAGCGGACGCCGTCTGATGGACGTCGGCGAACGCGAAGCGATCGTGCACGATTTCGAGGCCACGCGCCGTTATCTGATGTACAGCGGCATCGTGCTCGGCCTGATGTCCGCGGTCGCGACCGTATTGCTGCTGCTCAACGGCTATCGTTGATCTCGGCTGATCGAGTAGCAGCGTTCGGCGCTCGCGGCCGAACATCAGGCGACCCGCGCGGCGCGCGATGCGGGCGTCGCCAAGGACACCTTCCTCGGCATGATCAGCTACGAACTGCGCACGCCGCTGCACGCGATCGTGTTGTCGGTGGAACTGCTGTCGCTGAATCTGCGCGCGGAGGGCGATCGCAAGATCATCGAACGGCTGGAGGCGGGCGCGCGCCATCTCGAAGCGCAGATGCGCGATCTGACCGACTATGCCTGGCTGGGCGCGGGCAAGCTCAAACTGCGCATGGCCGTGTTCGATCCGGCGGAGCTGCTCGATTCCGGCGTCGATGCGAACACGCCCGCGGCCCACACCAAGGGCCTCGCGCTGCGCGGCGATTTCGTGGGCGAGCGCGGCCCGATCGAGTCGGACCCGCATCGCGTGCGGCAGATCGTGACCAACCTCGTCACCAACGCAATCAAGTACACCGATACCGGTTCTGTCGATGTCCATTTCCTGCGCACCGGCAAGCGACTTGACATTTCCGTGGATCGACACCGGACCGGGAATTGCGCGCGAGCAGTTAGCGCTGATTTTCCAGGAATTCACGCAACTGGATTCGTCGAGTACACGGCGCTTCGACGGTGCGGGCATGGAGCTCGCGGCCGTGCGCGGGCTGGTCGATCTGCTGGACGGCACCATCGAGGTGTCGAGCGAAGTGGGACAAGGCGCGGCATTTCGCGTGAGCCTGCCGGCGGTGGCGGCGGAACGCGTGCCCTCGCGCGGACGAGGAAGCGGTGCTTGCGCCGGGCCTGCCCAAGTCGCGCGTGCTGGTGATCGACGATCACGAGTCGATCCGCGAATCGCTGCTGGAGATGCTCACACACCTGGGCTATGCGACCGTCGCGATGTCCGATGTGGACAGCGCGCTCGCGTGACTGCACGCCAACGACGCCGACGTGATTCTGGCCGACCTGCACATGCCGGGCAAAGACGGCTATTCCTCGCGAACGAATATCGTGCGCGGCTCGCGCCTGGGGCGAGCGTGCTGATCATTGCGGTAAGCGCTTACGAGCCCGAACTTGTGGACCTGAGCGCGGCCGTGCTGTTCTTCGACTATCTGCTCAAGCCGGTGCGCTACGAGGTGCTCAAGGGCGCCGTGCACCGCGCGGTGACGGCGCACCGGCTGGCGGCGTGAAACCGCGCGCGCTGGTCTCCCGAAGTCTTACGTGCGCAGCAGGCGCTTCGACAGATCCGCCACCAGAATACCTAGCCGCGCCGGTTTCTCGAAACAGGTCACGTTGTAATCGCGGATGGTCTGGCTGATCTCCGATTCGCTCGCCTTGCCCGTGGTCAGTTTGCCCGTGAGCACGAAGATGGGCGCGTCCGGATTGTCCGACTCGCGCACCGCGCGAATCACGCCCGCCGACGTATGTGCGCCGAACAGCCAGTCGATCACGATCGCATCGAGCAGCGCTTCGAGAAAGGCGTCGAGGCCGTAGAAAAAGCCATCGCCGTGAAGCCGGTGGCGTCGAGGTAATCGTGCAGGTTGTCGGCGGACGCGTGGTCGTCGTCGACCACGGCGATCACCGGCTGCTCCATATCGGCGCGGCGCGGCAGGATTTCGATCTTGTGGGCGTCGCACGCCTCGTAGAGCAGCATGCCTTCGTGCTTGCTGACGATCTAGCGGTTATTCAGCTTCTGCGCGATGAAGTCGGGCCGGCTGCCCGCTTCCAGCGCCTGACCCACCCACGCCTGACACGGCACCTCGAACGAGCCGAGCTTGAGCACGGCGTCGTGCGCAGTGCCTTCGGTTTCGTCGGGCCGCGTGTTGATGGTTTCGAACAGCTTGAGCGCGGGCTCGTCGAACGCATTTGCGACACGGCGGATCTGCGCAAGTGTCCAGGGACTGTTGACACGCAGCTTGCGGTGTCCTTGCGAAAAGCTGAGGTCGAGGATGCGGCAGAATTCGGCCGTTTGCTGGCGCTTGCCGATGCCGTGCCGGCTCATGAGCTCGCGCATGCGTTCTGCCACGGCGAGCGATTCGGATGAGGATGTTTCGGTGACCATGAAGCCTGTTATCGCATGCGTGAAGGTAAGCCCGCATAAGGAACGATGCACGCTTCTACACGCGTTTTCGGGGGGGCGTGTGCGGTGGAGCCGACATTGTAAGCGCCGGGTGCCGGCGTGCCCATCATGGCTGAATAATTTTTGGACGTGACGCGATCTTCGCCTGCTCACGCCGCTTGTGTCGTTCGATGCCGCGCACTCGCAGCCCGTTTGCGCAGGGGAATGAAGGTACGCTTCGATCAATCTTTCCAATGGAAATTTATGTTGACCGCATGGACTTTGTACCGCAAAATGTTTCCAACGTAAAGATTGAGCGGTGACGCGGTCGCTGCTCACCGGTCATCGCTTACCAATCAAGGAGCAGGGTCATGAACTGGATGAACATCGTGGCGCTGGCACGCCGGTCTGGGTATGGGTGCTGTTGGGCGCGTGCCGGTGTCGCGCGGCATGAAGGCGTTGCAGGGGGCGGCACTGTACCGCTGCGCAAGCTGGCCGTCGTACCGCTCGCGTTCGCGGCGTGGGGGGCTGCATCTGCTATCGGATCGCGCGTCCAGCCCCGATGCGTAGATGATGTGGGCCGTGGGCGCGGCGCTCGGCTTGGGATTCGGTGCGTGGCTGGCCCGCCGCAGCGGCTTGAGCGTAGATCGTGTGGCGCGCACGGTTACGCTGCTGAGTTCGGCGGTGCCGCTGGTGCTGATCGTCGTGACCTTCGTGGCGAAGTTCTGGCTGGGCGTCGAATTGGCGACGACACACGCCGGCGTGGATTCGGGCCTTATCGTGCTGAGCACGCTGGTGTCTGGCGTGACGGCGGGGATTTTCGCGGGCCGCTTCCTGATCTATTGGCTGGCGCTGCGGCCGGGCGCGCCGGTGGCGATCAAAGGCGTGTGACGTGTCTGTCGCTCGAGCGCTCGAGGCCGACACCGTGCGAGCCTTGCGGGTCGCACGGTGATTTCGTTTGCGCGATGCTGGCGGGTCACCGGCATCAGCATATTGCGAACGTCGCGCTTTACTGCGGCGAAATGTTCGCAGCCTGCAATCCCTTCGGCCCTTGTCGCACCTCGAACATCACCTTCTGATTCTCCTGGAGCGACTTGTAGTCTTCCACGCGGATTTCGGAGAAATGCGCGAACACATCCGGGGTGCCGTCATTCGGTGTGATGAAGCTGAAACCCTTGGTGTCGTTGAACCATTTCACAGTGCTAGTTGCCATCTTTTCCTCTTCTACAGCGGCGTTGAGCGAGGGAAGCCCCTCGCGGGTTGATTCGTGTCGAGGCGGGCCGCGGTCCGGTCTAGGCCAGTGCAGGCGCTTCGGCGCGGCGCGCGATCGTCGGGATATCGACGGGCATGTCGTCCAGCAGGCTCGATAGCTGACCGTGCACATCCTGTCCGCTGAAGTTGCGCAAGGTCGCGAGCAGCGTGCGCCACGGCGTGGGCCAGCGCGTTTCGCGCATTCAGCGGCCCCGACGCATCAGTGATGCGCAAGACGGTTGTATCGGGAGGTTGTATCGGGAAAATAGGTGAGCGTGACGGCCTGGCCGTCGAGGATACACGTAGCGGTGCAGGCTTTCGGTGTGAACATGCTTTTAGGTTGGAGTGATCGTCGATGCGCGCGGCGCGCCTATGTTTTTTCGACGGCCAATCGCTTGAGCAATGGGTGTGCCTGAGTCTTCGGGGCGCAGCGAGCACTGCCACCGCAGCTGCCACGGAAACCTGCCTGCGACGAAATTGAATGGAGTTTTGTAAACTATGTGTTCAATTGAGCGAAAAAGCGCATCCATCTATACTGCGACGCAACCCATGCAGGAGTTCGTCGTGCTCGCCGCTTTCTTTGTCATCAGCCCGCTTGCATTGCCGCGCTATTCGCGTTCGCGATCTACGCCGATAGAAACTTCAGAAGCGCATTGCCATCGCGGAGTAAAGCTTTCGGGTCTGTGCGTGGCCGTGTTCGGACGCGACATCAGCCGGCGCATCAGTTCGTCGGTCTGCTCCTGGGGATCCGCAATGCGCTTGCGCCCGAACTCCCGCGCGGTGATCGCATGCTTGGGCGGCGGGGCGGGCGTCACATCGCGGCGCACATGCTATGCCGCTTGCAAGTGCTGCTCCAGTTTCTGGAGCCGCTTTTCCCCTTTGTGCCACTGCCACGCGGACAGTGCGGTCAGCACCGCGCCCGTGCCGATCGCGCCGCTCACCACCGCGAGCACCGTCACTGGCCAGTTCACGACATTCATGAGATCGAAACCCAGCAGCACGTCACCGGTGATGGCGAGACCCGCGCCGAATCCCAGAGCGGCCTGCGAGCTGCCCATCATGCGGTTTCGCGAAGAATCGCGGCCAGCGTGGCCTTGACGAGATCTTCGACTTCGAGAACGCGTGGGACGTCCAGTTTGGGTTTCGTGAAGGGCATGGCGCCGGATCGTCAATAGAGATTCATTCAGAATAGGACGAATCGAGCGCTGCCGTCCGTTAATGAACATTGATACGGATTATCAGCAGGGGAAAACATCCAAGCGATCATGCGTATCGCCAAAATGGGGCGTGGTCGGCGTTAAAATCCGACGAATGTCATCAAGAATAGGCACGCGAGGGTCAGCGGCGCAGGCGGGCGAGCCTGCGATCAGTCGATGCGATGCGAGCGCCTTGGCCGCTGCCGGACGAGCGGCCATCGCCCGTAGAGAAGAGCACGTTTGAAACGATTTTCAGCCAGTGGGAGTCCGCGCAGCCCCCGCACTTCGTGGGTCGACCGGCACGCGGCCTCGGTCGCGATCGCGATCGGCGCGACGCTCGCCATCGTGGTCATCCTGATCGCGACGTTACTGGTGCTGGCGTCGGGCCGGCCTGAAGCGATCGAACGGGCGCGCCACACGTCCGCGAACGTCGTGGTGGCGCTGGCGCGCGACATGGCGCGCAATCTGAAAATTTACGATCTCTCGCTGCAGGCGGTCATCGACGGCATGACCGACCCAGCGATCCTGAGCCTGCGCGCCGAGATCCGCCATCAGGTGCTGTTCGACCGTTCGACCACAGCCGCGTATATCAGCGGTATCTATGCGGTCGACCCGCTCGGCCGCGTGACGCAGGACCGCGCCCGGCAGTTGCCCAGCACCGACCTGTCCGACCGCGACTACTTCGTCGTGCATCGCGATCATGCGGATGCCGGGCTGTTCTTTCCAAACCCTATATGTCGCGGATCAGAAACGGCACGCTGTCCATCGCGCTCAGCCGGCGCATCGCGCGCCCGGACGGCAGTTTCGGCGGGATCGCGCTGATCGCCATCAATCTCGGCTAATTCCAGCAACTCGTGGACGACATCAAGCTCGGCCGGCAGGGTGCGGCGACCATCATGCAGACCGACGGCTTCGTGGTAGCGCGCAATCCGAAGCCCGCGCCGCGCGATGCGCTCAACATCGGCAAGTCGCCGAGCTTCCGGCGCATGCTGGCGGCACAAAGCGGCTCGTACGACGCGCGCTCACCCATCGACGGGATCGACAAGATCGCATGTGCGCGGCAGCAATCTGATCGTGGTAGTCGCACCCGCCGTCGACGACGTGACGGCGGAATGGAAGCATTGCTCGCTGATCATCGGGACGCTGGTCATTGTCGTATCGGTCGCGTTTACGGCGGTCGTCTGGCTGCTGGTGTTCGCCGTGCGCCAGCGCGACGCGGCGCAGGCCAAGCTGATCGAAATCGCCGATACGGACGGGCTCACGGGCGGCGCCAACCGGCGCAGGCTGGATGCCGCGCTGGACGAAGTCTGGACGCTCGCGTTCAAGAGGGGGCGCAGGTCGCGCTGCTGTTCGTCGATGCCGATCACTTCAAGGCCTACAATGACACCCACGGGCACGAGACCGGCGACCGCGCGCTGCGTTTCGTGGCCGATTGCCTGCCGCCGTCGCGCGTGCGGGGAGCGCGATCTGGTGGCGCGCTACGGCGGCGAGGAGTCCGTCGTCGTGTTCGCCGATGCAACACCGGCCCACGCGCGCGAGATCGCCGAAGCCATGCGCGCCGACGTCGCGAGCCAGTCGGAAATCGGCCCGATGACCACGTGCGCGGCGTTGCCGCCGCTGACGGTGAGCATCGGTCTGATCGTGTGCCGTCCAGCGGACGGCGCGGAAGTCGACGACATGATGCGGCTCGCTGACAAGGCGCTGTACACGTCGAAGTCGCAAGGGCCCAACCGCGTGACGGATGCATCGGCGAAGCAGGCGCAGCCTTATCGGGCGGACGTCGAGCTTTGAAACGCGTCAGTGCACGTGCTCGCTCATCAGTTCCACGATCCAGTCGATGAACATGCGATGCGCAGCTTCGCGCTCACGTGCCAGTTCGGCAGATAGGCGACATGCAGCGGCATCGGGTCGATGCGCCAGTCTTCGAATAGTTCGACCAGTTCGCCGCGTGCCACCGGTTCGCGCAACATAGTGCGGCAGCCAACTATGCGCAAACCGGTGGCGCGCGGCCGCGAGATAGGCATTGCCGTCATCGACGGCGAGCGCGTAGCGGCCTTGTGTGCGCAGCGTTTCGCCGGCGCGATGCAGCACACATCGGATAGAGTTTGCCAGGCCGTCCCCACCACGTGAATCCCACCACGCGCTGATGCGAATGCTCCAGATCGCGCGGATGTGCGGGCACGCCCGCATGCCGCAGATACGACGGCGCGGCATACACGCCCAAACGCATATCCGCGACACGCCGCGCCACCAGCGATTGATCGGCGATCTCGCCGCCGCGCACGATGCAATCGACGTTTTCGCCGATCACATCCAACGTGCGGTCGCTAACGCCCATATCGACCTGGATGTCGAGATAACGCGCCAGAAACGCGGGCAACGCTGGGATCAGAATGAGGCGCGCGAACGGGCTCGGCACATCGACGCGCAGCCGTCCGCACGGCGCGGCCGATGCGCTCGACAGGCTCGTTTCGGCGTCGTCCATGTCGGCGAGCAGCCGCGTGATGCGCTCGTAGTACGCCACGCCGTCAGGCGTCACGTTAATCCTGCAAGTCGTGCGATTGAGCAGCTTCACGCAGTCGCGCTTCGAGTTGCTGAATCAGTTGCGTGACCGTGGTCTTGCTCATGTGCAGTTTCGGCGGCGCGCGTGAAGCTACCGGCTTCCACTGAACGGACGAAGGCGCGCATCGCATCGAAACGGTCCATGATTTGCTCTCACATATTGATTGTTTGCATTTTACAAACAGTGATGGACAAGCTCGCCCATTTATCGCGCGTGCTCCGGCCGATAAAGTCGTCTCCATGCAAACGACACTTTTCGATGGAGCGTTGAACATGGCACGACGAGACGTGGTTTTTCCGGAAGGGCGGCGCTCGCTGTACGAGCGCAACCGATACTCGCCGGCGGTGCGCGCGAACGGCCTGCTGTTCGTGTCGGGACAAGTCGGCAGCCGCGAAGACGGTTCGCCTGAGCCAGATCTGCAGGCGCAGGTGCGCTTTGCGTTCCGCAATCTGAATGCGGTGCTGGCGGCCGCGGGCTGTACTTTCGACGACGTGATCGACGTGACAGTCTTCATGGTCGATCCGTAGGCAAACTTCGAACGCGTGTGGCAAGTGGTGCCCGAGTTCTGGGGCGACGCGCCACATCCCGCTTTGACGGCCGTGGGCGTGACCTGGCTCTATGGCTTCGACTTCGAGATCAAGGTGATTGCCAGGCTTCCGGAATCCGCTTGAGCGGACACGCGCATGTTTTCGTCGCAGTATCCTCGATCCGTGAGCCACGAACCCACTCAAGGAGAACGACAACATGAATGCCAGAATCGGTGATCGTTTTGCGGGCAAGATCGCCATCATCAGGGCGGCGCGGGAGGATGCGGCGCCGCCGCCTCCGAACTGTTCGCTGCGCAGGGCGCGCAGGTCGCCATCGTCGATCGCGACGGCGACGGCGACGGCGACGCCGCGCTCGCGCTGGCGTCGACACTGCGCGATGCGGGACTCGACGCCATCAGGCTGGGCGCCGACGTATCCTGTCGCGCCGACGTCCAGAACGCCGTGGACGCCGCCCACGCGCACTACGGCGACGTCGATATCCTGTTCAATCACGCCGGCACGCTGATCGTGAAGCTGTTTCTCGATATCGAGGAATCCGAATGGGACTAGCTGATGGGCGTGAATGTCAAACGAGTATGTATATGATGAGATGACGCAGGCCGTCTTGCCGCAGATGCTGAGAAAGGAGCGCGGCAGCATCGTCTGCACGTCGTCGATATCGGCGGTCTATGCGACGCCCGGCGAAGTGCTCTATGACGCAACCAAGGGCGCGTGCCACATGTTCGCGCGGGCGATCGCGGTGGAGTATCGCGAGCGCGGCATTCGCTGCAACGCGGTCGCGCCAGTCTTCATTCGCACGCCGCACGGCATGCGCGAACTGAAAGAGCTTCAGGCGATGGGCGTCGATGCGACCGAAGACGTCATCGCGCTGCAGCAGGGCAGATTGTGCGAGCCGTCGGAAGTGGCGTCGGCGGCGCTGTTTCTCGCCGCCTCCGACGAAGCCAGCTTCGTCAACGGCACGCATCTGTTCGTGGACAACGGTTTCTCCGCTGGGCCGTAAGCGCGCTCACGCGGCCTGATCCACGTCCGCTTCGTGGTCGCGGATGCGCGCGTCGTTCGCATCCGACTTCATCGACGGCGGACACGCGAACGATTTGCGCACGCCGAAGCCATACCAGATCACCAGGAGCCCGATGACGAGCCGATCAGCACGTAGAGAACCTTTTCGTTCGGCGGCTGGATACCGACATAGGCGAGCACGCCCGCGCCGATGGTCGCGAGCAACGCGCAGGGCTTCGACCACACGCCCAACTGGAACGGTCCTTTCTCGGTCCAGCGATTGCCTTCGGCAAGCATGCCGGAGGCGAGCGGTATCACGTAGGAAATGTAGAGGAACACGGCGCTGCCCGTGCTCAGCACGGAAAAGGCATCGCCGTACAGCGTGATGACGATGGCCAGAATCGCGCAGGCCAGATGGCCGGTCCCGGCGTGCGATGCGTGCGGCTCACGCGGCCCAGGAGCTTTGAGCCGGGCAGGCCGCCGTCGCGCGCGAACGCGTACATCATGCGCGACGTGGACATGTTTGCCGCCAGCACGCATACGTAGTTGATGAAGAACATCGCCAGTTCGAGACAGACGCGAAAGCCCGCCGGAATGGGCGCGAGTATCGCCTCGAAGAAGCCGGTGCCCTGCTTCATGGCGGCGGTGAGATCGGGCATTACCAGCACGAAGCTGCACACCATCACATAGCCGAACACGGCCGACCAGAACACCGAGCCGATGATGCCCTTCGGCACGTTGCGCGTGGCGTCACGGGTTTCCTCCGACGTGTGCGCGGACGCATCGAACTCGATGATGGTATAGGTACGAGCAGCAGCCCGGAAAGAAACGCGAGCGGCAGCGTCTGTCTGGGCCACGCGCTGCCGTCCGCGCTGGTGAAGTTGGTGAAGGTGAAGAGCCGATGCAGATCGAACGGCACCGGGGAATAGTAGAGAAGCGCGCCGATCAGCACGATGGTCACGACGAAGATGAGATAGCCGGACAGATTGATCTTGCTGGCAATCCGGATGCCGCGCTGATTGAGCACCACCGCCTGCGAACAGGTGATGACCGCGAGGAAGGCCATCTGATGCCACCACGTGAGGCTATCGGGATTGACGCCGAACATCGGCGTGGTGAGGGTCTTGAAGAACGGATCGGAGGTGCGGAAGTTGATCGCGCTGATGACGAAGATGAGGCCGATCAGGTTCAGCCATGCGGTGAGCCAGCCCCAGCTTTTGCCGCCGAGTATCGAACCCCAGTGATACAGCACGCCTGCCGTCGGAAACGCCGACGCGATCTGCGCCATCGAAACGGTGACGATCAGCGCGAACAGCGTGCCGAGCGGCCATCCGAGCCCGATGGACGCGCCGCCCGTCGCGGAAAGCGCCAACTGGAATGCGGTGATGCCGCCCGACAAAATGCAGATGATCGAAAACGACACCGCGAAGTTCAAAAAGCCGTTTATGCGCCGCGACAATTCCTGCGCATATCCCATTTTGTGCAACAGGCTCAGGTCGCTGTTGAGGTCGCCGTCGCTCGTTCTTTCGCTGTGTGCTCCAGACTGGTGCTTTGCGTCCATATCGACTCCGTCTCGAATGCCTCAGAATGCCCGACTCAAGGGCGACACTCACGGCATGCGCTGCGAAGGCGTCCGCATGCCGTGAACCTCCGGAAGCGGAGCCGGATTCGGACACCGCTTCCAGTAACGGGAAGTTAAGTGTCCAAATTTCCGGGGACCAGCGTTTTTGCGTTCGAGACGGGCGATGGCGCTTCGGCAGAACGTCAATGCTTCGCGGCCGCGCCAATCCCGTCGAGCGTGGCGAGCACATCGTCAGGCAATGCCAGGTCCACCGTCGCGATGTTCTGCGCCAGATGCGCGACCGACGACGTGCCCGGAATCAGCAAGATATTCGGCAAGCGCCGCTGCAGCCACGCCAGCGCGACCTGCATCGGCGTGGCGCCGAGTTGCGACGCGGTCTTGCTGAGCGCATCGGATTGCAGCGGCGAGAAGCCGCCCAGCGGAAAGAACGGCACATAGGCGATACCCGCTGCCGCCGTGCTGTCGATCAGCGCATCGTCGTTGCGTTGCGCGAGGTTGTACATGTTCTGCACGCAGATGATCTTCGCGATGCGCCGGGCCTGCGCCATCTGCGCGGCCATCACGTTGGACACGCCGATATGCCGCACCAGCCCCTTGCTATGCAAATTCGGCGCGTGGTCATCTGCTCTTCGATATCGCCTTCGGCCGGGCCGGAGACATCGAACATCAAACGCAGATTCACGACCTCGAGCGCATCGAGCTTCAGGTTGTGCAAGTTGTCGTGCACCGCCGATTCCAGTTCCGTAGGCGATTGCGCGACGTTCCACGAATCGTCGTCGCCGCGCTTCGCACCGATCTTCGTGACGATGGTGAGATCGTCGTGACACGGATGCAGCGCTTCCACAATCAGCCTATTGGTGACGTGCGGCCCATAGAAGTCGCTCGTGTTGATGCGTGATGCCGCTTTCCACCACGGCGCGCAGCACCACGATGGCCTGATCGTGATCCTTCGGCAGGCCGAACACATGCGGTCCCGCGAGTTGCATGGCGCCATAGCCCATCCGCGTGACGGGACGGTCGCCCAACTGGAATGTGCCTGCGCGCGCTGCATCGGTCATTGCAAAGCTCCTGTTCGGTGAGTTCGGATACCCGTGAAGGTTTCACATAGAATACGAATAATCATTCAGATTATGTATTCCCATATGCGCCCCAACGACGAGTCCGGCCTTGAGGCCCGCAAGCAGCCACGGCAAGCGCGTTCGTAAGCCACCGTGGACGCCATTTTCGAAGCGACCATTCAGGTTTTATTGAGCGACGGCCTGCCGAAACTCACGACTATCAAGGTCGCGGAGCGGGCGGGCGTGTCGGTGGGATCGCTGTATCAGTGCTACCCTCAGAAACAGGCGCTGCTGTTCGCGGTGTTGCAGCGCTATCTCGGTGCGGTGTCTGACACGCTGGTCGGGGCGGCGGAATCGGCGTATCACGCGACGCTCGCGGAGATGGTAAGGACGGTCGTCGGTGCGTTCGTGAAAGCGAAGACGCGCAATGTCGATGCATCGCGTGCGCTGTATCGCGTCGCTGCCGAACTGGATTCGCACGCGTTCGTTCGCGGCATCGAGGCGCGCAATCAGGCTGCCTTCGCCGCGATGCTCGCGTCGGCATCGGATGCCGAATTCAACGATATCGCCACGGCATCGTTCATTGTTCACCGCCGCGCTGGTCGGCCCGACCCGTATGCTGCTCGAAGGCCACGCGGCGCTGGCGACCATCCACAAACTGCGCGGGCAGGTCGAAACGCTGTGTCTGAGCTACCTCCAGCACGAGGCTCTACCGAAGCCGCGCGGCCGCCGCGCCTAGAGTCTGAAACGCCGTCCATTCGTCAGTCAACTGCGCCAATGTGTGCTGCTTCGCGCAAACGATTTGAAATCGCTCGACGCCAGCAAAACATCTTGTATCATTTGTTAAGTGTTCACGTAATGAAAAACACTGGCGACGGCGCTGCGGCACGGTCCCTGACAAGCCAGCCCTGAAAATGCCGGCTTCGACGCTCACTCAGCCACCCAATATGCTGCGACGCGACGAGGGCACGAACCTGAGAGACCAAAAGACATGAAACGCAGAAATGGGGTAGTGACGAGGTGCACGGACGCGGTATTCCTTGCCCTCGTATGGACAGTGTCTTTCGCGGCGGTTCCGCTGCCCGCCGCGAAGACCTGGAAGCGTAGTAGCGAGACCACGCGAGCGATACCCGGACCACGCTGGTCCCGGGCGACCGCGGGCGTCTCGGGAGATCATCCTTAAGTTAAACAGCAAGCAGCGCACGGCCGGGCAAAAACCATTAAAAAACCGGCGCGTGCGTCGTGCGATTCGCTTTCGTTATCGAACTATCGCTTGTTCGAATTGTTAGGCTATTGCCGCGAGGTTATAGTGCCTCTCACGGCATCATCCTTAACAACGAATGACGATAGGAGACGAAGGCATGAACCGTATCGATCTGGCCCAGCGCACCGTGGTCACCTGGGCGGCGCACGCGGCATCGGGCTCGCGGTGGCGGAACGGGCGTTGCAATCCGGCGCGGACGTCGCACTGTGGGACGTCGACGGCGAGCGTCTTTCGCGCACCGCCGCGGAGCTCAAGACAGCTTATAAGGAGCGCACCGTCAGCGACTCGGTGGTCGAACTTACCGACGAGGCATCCGTCGATGCCGCCGTGCAGAAGGCCATCGCCGCGCACGGCAAGATCGATGTGCTCGTCAACAACGCCGGCATTACAGGCGGCAACGGCACCACCTGGGAACTCGCGCCCGACGTATGGCGCCCGCGTGATCGACGTCAACCTGATTGGGGCGTATCTCACCTGCCGCGCTATCGTGCCGCATATGCTCAAAGGCGGGCTACGGCCGCATCGTCAATGTCGCGTCCATCGCGGGCAAGGAAGGCAATCCGAACGCGTCGCACTACAGCGCGACGAAGGCGAGGCTGATCGGACTCACCAGGTCGCTCGGCAAGGAACTCGCGGGCAAGGGCATCCTCGTCAATGCGGTCACGCCCGCCGCCGCCAAAACCGAAATTTTCGATTCGATGTCGCAGCAGCACATCGACTACATGCTCTCCAAGATCCCGATGAACCGCTTCCTCATGCCGCAGGAAGCCGCGTCGCTGATTCTCTGGCTGTCGTCCGAGGATTGCGTGTTCAGCACGGGTTCGGTGTTCGACCTGTCCGGCGAACGCGCGACCTATTAGAGAAGCGCGCGCCGCAGGCTTCAGGCGAGCCAACTGGAGAGAGACATGAACGACTCTGCTCACGCGGAAGGCGCCGTCACGTCCCACGTGATGCGCCGGCTGCTGCTATTCCTGCTGATGTACGTGCTGGCGTTTCTGGATCGGGCCAACATCGGTTTCGCGTAAAAGGCGCTGCAATAGGACATGGGCCTCTCGAACGCGGCATTCGCGTTCGGCGCGGGCGTGTTCTTCCTGGGCTATGCAATTCGAGGTGTCGAGCAATCTGCTGCTGCATCGCGTGGGTGCGAAGCTGTGGATGTGCCGCATCATGGTCACGTGGGGGCTCGTGTCGGCAGGCATGGCGCTCGCGCACAACGGCACGACTTCTATACGTTGCGCTTTCTGCTGGGCGTGGCGGAGGCCGGCTTCTTTCACGACATCGTCTATTACCTGACGCGCTGGTTTCCGCAAGCGTCGCAGGCGTGCGCGCTCGACGTGTTCTACTTCGGCGCACCACTGTCGGGGTTGCTGCTGGATCTGCATGGTGCGTTCGGGCTGAAAGGCTGGCAGTGGCTGTTTCTAGTCCAAGGTTTGCCCGCGTCGATCGTCGGCATCTGGGCGGTCTGGTATCTCGACTACGATCCCGCGAAAGCGCGCTGGCTCACGAACGATCAACGCAGTCATCTCGTCTCGCGTCTCGCGGAGGACGCGCGTTTCGCGGCATCGCACGGACCGCGCAGTGTGTTCGCCTCGCTGTTCGATGCACGCGTGCTCGTGCTCTGCTGCGTGTATTTCCTGATTCGGGCGGCGGTATACGGCGTCGTGTTCTATCTTCCGCAGCAGGTATCCGCGCTGCTCGGGACCAAGGTCGGCTTTCGCGTCGGGGTGGTCACGGCGTTGCCGTGGGTCGTCGCGGTCCTCGTCACGTGGATCGTGCCGCGCTATGCGGATAGCACGGGCAAGCATCGTATGTGCACGGTGGGCTTGCTGCTCATGTCGGGCATTGCGATCTGCGTGTCGGGCGTCTCGACCGTGCCTTTCGTTGCGCTCGTCGCGCTGTGTTGCGCCGCGAGCGGCTTCATTGCAGCGCAGCCACTGTTCTAGACGTTTCCCACACGCTATCTCACCGGGGCGGCCGGCATCGCGCTGATCAATTCGCTCGGCGGACTCGGCGGCTTCTTCGCGCCGATGGCACACACTGCCGCCGAAGCCGCGTTCCATTCGACCCGCGCCGGTTTGATGGTGCTAGGTGGCGCGAGCGTGCTGGCCGGACTCGTGATCGTCGTGCTGGTGCGCGCGTCTGAACGTCATCCGGTTCCAGGCGGCAAGCCCGCCAAAGCGTCCTGAACCATCCTAAAGCGTAGTCAGAATATTCAAGCCGATCCTGAACAATTCCTAAAGCTTTATCCCACCAAGCACTCCAGCCCAAACCATGTTGAGCGAATTGCAGGAAGCAGGCATATTAACGCTTAAATCCTGCATTTTTCGACGAGGTGCGGATGGGTCCGAAGACGCCCGTGACCGAGGAAGATTTCTTCCGTCAACCGCTCGAGAACAGATCAACTTGAAGCATCCGCTGGTCGGCTTGGCTCGCGGGAAAACGTCGG
>LFLF01000042.1 GCA_001184395.1 Candidatus Paraburkholderia calva | reverse complement strand
ACGAAGTGAATCCGCAGCATACGCTCCCAACCCATCGGCGGACGACCGTTGCCGTGTTTCGGGTAATAGGGTTCGATTACCGCACACAGTTCGGTCCACGGAACGATCGTGTTCATCGTGTCAAGCAACTCGTCGCGTCGCGTGCGTTTGCGGCAAGTCTCGAACCCCGCACCTTGATCCGCGGCCATCGCCAGCGTCTGCTACTTCATCGTCGTTTGCCTTTCTCCTTGCACGTGCGCTTTATAACACCTGACAAGCACTAATGGGATTTAATCAGCGTTGCCTTATACCGTTTCTGGGGAGCCACGAGACTTCGCGGCTATGTGTGGTCGCACATGCGGTTTCAGGAAGAGCGCTTCGAATATACTGGCGCAGGCGGCGAACTGTTCAAGGGATTTGTGTCGGCCTGCGTGGTCCTGATCGGCTCGGGCGTCGCGGCGGGCGTTGTGCAGGCGATTCTCGTGCGTACCACGGACCGTCCGCTGCTCGGCACGCTGCCGATGCTCGCGTTTCTGCTCTTGCTGGGCATCTGGAAGGCGGGCGCGCATTATTATGGCGCCGAGCGCTATCGCCTGAGCGCACGATGTGGGCGCGGCATCCACGGCGGCATGACCGGCTCGGCGATGGCCTACGGCGTGCGCACGGTGTGTTATTACGCACTGTGCTTGTTGTCGCTGCTCCAGCTCGCGCGGTGGGCGGCCATGCGGCTGGCGGAACGGCGCATCAATACGGCAAGTTTCGGCAGCGGAGTATTCCGCTTCGAGGGCAAGGCCATGTGCGTCTACGGTCCATATCTGCTTTCGCTGCTCGGGCATGCCGTGCTGCTGGGTTTCATCTATGTGTCGTTCATGAAGCCGGTGTTCGTCCTGTTCGGCGAACTTCACGCGATGCACTGCAAGGGCGTGTCCGCCGCGCTCAAACTCGCGATCTACGGCAATCTGCTCGGCGCGTATGTGTCGTTCATCGCGGGCGCGTGGTTCGTCAAGAGCATGTATCTCGTTACGCTGGTGCGGCATGTCGCCGGCAACACGCGCTTCGGCGGCGTGCTGACGTTCAGCGTCTGCCTGTCGCTCGGCGGCTGGCTCAGGCTCGTCAGCGGCAATCTGCTCATTCTCGTTTGTACGCTCGGCCTTGGCTATCCGGTCGCGTTGCAACGAAGCCTGCGTTTCGTCGCGAATACGCTGCGCGCGCAGGGCTATGTCGATCCGGCCGAACTGAAGCAGAACACCCTGTGTGAGCCGACCATGGGCGAGGGCATGCTGAACCTGATCGATCACGGCTCCGCGCTGTGACCGGAGGCGTGGCCGTCCGCTATTTCGACGGACGCGACGTCGCACGGTGCGAGGCTGGGCATCGACGGCGATGCGCTGCTTCTGCGCCGGAACTAGCGCATAGCCGGTGATCACGGAGGCGAGCCGCTCGCGCCAGTAATCGACGTTGAGCGTTCCGGAAGAATGATGCTTCATCGTGCGCAATTGAGCGACGGCGCGCTCGATATGCTGAAGCTCGACATCCGCCAATGCGGACAGCAGGAGACTGCCCTTGGGCTCGCTGTTCTTCTTTTTCATATGTGGTCTTCCTCTCGGCCGAGCATGCAAGACTGTTGTCCGTCTTGGCTTTGCCCTGGCACCCCGTTCACCCGCGCGTGTTTTTTTAGTACGTCGCGAGTGGTCCTTGCTCGTTCCGGCTGTCAGCGTCGCGCGCAATCGGCGACAGATGCGACCGTTAGCAAAAATGTACGCAGGCGGAGCCTTGAGGCTCCGTCTGGCATCGCACATTCATGGGAGAGGAAGCGTGGTGTTTGTATGCTGCGCCCGCGCGACGGTGCACGTTATGGGCGCTGGCGCTTACTTGCGCCCCTTCTGCGCCCTTTTTGCGCCCGTTCTCACGTTTGATTTGCGCAGCGCGTGCGCTCCTATTCGGCCTGATCCGATTCGCCCGCGCGTGCGCGGCCGCGGCCGCTGCGGTTGATCTGCTCTTCCATCGCCTGGTCGAGCTTGCTGACCTTGCGCGGTTTTGCCGGCTCCCGCGCGTTGACGAGTGCGACGAAGTCGTCCATCGGCAACGGCTCGCACAGCTTCTGCGAGCCTTCGGCGGTGCGTTCGATCAGATAGAAATAGCCGCCCGGCATGGAAACGGCCACATAGCGTGGATTGCCGCTACGCATCTTGAGCCGTTCGACGGCACTGATGGCTTTGGTCGAACGCATGGTGTTGCTGGCATCAGTTTTTGATGCTGGTGCCCGTGGTGGCGTCGGTGATCGAGCCGGGCGCGCATTTTTTGCCCGCGCCTTCGATCCACAGATTCGACGCGTGACGCCCGCCCGGATAGAAGCGATAGGTCGTCTCGCCGTTGTCGAAGCGAACCTTGACGACGTTCGAGTTGCCGAATTCGAGCATCGCGCCTTGCGGGATGGGCGTCTGCGTATACGGCGTATTGTGCTTCTTCGCTTCGTCCGTCAGGTATTGCACGATGCTTGTCACGTTGTTTTGGGTCGAGGCCGTGTTGACTTTGGGGTGACCCGCATCTTCGTTGTGAAAGCAGCCGCAAGCAACGATGAGCAAAGGCAGTGCGAGCGCCGCGACGAGTTTTTTCATGGCGATTCCGGTGAGGATGTTTAGGCCGAAGCACGACATTAGAGCACATCGCACTTACAGTTCGGGCACGCCGACGCCGCGTGACAAAAGGCGCGACATTGCCTCGAAGCGCAGCAAGGGGCGCGCCCGCTTTGGCGCGAGCGCATTTCGTCTCACGCGTCGGGCGGCACGCCGAGCAGCGGCAGCGCCCTGCCGACCACGCCCGAAAACACCGGTCCCGCGACCGTACCGCCGTAGTAGGCGCCGCCAGGCGCCGCCAGGCGCCGCCGGACGGCTCGTCGATCATCACGGCGACGATCAGGCGCGGGTCGCTCATCGGCGCGATGCCGACGAACGACGCGCGATACTTGTTGGCCGCGTACGAGCGTCCGATCTGCTTGCGCGCCGTGCCCGTCTTGCCGCCGACGCGGTAGCCCTCGATCGCCGCGGCGCGCACGGCTTTCGCGGTGGCGGGTTGCGTGACCTGGACGGGATCGCGGTGCGTTTCACCCTGCATCAGTGTGGCCGCGTGGAAGCGGCCGTCGCTCGCATACGCCGTATAAAGCTGTGCGATCTGCAACAGCAACAATCCGTAGTCGTAGGCCATGGTTGCCTGCTCGATCGGCTTCCAGCGTTCGTAGGCGCGCAGGCGTCCCGTGGCCGCGCCCGGGAAGGTGAGTTCCGGCGCGCGCCCGATGCCGTATTCGCGATACTTGTCCCAGATCGTCTGCGCGGGCAGTTGCAGCGCGAGTTTCGTCAGGGCGACGTTGCTCGACATCTGCACCGCCTCCGACACCGTGACCACTCCGTGATTCAACGTGTCGTGGATCAACGTTTGGTCCGAGCTTGAAGGTGCCCGGCGTCGTGTCGATGCACGTCTCCGGCCGGACCTTGCCGAGATCGATCGACAACGCGACCACCAGCGGCTTGATGGTCGAGCCGGGTTCGAAGGTGTCGGTGATCGCGCGGTTGCGCAACTGCTCGCCGAATAGCCGCGTGCGATTGTTCGGATCGAAGCTCGGATAGTTGGCGAGCGCGAGCACTTCGCCGTTTTTCGCATCGAGTACGACGACGCTGCCGGCGCGCGCCTTGTGTTTCGCGATCGCCGCCTTCAGTTGCGTATGCGCGAGTTGCTAGATGCGCCGGTCGATGGTCAGTTGAATCGTCTCGCCGTTTTGCGGCAGGTCGGTTTCGCCGATCTGCGACACCACGCGCCCGAGCCGGTCGCGGATCACTTCGCGCTGGCCCGCTTCGCCGGTGAGGCGGGCATCGGCGGCGAGTTCAACACCTTCCTGCCCGCGATCCTCGTTATTGGTGAAGCCGACGATATGCGCCACCGACTCGCCTTCCGGATAGAAACGCTTCGTATCGGGCACGAGCGTAATGCCCGCACGCCCGATATGCGCGATGCGCTCGGCCGCATCGGCTTCGACCTGGCGTTTCAGCAGCACGAAGCTGCGCCCCGCGTCCATGCGCTTTTGCGGATTGCGCGGCGGCATTTTGAGCAGGCGCGCGATCTCGTTGCCGTGATCGCTGTCGAAGAGCTTCGGCGACGCCCACACCTCGTAGGTCGCGAGACTCACCGCGAGCATCGCGCCATTGCGATCGACGATGCGCCCGCGTGTCACCGACAGCGCCAGCGTGCGCTGATAACGCTTCTGGCCCTCGCCGATGTAGAACTCGCGATCGACCACCTGCACCCAGTACGCGCGTCCGGCCAGCGCGAGAAACGCCGCCGACAGGCCGATCACGACGAACTTGGAGCGCCACGCGGGCAGCGTGCTCGCGAGCATCGCGTTGTGGTGATGCATGTGGAAATCGGCGCCGCCGCGCGTTTTTTTTCTGGTTGAACATCGTGCCGCCGTGTGTTTTGTGTAAGGTTCAAGGTTCGTTCAGGGTTAGCTCAGGGCAGCCGCCCGAGCATCGCATCGAGTTGAGCGGTATCGGCCGCCGCATCCGGCAGACGAATGCCGAGGTCCATGGCGAGCACGCGCCGCAGTTCCTCGACGCTTCCGAGTTCGCGCTTTTGCGTGCCTTCGCGCTCGTCGTGCACGCTCATCGCTCGGTTGAACAGGCCGATGCGCTTGCCCGGCGCGAGCCGCGCGGCGAGCAGGTTGTGCACGAAGATCGAATCGCGCCAGGTCGAAACATAGTGGTTCGACATCTCGTAGTCCGCCTGATACTGCGGATCGAGGTCGAAGCGGTAGATCGACACCCACTCGCTCTCCACGCTCCACGCGCGCTTGAAGCACATATGCGGGCAGCGCGGAGCTGTTGCTATCCGCATCGAGCAGACGGAATATGCTGTGTGGCGTGATTTGCTCGAGATTGGCCTGCAATACTATCGGCCTATCGGGGCGCGGACAGCGTCATGCCGCCGAAGCCGACATCGGCGAGATAGCGCATGTGATCGAGTTCCACCAGCAGCATCATGTGCGTGCGCGGGGGCATGCTCGTGCCGTCGCGGCCCCACAGCACGCGGCCCGCGTAGCTGCGAAAACCCAACACTTCGAGTACGCTGCGGAACAGCAGGTTGTGTTCGTAGCAGTAGCCGCCGCGCCCGCCGGCGACGAGCTTGCGTTGCACCGATGCGAGATCGATCCGCACCGGCCGGCCGAGCAGCACGTCGAGGTTTTCGAAAGGAATCGACAGGGATGCAGCATATGCAGCGCGCAAGGTGTGTCGAGCGTGGGCGCGGGCGTTTCGCCGGCCTTAAGACCGATGCGCTCGAAGTACACGGAGAGGTTGATCGAAGTGTTCTGTGCGTTCATATGAGATCCCGGTTTCCGAAGCTTCGCGCCAGTGCAAGCCATCGTCGAAGCATCGTCGAGCCTTTCCGAAGCATGAATGCCGCGCATATTTTTCGAAACGAAAGGAGATAAATTACAAAAATCATACGTTCTATTTCGCGCGGCTGATGGCGCGCCGCCCGATTGAACTGTGTCCCAATGCAGAGGGTCTTTCCAGAAGCCACCGCAACGGATCAAAAGACGAAACGTCATGCCGAATGAAGCGAATCAGCCGCTACCAGCCGATCAATCGAACCAGCCGCGCGCGGGCAAGCATCCCGCGCCGCCGTGCACGCTGGTGATCTTCGGCGCTGGCGGCGACCTCACCAAGCGTCTTCTGATGCCCGCGCTCTACAACCTGTCCGCCAACGGCCTGCTCGACGACAGCATGGAAATCATCAGTGTGAATCATGGCGAGCGTGAGACGTCGGTCTGGCGCGACGAACTCACACAGTCGCTCAAAAAGTTCGCTGCCGACAAGGCGAGCACTTTCCACACGTCGCAGCTCAAAGAAAAAGCGTGGAGCTGGGTCGAACAGCGGCTCGAATATTTCCACGGCGAATTCGAAGAAGACGAAACCTTCCCGCGCCTCAAGGAATGTCTGTCGAAATCGAAGAGCCAGAACGTGGTGTTCTACCTTGCCGTGAGCGCGCGCTTCTTTGCGCCGATCGTAGAGCATCTGGGAAGCGCCGGCCTGCTGGACGAGAAAGACGACCATTTTCGCCGGCTCGTGATCGAAAAGCCGTTCGGCACGGACCTCGCATCGGCAAAGGACCTGAACGCGCGCATTCTCAAGTATGCGCAGGAAACCCAGGTGTATCGCATCGACCATTTTCTGGGCAAGGACACTGTGCAGAGCATTCTCGCGGTGCGCATCGCCAACGCGATGTTCGAGCTGGTCATGCGGCGCGAGTACATCGACAACGTGCAGATCACGGCGGCGGAGACCATCGGTGTGTAAGGGCGCGGCAGCTTCTACGAGCAGACCGGCGCATTCCGCGACATGCTGCCGAACCACTTGTTCCAGTTGCTCGGCATGATCGATGGAGCTGCCAATTCCTTCGATGCCGAAGCCGTGTGCGACAAGAAGGCCGACATTTTCGACGCCATCCAGCCGCTGTCGGCGCAGGACGTGGTGTTCGACCAGTACCAGGCCGGTCCGCCCGGACCCGGCTACAAGGAAGAGGAAGGCGTCGCGAAGGACAGCCGCACGGAGACGTATGCGGCGGCGCGCGTGCGCATTGAGCATTGAGAACTGGCGCTGGGCGGGCGTGCCGTGCCGTTCTATCTGCGCACCGGAAAGCGGCTCACCGAGCGGCGCATGGAAATCAGCATTCAACTGAAGAAGGTGCCGTTCCTGCTGTTCCGCGACACGCCGGTCGAGTCCCTCACGCCAATGTGTTCACGATCCGCATCGATCCCACGCATGCCACGAGCTTCGACTTCAACGTGAAGGTGCCGGGCCCGGTGATGCAGATCAGTCCCGTGCGCTCGAAGTTCGACTATGCGGATTTCTTCGCCGAATGCGCGAATGTCGGCTATGAAACGCTGCTGTACGACTGCATGCTCGGCGACGAAACGCTGTTCCAGTGCGCGGACAGCATCAAGACGGCATGGGCGGCGGTGGATCGCGTGCTGCATCCGGACCAGCCGCTCGAGGTGCACGGTTATGCTGCCGGGAGCGCAGGCCCCAAGGCTGCCGACGATCTGCTCGCGGTGAACGGCCGCGCCTGGCGTCCGCTGACGGATACGCACCCCGAGACCCAGAAAAAAGACTGACTGATTCGATCAAACCAAGGACGACAAGCGTGCACACAGACTCGAAAACCAAGCAGAAGACTCACATCTTGGCCGAGACGCACGACGCGATCAAGGCGGACCGCATCCTCGCTACGATGTGGGCGGCACCGGGCTCAAGGCCGCCGTCATCTACGGCCCCCGCTCGACTGCTGACCGAACGCGCGCGCGTGGATACGCCGCATTCTGCCAAGCCGGAGATCGTCATCAAGACGCTGATCGAACTGGTGAAGCCGCTGGTCGCGCAGCAGCCGCCCTCGCATATCTCGATCGGCTTTCCCGGCGTGGTGCGCGATAACGTCGTACTGACTGCGCCGAATCTCGGCAACGTGTTCTGGAAGGGCGTGCCGCTCGCGCAGAAGATCGGAGATTGTCGGCAATGTTACTGCGCGCAGGATCAACGACGCCGAGATGCAAGGGCTCGCGGCCATCGAAGGGCGCGGCATCGAACTGGTGCTGACGCTCGGTACCGGGGCGGGCACGGCGCTGTTCCGCGACGGCGAACTGATGCCGCATCTGGAGCTGTCACATCATCCGATCACCAAGGACAAGAACTACGACGAGTACATCGGCAACGGCGAAGGAGAAGATCGGCAAGAAGCGCTGGAACAAGCGTGTCGAGCATATGCTGGACGTGCTCGCGATCCTCGTGAACTTCGACAAACTGTGGATCGGTGGCGGCAACTCGGCGCATCTCAAGTTCGATCTGCCGGATAACGTCGAGGTCGTGGACAACTCGAAGGGCATCGAGGGCGGTGCGCGCCTCTGGCATGCGTGCTCGGTGCGCGAGACGCGGCAGTTGCCGCACTTCAACCAGCGCGAGGACTCGCATTGATGGACGACACCTACGGTCTGCACAGCGAGTCGGGCGACACCGGCGCCGCGCTCGCGAAGCTCGCGCAAGTGGAACTCGTCGTCTCCGATTGCGACGGCACGCTGCTCTATACGGACAAAACGCTCCGCGTCGCCTTCGTCCTCGATTGCTGCGATCGAGAAGTCATGGGGTTCGTCGCGACCACAGGCGGCCTCTCTGGCGGTGACGTCCGCGATCTCATGGCCGCTTCTGTCAAGCATCGCTTTGGACGCATCGACAAGCGGCCCCACGCCATCGAATGGCTGACCGACAACGGCAGCTGCTACACGGCACAGGATACTTGCCGCTTCGCGCGCGACATCGCCCTCGTCCCGCGCACCACACCTGTCGAAAGCCCACAGAGCAACGGAATGGCGGAAGCCTTCGTCCGAACCCTCAAACGAGATTATGCTCGCGTTAGCGTCAGGCCTGACGCCCAAACCGTGATCGACCAGCTCCCGATCTGACTCGATCATTATAATCGGGTGCACCCGCACCGTGCGCTCGGCTACAGATCACCCCGCGAATTCATCGCAAGCTCAACGCGCGAGGATCCGTCAGGCCTTTAGGGGCAACAACATCAGGTCATCCAGTCGCAGAGTCGCTCTCTGCGACGAACCGCTATTGATCAGCGGGCTCTTGCTTCCAACATATTTTGCGAGGCACACGCCATAGCAGAGCGCGACAGAAAGGAGTTCCTGCCATGTCGCACCTTTCGAGATTTGGAAATCCTTCCGAGTTTGCTGATCATCCCACGCTGGAACCGGAAGTGAAGTGCGCCATTCTGGCGCCTTGGGGTCAAGAGCGCATCGACACGGAAGACTGGCCTGCGCGGCGCATCGCGGCGGGGGCCGCCGTGCCGCGCGGATCGACGATATGTTCGTCACGTCGCGTGCTTTCTGTCGCGGTGTCACACCCCGACGCGGAAGAGGCTCGGCATGAGTGATAGTCCGTTTCGTCGCTGGGTGCAGCGCGGCGGCAGACTCGCCCGGATCACGCTTCCGTTCGGCGACATCATGGAGATCGCATTGGCATTGCTGGGACTTTCTCCCACCGATCTCGCTAAACTCGGTTGGACGTTCGACGACCGTAAACGACTGATCGACCATCTGCTCGCGTCTGGCAAACAAACGCAACGCATGGACCCCAGGCTCTGGACCATGCGTTACTGGCGGTCCGGCTGCCCGTGCACGACATTCATTGCCTTCAGCGCTTCGCACAGCGGGAATTGCCGAAAAGCGCGACCCGGGCGGCTGTCATCGAGCGATTGGATTGGATTCTGGAGGATGCCCTGAGTCAGCTCTAGGACAAGGGCAAACGCAGGAGTTCGACGCCATGCGAAGCTTTCGTATCGACATGAGCTATATTATAACATAGCTAATCGAGACGTTGTCATGTGGACCTGATATGCCGTTGATCACGCAACAACAGCAGATTCTCACCGCCCTCCATCACGCCGAGGGACCGCTTAGCGCTTATGCGTTGCTCGATCGGTTGCGGCCGCGGGGGGGCAATGCATCGGCACAGGTCTATCGAGCCTTGGAAAAATTAAGCGATGTCGGCCTGATCCACCGGCTCGCAACCTTGAACGCCTCGGTCGCCTGTTCGCGCGATCCGGGACCATGCTCGCAAAATCCCAGGGCCTTCGCCATCTGTGACCGGTGCGGGCGGGTGGATGAGTTTTCAGATCCCGACCTGGGTGGATATTTTGATCGGTGGGCACAATCCCGCGCCTTTCAGACGGAACGCTCGACCATCGAATTGCACGGGCGATGCGGCCATTGCGTGACGGGAGAACCGCGAAATGACGCGCGAACTGCGGGGCATCGCGCATCCAACTGATCCCCGAGGAAATCGTCAGCATGACTACCAACACATCAGCCGTTGCTGGTGGAAAGTTGCCGGTGACCGTCTTGTCCGACTTTCTTGGCGCTGGCAAGACGACCTTGCTCAACCACATTCTGAACAATCGAGAGAACCGACGGGTTGCGGCCATCGTCAACGACATGAGCGAGGTCAATATCGACGCGGCGCTCGTGCGAGACGGCGAGGCCGAATTGTCGCGGGTCGACGAAAAGCTTGTCGAGATGAGCAATGGTTGCATCTGCTGTACACTGTGTGAGGACTTGCTGGTCGAGGTCTGCTGGTCGAGGTCTGCTGGTCGAGGTCAACCGGCTCACCCATGAGGGGCGTTTCGACCATCTGGTGATCGAGTCCACGGGATTACCGAACCCCCTCCCGTGGCCGAGACATTTACCTTCGCGGGGGAAGCCGACCGCAGTTTTGGCGATGTCGCGCGGCTCGACACTATGGTGACGGTCGTCGATGCCTTCAACTTCCTGCGCGATTACAGCTCGCGCGATAGCCTGCAATCGCGTGGCGAATCGCTGGGCGAGCAGGATGCGCACACGGTGGTCGATCTGCTCTCATCGACCAGGTCGAGTTTTGCGATGTCATCGTCCTCAATAAGATCGACCTGATCGACGAGGCCGAGCATGAACGACTGATGGCGATCCTCCACACGCTCAATCCGCGAGCCCGGATCGAGGTCGCCGAGTTCGGCAAGGTCCCCTGGATCGCTTGCTCAATACGGGTCTGTTCGACTTCGACCAGGCGGCGCAGGCACCCGGCTGGCTGCAGGAGTTGCGCGGCAGCCATACCCCCGAGACCGAAGAATATGGCATCTGCAACTTTGTCTATCGGGCGCGCCGTCCATTTCATCCGCAGCGCTTCTTTGTGTGGGTGCAAAGCGAATGGCCCGGTGTCGTTCGGCCGAAAGGTTTTTTCTGGCTGGCCAGCCACTCCACATTGTGGCGGGTAGCTAGTCGGAGGCCGGCGCGGTCGCCCGCCACGGCCCTGCCGGCTATTGGTGGGCGGCCGTGCCTCCGGAGCGCTGGCCGCAGAAACCGGAATCTCGCGCGCTGATCAAGGAGAAGTGGGTCGAAGGCGTAGGCGACGCACGTCAGGAACTGGTGCTGATCGGTATGGATATGGACGAGGCGGCGATGCGCGCTCGCTTCGATGCCTGCCTGCTCAGCGACGAGGAGATGGCACAGGGTCCGAAGACCTGGATGAGTTGAAAAAACCTTTTTTCCGACTGGCCCCTGGTAGATGCGTGATCGTACGACAGGACGCACAACATGCACGCAACGCTTCCAGATATATCGGTGACGGACATCGCACCCGGCCAGATCGCATTGGACTGGGTCGGCATGCAAGGGATCGACCTGCCCGTGCTCGGCGGCGCTATCGCGGCAACTGGTCGAGCAGGTCTTTCGCAGGGCTTTTGTCGGTTCGTCGAGGATGCGGCACGCCGTGTTCAGAGTGCGCTCGCCGATCATTACCTTAATCCTCGCGTTCACGTCTGTCATGAAGAGAGCCTGCATCCCCATGATGCGGTTGCGTGGGCCGGAGCGTTCGAAGGAGATGGCTCATGACTGGAACGATGTCGTCGAGCATTCCCGTCACCTTGCTGACCGGGTTTCTGGGCAGTGGCAAAACCACGATCCTCAATTATCTGGTGCAACAGCCTGAACTGGCTGACGCCCTGGTGATCATCAACGAATTCGGCGCTATCCTACTGGATCACCAGTTGGTCGCGCACAGCACCGATAATGTCGTCATGGAGATGAGCAGCGGTTGCCTGTGCTGCACGATCTGTGGCGATCTGATCAAGCCCCGCCAACGATCTGCGCTGGAACGCCGCCTGAACACCATCAATCCGGCCGCGCCGCGAAACGATGTGCACTGGCTTGGTTGCGCCCGACAGCCTTCTGAGTCTGGGTTTCTTCTCCACGGAAGGCAAGACGCCGGATATGAAGCACTGGCTCAGGGAAGAAGCCTATGTGGATCATGAGCACGCTGTGGGCGAAGAGCATGATGACGATCATCACGACGGCGAACATCATCAGAGCCATCACCATGGGCACGACCACCATGATGTGAACCGGCACGACGATCACATCAGAGCTTTCTGCTTTTCGCTGGACGAGCCTATCCCGGAAGCGGTTCTGGCGCCTGGCTGGAGACGCTCCTGCGATTCGTCGGCAGCGATATCCTGCGGGTCAAAGGCATTCTCAACATCGAAGGCCATGATCGACCTTATGTCATCCAGGGCGTACAGCACATTTTTCATCCGCCAATTTCGCTTCCGGCGTGGCCGGACGATGATGTGAGCCAGG
Source organism: Candidatus Paraburkholderia calva (assembly GCA_001184395.1). Classification (GTDB taxonomy): domain Bacteria; phylum Pseudomonadota; class Gammaproteobacteria; order Burkholderiales; family Burkholderiaceae; genus Caballeronia; species Caballeronia calva. Next base: position 16,668 of record LFLF01000042.1, on the reverse strand, counting down.
CCGAAGCACCCTTGCCCGAGTACGAGCGTCAAGTCGATATCCATGGGGAAGAGATCGCGCTTGCGCGCAACCAGCTTGCCGCGCTCGCGGGCGATGGCCCCGGCGCTGGCGAAGCGTTCTCGCTCGCGACGCCGCTGCCCTTGCCTTCGTCGCTGCCGGCGGAACTGGTCGGGCATCGGCCCGATATCGTCGCGGCGCGCTAGATGGTGGCGGCGCATGCGCGCGGCATCGATGTCGCGAAGGCGGGCTTCTATCCGAACATCAATCTCGCCGCGTCGCTCACGCAGGCGTTCGCGGGCAGCGCGCTGCTCAGCTTCCTCACCAAAGACGCTTCCGGCTAAAGCTTCGGCCGGCGATCTCGCTGCCGATCTTCGAAGGCGGACGGCTGCGCGCGCAACTGGGCGCGGCGGCGCAATACGTCAGGCCGTCGATCACTACAACGCAACGGCACGCTGGTCAGCACGCTGAAAGACATCGCCGATCAGGTGGTGCGCGTGCATTCGCTTGATTCGCAACTGGAAGCGTCGGGCCGCTTGGTCGCCGCCGCGCGCAAGAGCAGCTACGACCTCGCCAACGAAGGCTACCGACGCGGCCTCACCGATTATCTGAACGTGCTCGTGGCGAAGCGCAGTTGCTGCGCGCGCAGGACGGCGAAGCGTGGGTGTGGGCGCAACGGCTTGCCGCCTATGCGACCCTCACGGCGGCGCTGGGCGGCGGCATCGACGATCCGTCGAACGGGCCGCAACAGACCTCGCTCGTCCCGGCTAGGCATATCGGGCCGTTCGCGAAGGCAAAGGAGTGAGCATGGCCACGCCCGCAACGCTCGTCGAACGGCAGACCTTCGGGCACGCGCTCAGGGACTGGGCGCGCACCGACGGCCTCGCCTGGATCTACATTTTCAAGGCCGTGGTGGCGGCATTTCTCGTGCTTTGGATCGCCATGCGCCTCGACATGCAGCAGCCGCGCACCGCGATGACCACCGTCTTCATCGTGATGCAGCCGCAAAGCGGTATGGTGCTCGCGAAGATCTTCTATCGCTTCTGCGGCACGATGGTCGGCCTTGTCGTGATGCTCGCGCTCATCGGCCTGTTCGCGCAGCACCCCGTGCCGTTTCTCTCGGCGACGGCCGTGTGGGTCGGCATCTGCCCGGCGGGCGCGGCGCGCAACCGCAATTTCCGCTCGTACGGCTTCGTGCTCGCGGGATACACCGCCGCGCTGATCGCCATTCCGGCCGTGCAGCATCCGGAGGGCGCGTATCTGTCGGCGCTTACGCGCGTCGGCGAAGTTCGCTCGACATTCTGTGCTCGGGCGCGGTCAGCGCGCTGATTTTCCGCAGCACGCGGGCGGGCAGATTCGCGGCACGGTGCGCCGCCGCTTTACCCATTTCGTCGATTACGTGTGCCGCGTCATGTCCGGCACGATGGAACGCGCGCAGATCGAGAAGACCAATCTCGCGTTTGTGTCGGATATCGTCGGCTTCGAGGCGGCGCGCAGTGTCGCGGTGTTCGAGAACCCGGAATCGCGCATGCGCGGCGGACGGCTCGCGCGGCTCAACAGCGAATTCATGAGCGCATCGACACGCTTTCACGCGCTGCATCAGTTGATGAACCGTCTGCGCGAAGCCGCCTCGACGGCGACCATCGAAGCGCTCGAGCCGTTCTTTCCCGAAGTGCCGCCCTTGCTGCTCAAGGACGGCGAACCGGTTCGCCATGCCGGCGACGCCGGGCAGGCCGCCGCGCAGTTGCGCGACTACAAGGCCGCGTTGTCCAAGCGCGTGTGCGAACGGCGCCCATCGCTCGAAACCGATGCCGCGTTCGTTGCGCTCGAATTTGACACCGCGTGCGAACTGCTGTACCGCTTCGTCGACGACATGCTCGCTTACGCGTAAACCTATGCGTCGCTCGCCGCGCCGTCGCACGAACGCGAGCACTGGGTCGTGCGCTATGTGCCGAAGACCAACATGCTCGCGGCGGGTGTCTCCGGCGTGTGCGGAGCGATCGTGATGTTCGTGCTCTCCGCGTTCTGGCTCACGACCGCGTGGCCGAGCGGCGGCACGATGGTGCTGACTGCCGCCACCGTGTGCGCACTGGCGTCGTCCTCGCCGCGCCCGACGATGATGGCCGCTCAAATGGCGGCACGCTGCTCGCCGCGATCGCTGGCATGGTGGCAGTATTCGGCGTGTTTCCGCACATGGACGGCTTCGTGCTGATGTGCGCGGCGCTCCTGCCCGCGCTTTTGCTCGGCTCGTACCTTTCCACGCGGCGTTCGCTCGCAGGCGTGGGCATTGGCTATTGCATCTTCTTCTGTTTTCTCGCGATGCCGGACATGCCGAGGCCGGACAATCTCGTGCACTACGATCCGACCGGCTTCATGAACGACGCCATCGCGCTCATGCTGTCGATGATCGTCTCCGCGATCGCCTTCGCCGTGCTGCTGCTGACCGATGCGCCGTGGCTGCGCCGCCTGCTGTTCGCTGACCTGTGGCGCGAGGTTGTGGTCGCGCGGCGCGGACGCTTCGCGCGGCTGACGACGCACTTCGAGAGCCGCCCGCGCGACCTGCTCTCGCAGATCAACGCGCTCGAATCGGACCGGCCCGCGCTCCAGCGCGAGGCGCTGCAATGGCTGTTCGCGGTGCTCGAATTCGGCAATGCGGTGATCGATCTGCGCTGCGAACTCGCGGACCTGCCGCGCGAGCCGAAGTACGCCGCGTCGATTCCGTGGCGGCGCGCGGTCGAAACCACGCTCGATGCCGTCGCGAAACTGTTCGATCGCCCGAAAGCCGCGCGCTTCGATGCCACGCTGGCCGCGACCGTGCGCGCGATCGCCGATACGCAGGCGCTGCTCGCCTCCGACAATGCGCCGCGTGAGGCGCGGCATCGCCTGCAACGCATCGTCAGTGATCTGCATTTCATTCGGCACGGCGTTGCTCGATCACGAGTCGCCCTTCGCCACGTACAACCCGGGAGCGTCCCATGTCGCGTGATACCGCGATCCTTAAAGCCTATGTGCCGACCATGCTGCTGTTCATCGCGGGCGGGATGATCCCTGGGTGCTCGACCGTCTGCTCGCGCTGACGGGCCTCTATCGCGTCGTGTGGCATCCGTCGCTGTTCCGCGCGAGTCTGCTCGTCTGCATCTGCAGCGTGCTCGGGCTCGTCGCGTTTCGCTGAACTCAAACCTTTTGCCGGAAGAGACGCATCAGACGCATCATGTTCCTTCGAAAAAACCATCGGCCTCATGTTGACGCTAGCCATTTTCTCGGCGGCGATCATCGCCGGCCGCATCCTGTGGGTGCATTACATGGACGACCCGTGGACGCGTGATGGACGCGTGCGCGCGGATGTCGTCAACGTCGCGCCGGATGTGTCGGGCGCGGTCGTGCAGATGCCGTTGCACGACAATCAGGTGGTGAAGAAAGGCGATCTGCTGATGGAGATCGATCCGTCGCACTATCAGATCGCCGTCGAGCAGGCCGAGGCGAACGGCGCAGTACACGCGGCGGAATTGCACATGCGCCGCGCCGATGCGGCGCGCCGGGCCGATATGGACAGTCTCGTCGTGTCGAAGGAAGCGCGCGAGAACGCGGCGCAGACTGCATCGACCGCGGCGGCGCAGTTGCAGCAGGCCCAGGCGGCGCTGGATGCGGCGAAGCTCAATCTCGAACGCACCAGGTGTATTCGCCGGTGGATGGCTATGTGACGAACCTGAGCGTGTTTCGCGGCGATTTCGCAACTGCGGGTGTCGCGAAGCTGGCCATCGTCGATAGCCATTCGTTCTGGGTCTACGGGTATTTCGAAGAAACCAAGCTGCCGCATGTGCGGATCGGCGATCGTACGCAGATCAGGCTGATGAGCGGCGGCGAATTGAAGGGATACGTGGAGAGCATTTCGCGCAGCATCTACGACCGCGACAATCCGCAAAGCCGCGAACTGCTCTCCGATGTGAACCCGACCTTCAACTGGGTGCGGCTGGCGCAGCGCGTGCCGGTGCGGCTGAAGATCGATCGGATGCCCGATGATCTGCTGCTGGCGGCCGGGACGACGTGCACGGTGGTGATTGCGCCGTCGATGTGAGGGGAGCGTACAATGAAAAAAGCCCCGATTCGGTCTTACGCCGGATCGGGGCTTCTCGTTCGAAACGACACTGCCGCTTACTTCACCACCACCGTCACATCGAAATACTTCGCCGCGAAGCGATCGATGGTCCCATCGTCCTTCAATTCCTTCAGCGCACGATTGAGCGCATCCTTCAGCGCCTTGTCACTCTTGCGCACGCCGAAACCCACGCCCGCGCCGAGCAGCTTGTCATCCGATACCGCCGGACCCGCTAACGCGAAGCCCGCGCCCTGTGGCTGCTTCAGAAAGCCCTTCGACGCCGCCTCGGCATCCTGAAAGGCCGCATCCAGCCGGCCTGACGCCAGGTTCGCATACACCTGATCCTGCGCCTGATACAACTCCACGTCGATGGCCGCCGTCGCCCATTTCGCCTTCGCGTAGGTTTCCTGGATCGAGCCCTGCAACACGCCGACGCGCTTGCCCTTCAGCCCGTCCACAGTCGGCAGGATCGCGCAGCCCTTCTTCGCGATCAGTTGATTCGAGATGGTGCAGATCGGATCGGTGAAATCGATGGCGAGCTTATGCTTGTCGGTGATCGTCATGTCTGAATCGATCGCGTCGAACTTGCGTGCCTGTAACGCGGGAATCAGGCCATCGAACGAATTCTCGACCCACACGCATTTCATTTTCAGCTTCGCGCACACCGCGTTGCCGATGTCGATATCGAAGCCGACCAGTTGCCCCGTCGCCGTCTTCGATTCGAACGGCGCATACGATGCCTCCACGCCGAAGCGCAGTTCCTTCATGCCGTCGGCGGCGTGCGCGCCGAGCGCGGCGCCCGCGAGCGTCGCACATGCGGCGAACCTGCGCGCTGCGGGCCAAAATACAGTTTCTTCAACGTCCTTCTCCTTCCAGTGCGGATAGTTTTCGTTGCCCGGCACAGCACGGACATGGCCCCGGTTGTAGCACGCGGCTCCAGGGAAGGAATTCGCGGGAAAGCTCAGCCGAGCGATGCGAGCGTTTCGTCGGTCGTATCGACGACCATCAGGCCGGCGCGCAGTCCCGGCTTCATGCGGGGATTCGGAAACACGATGCGCTCTTCGTCATGCAACACGCGATAATGATACTCGCCGTCATGCGTGAGTTCGGTGCCGATGGAGAACGGTGTGAAGTTGGGCACATCGCTCGCGACATTGAGCACGAAATGCTCGCTGCGCTTGTCAATCTGCGCGACCACGGTGAAGACGCGCAATGGCGCCTGCGCGGCCACGGCTTCGCCCGCGATGAGCTGGCGCAGCGAGGCATCGGATGCCGCGAAGCGCGACAGATCGTTCTGCCCGAACGGCCGCACCTTGCCGAGTTCAAGCGTGCATGCCAGCGCGCCCGACGCATGCGCGGTGAAGTGCACGAAGGTATTGCTCTTTCCCTGTGCAGCAACACCGCCTACAGGTGCGCATCGTGCAGCCAGTCGAACATCGTGCGCGACAGCGGCGCCTCGGTGTGCGGCAACAGCGCCAACTGCTCGAAGACGGACCCGCGTGGCCGATATGCCACTTCGCGTGCGACGCGCCGGCAAAGAAGCGCAGCGCACTCGCTTCGAGTTGCGCGGCGCGCGGCGCTTCGTGGCTCGCCGGCACATTCGTATGACGCCCGCTGAACAGACGGTTGAGATCGTCGTCGATATAACGGTGCCCGGCGCGCATCGCATCGATGTTGCCGAGGATCACCAGCATGCGCACCGCGAGCGGCGCCTGACCGTTCGCGATGTCCACCACGAGCCGCGACAGCATTTCGATGGGCGCAGTCTCGTCGCCGTGTACCCCCGCGAATACGAACACGCTATGCGTCGCGCTCCCAGCTGGTTCGAGCAGCAGCACGCTTTCGTTCTGCCACGTCCAGCGCACGCCCGCAGCCGTCGTGCCGGAGCTGAGCTCAGGGCGCGTTCCCGCGAGCGTGGAGGCGAGGAAATCGCCAAGCCAATCAGCGCTGGAAGTCATAGACGGCACCGAGTCCCAGAAGCGTGGTGAGTTCGTCGAGCACCGCGCGCGATTCGTTCAGCAATTGCGGATCGGCGAAGTCGGCGGGCGCGAGACGGTCGCGATAGTGGCGGTCGATCCAGGCGTCGAGCTTCGGAAACAGCGCGTCGTTCATCCACACGCCGCCGCTTACCGCCGCGCGTTCCGCATCGTTCAGCACCACACGCAGGCGCAGGCATGCCGGGCGGCCGCCGTTCTTCATGCTCTCGCACAAATCGAAGATGAGCACCTTCGTCGATGGGCGTCGAGCGCGTGGCAAGCGCATCGAGATAAGCGGCGACACGCGCGTTCTCGCGGCATTCCTGCGGCACGACGAGCACCTGCCGGCCATCGGCGCGCAACAGCAACTGACTGTTGAACAGATACGACGACACCGCGTCTTCCACGCTCACTTCGCTTTCCAGCACTTCGAGTGCGCTGAATTCCGCGCCTAGCGCGCGAAGCGGCGCGGGAAGTTCGTCGTAGACCTTGTGTTGATCGACGAAGGCGCGCTCATGACAGAACAGCGTGGTGCGATTGCCGACCGCGACCACGTCGTTATGAAACACACCCGCGTCGATGACTTCGGGCGTTTGTTGCGCGAACACGGTGGCATCGTCGGCGAGTCCGTGCCGACGCGCGACCGCACGGCTGGCTTCGAGTGTCTGCCGCGCGGGAAAACGCTGCGGCTGCGTGCCCTGACCATACTCGCTGAGTCAATAGACGAAGAACTCGACACCCTTCGCGCCATACTCGCGCGCAAAACGCGTGTGATTCGCCGCGCCTTCGTCGCCGCGCGTGGGCGTGCCGGGCAGCGCGTGATGAATGCGAAAGCGCGTATCGTCGGCGAAGATCGCAGACAGCGTGCGGCGCGTCTCACCATGCTCGATCGCGCGATGCAGCTTGGCCGCGAGATTCGCGGGCGTGAAATGCACGCAGCCGTCCGCCGTGTCAACCGATGGGCTGACGGTCACGGCGTTGGCCGTCCACATTGCGGAGGCGGAACTCGCGGCCGCCAGCAGTTCGGGCGCCTCGAGCGCAGCGCGCGCGATCACGGTGGCATCGTCGCCGCCGAAACCGACATCGCGCAATAGCTTTACCAATGGCAGTTCCAGCGGCGGCAATACGCCCTGATGGAAGCCGAGATCGGCAAGATGCTTCAGATTGGCAAGACGCTTCATCTTGCGCAAGCCTTGTCTGGTGGCGGCGCGCGGATTAGCACCGATTTCTCGTTGTTGCGCGACGCGACGTTGCCGAACGACAGCTCCGCGTAGTTGTGCGTCGGGCCGACCAGCCCGTCGAAGTTCGCTTCGAATGCCTGCATATCGATTCCCGCTGGTTAAAACGTCAGTCCCGGCGATACGCTCACGGGCATCTGCAATTGCGCGCTTTCGACGGACGCCATCGGATACAAGCAGTAATCCGTCGCGTAGTACGCGCTCGGCCGCTGATTGCCGGAGTGGCCCACGCCGCCGAATGGCACCGCCGCCGCGCCGTTGGTCGGCCGGTTCCAGTTGACGATGCCCGCGCGAATGGTGCGCTGAAAATGCGTCCAAGCGGCTTCGTCGGCGGCGAGCAGCCCGGCGGACAAGCCGTAGGCGGTGTCGTTGGCGCGTTCGATCGCCTCGTCGAAGCTCCTGTAACGCGCCACTTGCAGCAAGGGGCCGAAGTGCTCCTCGTCGGGCACGTCGCGCGCATGGGTCACGTCGAGGACCGCGGGCGTCACATAGCCCAGATGCGCGGCGCGCTGCCGCATTTCCAGCGTGACCGTCGCGCCCGCGGCGATCAGGCGCTGCTGGGCTTCGATCAGGCGCGCTGCCGCACGCGCCGAAATCACCGCGCCCATGAACGGCTGCGGTTCGTCGTAAGCGCCGACGCGGATATTCGCGCTCACCTCGCCCAAACGTCGCGTGAAGCGCTCACCGAATGCATCGTCGGGAACGAGAAGATGGCGCGCGCACGTGCAGTGCTGCCCCGCCGACAGAAACACCGACTGAATCGTGTGATGCACGGCCGCATCGATATCCTCGACATGATGAGATACGACCAGCGGATTATTGCCACCCATCTCCAGCGCAAGCACGATCTCCGGCTGCCCGCCGAATTGCCTATGCAGCAGCGTGCCCGTTTCCGAGCTGCCGGTGAAGAACAGGCCGTCTATCTGCCGGTGATTCGCGAGCGCCACGTCCGTGTCCTTTTCGCCCTGCACGAGGTTGAGCACGTCCGCGGGCAATCCCGCTTCGATCTACAGCGCGAGCGCCGCCGCCGCGACGCCGGGCGCGAGTTCGGACGGCTTGAACGCGACCGCATTGCCCGCGATCATTGCCGGCACGATATGCCCGTTCGGCAAATGCCCTGGAAAGTTATACGGACCAAACACCGTCACCATACCGTGCGGGCGATGCCGCAGCATCGCGACGCCATCGGCCATCGGCGCGCGTTTCTCGCCGGTGCGTTCGTGATACGCCTGCACGGAGATATCGACCTTCGCGGCCATCGAAGCCACTTCGGTGCGCGCTTCCCATAGCGGCTTGCCAGTCTCGCGCCCGATCGCGTGGGCGACGGATTCCTTGTTCTCGTTGAGCAACGCGGCGAAGCGTCGGGCGACGGCGACACGCTCATCGAACGATACGACAAATCACGTGGCGAACGCGCGGCGCGCCGCCGTCAAGGCCTGTTCGACCTCATCGGCGGAAGCAGCATTGCCTTGCCACACGATCTCGTCGTTGCCCGGATTGCGCGATGCGAACGCGCCGCCCTTGCCTTCCCGCCACTCACCGCCGATACGATATACAACCGGTTCGAGATTTACATGTCGTCTCTCTTCGTTTCGTGCTTTATTTCGCGCGGGTAGGACGTCAGTAGGCGCACCGCGTCGCCTTCCCGAACGCGCAGCGCGGCGGCCTCTTCGGCGCTCAGCAGGAACGCGCCGTCTTCGATCGCGCCGGCCGTCGCGCGCAGCGAAAGTCTTCTAGCAGCGTGTTCGACACGAGGCTTATGGCATCGCGCTCGGCGGGCGATGCGCGTTCGCCGATGCGAACCGTCGCCAGCACGCTCTCGCGCACCGTGCGCAAGTCGCCGATGTGGCATTCGAGCACCGGACCCGCATCGAAGCACCGGACCCGCATCGAAGATATCGACGTGATTCTCATAACGTAGCCCTTCCGCTTCGAGCATCTTGCGCGCGGGCGCGGTGTCCCCTTGTGCGTGATGCCGACGGCGTTTTTCGCGGCGTCGGGCAGCAGGTCGAGATACACGGGATAACACGGCATCAGTTCCGCGACGAAAGACTTCTTGCCGTGCGAACTCAAATAATCGGCTTCGTTGAAATCGATCTGATAGAAGTGCGAGCCGACCGCGTTCCAGAACGGTGATTCGCCGTTCTCGTCGAAATGCCCGCGCAGTTCGGCGCACAAACGCTGCGGAAAGCGCTCCGTGAATTGCGCGATGAACATGAAGTGCGAACGCGACAGCAAACCGCCCACGCCCGCCGTGCGATAACGCGGGCTCAGAAACAGCGAGCACACTTCCGAATAGCCGGTCAGATCGTGCGAGATATTGAGCAAGGACATGCGCGTCCACATGCCCATGTCCTTGCTCGCATGCACGACCGTCGAAACGCGATAGTTGTAGAACGGCTGCTCCAGCCCGACTTCGGTCTCGATGCCGCACACGCCCGCGATATCGTCGCCCGCGGTGTCTTCCATCACGAAGAGATAGCCCGCCTCGAAGGCCGGCGCCTTCCCTGCCAGCGTATGGCGCACGCGTTTGACACGCGCGGCCAGCGCGACCCGATCCGGCTTGAAGGTGGTCAGGCCCTCCCCCGTTTCCTGCGCGAGCGCGACCAAGGCATCGACGTCTTCCAGCTACGTGCATCGCACGACGATCATTGCATTTTTCCCGATGCCTGATGCAAAGGCACGCACCGCACCGTGTCTTTCTCCGCGACGCCCAGCACAGCGCAAGCGTTGGCCGTGAGGGTGGCGCCGTCGCTGCGCGTCTCGCTCAGACGCTTGACCGCGCAGCAAAACGCGTGCGCACCGCCCGCCGCGACCAGATACGGCGTGCCATCGGCATTCGCGCCGGCGCGCACCTCGCGCAACTCGCCCGCCGATGCCGACGCGCTCTTGTCCACCGGGATGGTGAGCACTGGACCGGTATCGAAGATATCGACGTAACGGTCCGGCTCGAAGCCTTCTTCCAGATGAATGTCATAGGCGAGCAGTGTGCTGGCGTTCGGCTCGCCGAGCACGCGCTGCGCTTTGCCCGGCAACAGCGGCACGTAGAGCGGATAACTCGGCATCACTTCGGCGATGAACGTGCCGCTGCATCCGCCCGACTCCATCTCGACCTGCTCGAAGTCGCGACCGAAGAACTTGCGGCTCACCGCTTCCCAGAAGGGCGACGCGCCGGTGTCGTCGGTAACGCCGAGCATCAGTGAGAATATCTCGCCAGAAAAACGCTTGCGGTTCGCGGCGATGTAACAGCATGCGCGCGCGAGAAAGCAGATGCGCGCACGCGTCGTACGCCGGATTGCGCAAGGACGGATCGATATAAAAGCCCGTCAGACGGCTCTTGCCGGTGAGTTCGTGCGACATGGTGAGCGCGTGGATCTTGCGGTTCACCTGGAGTTCGCGCGATGCGTGAATCAGCGCGTCGTTGCGAAACGCGTAGAACGGCTCGGAGTATCCCGCCGACGCGACGATGCTCGAGGTGCCGAGCAGCGCGCCGCTGTGTGCATCCTCGAGCACGAAGAGATAGAACTCCTTGCCAGGAAAATCGACTTCCGCGCGAAACGAATCCTCGGACAGCACGATGCGCGACTCTAGCGCACGCCGGTCGCGCGGCAGCGAATGCAGCACGGGATGCGCCGCGCATGCCATGCGCTGGAGCGCGTCGAGATCGGCAAGCATTGCGGGACGAACGAATAGCATCGTGGCGTTCTGAATCAGCGGTTGCCGGCCACGACCTGCCCGATCGCCCGGCCGATGCGCGCGAAGCCTTCGTGCAGATCGTCGAGCGGCATGACGAGTGAGGGCGCGAAGCGCAGCACGTTCGGGCCCGCGATCAGCATGATGACGCCGTGCGCGGCCGCCGCGTTGAGCACGTCTTTCGCGCAGTCCTTGTAGGCGTCGCTCAGTTCCGCGCCGATCAGAAGGCCGCGTCCGCGAATCTCCTTGAACATGCCGTGACGCTCGTTGATGCGGTCAAGATGCAGCCGGATCGCCTCGCTGCGCGCGTTCACGCCTTCGAGCAGCTTCGGGTCGCTGATCAGTTCGACGACCTTGTCTGCAATCGACGCGCCTAGCGGATTGCCGCCGTAGGTCGTGCCGTGCACGCCGACCTTGAAGTGGGCGGCGATCTCGTCCGTCGTCAGCATCACGCCGATGGGAAAGCCGTTGCCCAGCGCCTTCGCGCTCGTGAGGATATCGGGCGTCATGCCGTATTGCATGTAGGCGTAGAACGTGCCGGTGCGGCCGACGCCGGTCTGCACTTCGTCGAAAATCAGGAGCGCATCTTGTTCATCGCACGCATCGCGCAGGCCTTTGAGGAAAGCCGGATCGGCGGGAATCACGCCGCTTTCGCCCTGCACCGGTTCGACGATCACCGCGCAGGTTTTCGGGCCGATGGCTTCCAGCGCTCGCGGCAGGTCGTTGTACGGCAGATGGCGGATGCCTTGCGGCTGCGGCCCGAAACCTTCCGCGTATTTCGGCTGGCCGCCCACGCTTACCGTAAAGAAGGTGCGGCCGTGGAAGGACTGCGTGAAGGAGAGGATCTCGATCTTCTGCTCGCCGTGCTGATCGATGCCATAGCGGCGCGCGAGTTTGAGCGCGGCTTCGTTGGCTTCCGCGCCCGAATTGGCGAAGAAGGCGCGATCGGCAAAAGTGAGATCGGTGAGGCGTTTCGCGAGACGCAATACCGGCGCGTTGGTGTAGCCGTTGCCGATGTGCCAGAGCTTGTCACCCTGCTCGTGCAACACCTTCAGCAGTTCGGGATGGGCATGACCCAGCGCCGTCACCGCGATGCCGCCCGCGAAATCGACATAGTCGCGGCCTTCGGTATCCCACACGCGCGAACCGCGTCCCCGGTCGGGCACGAAACCGGGCGGCGCGAACACCGGCACCATCACTTCGTCGAATGTCGCACGATTCACATCGATTTCGCTCATAAACCACCTCTCGTCTGGGCATTGCAACGAGTTCGAGTTTAGGCAATCGCGCGGGTTCCGTCTTGCGTGATCGCGACATGCGGCGAGGGCATTTTTCGCAAGAATCAGCGCGGGTCGCACAGTTTTTCGATGAAGTTGCAGTGTTCCTCGCGCGGCGTCACGCCAAACCGCTCGCGATACGTGTTCGAAAAATGCGCCGCCGACGCGAATTCGCACGCGAGGCTGATCTGTACCACCGACTGGCTGGTGCGCAGCAACTGTGCGCGGGCCGCGTTGAGCCGGAGGCTGAGGTAGTACTTCGAGGGCATCGCGCCCAGATGGTGGCGGAACAGGCGCTCCAGTTGCCGGCGCGAGATGCCGACCAGACCAGCGATGTCGTCGGTGGTGAGCGGTTCTTCGAGGTTCGCCTGCATGAGTTGCAGCGCATCGGCGAGACGCGCATCGCGCTCATCCGGCGTGGCGGCGCGCGGCATGCGCTGCGTTTCGCCGCCCGCGCGCAACACGCCGGCGCCCAGCGCATCAGCAATACGCTCGGCGAGATCCTGGCCGTTATGGTGCGCGATCATCGCGAGCATGAAGTCGATGCTTGCCTGACCGCCAGAGCATGTGCCGCGCGCACGGTCGATCTCGAAGATCTGCCGCGTCACGGCGATGTCCGCGAATCGATGCGCGAACTCGTGATGCGTCTCCCAGTTAACCGCGACGCGATGTCCCGCGAGCCGTCCCGTCATCGCGAGCCACCATGTGCCGTGATGAATGCTGGATACGCATGCCGTGCCGCACGCGACACGCGCGAGATGCGCGAGAAAGCGCGTCTGATCCGCAAGCGGCACGTAGTGCTCCGTCATCACGATCAGCCAGTTGCAGCGAATGTCGCCGTGGAACGCGTCGGTAGGAAGCTGGGCGCCGCCCGCGAGCCTCAGCGCGTGGCCGTCGTGCGTATGGATGCGCCACTCGTAGAGCAGACGGCCGTCGATCTCGTTGGCGAGCGCGAGACTATCGATGACCGACCCGAGACCGCTCATCGACAGCGGCGGCATCGCGATGATCGCCACGCGTAGCGGCGCGTCCGTCACGTTATTTGAGGCTGCCCGACAGGAACTAGCGCAGACGCTCGCTCTGCGGCGCGCTCAGCACATCGGCGGGCGCGGCCTCTTCCTCGGTGCGGCCCTGATGCAGGAACATCACGTGATTCGACACGTTGCGCGCGAAGCCCATCTCGTGCGTGACGACGATCATGGTGCGGCCTTCTTCCGCGAGACGCTGCATCACCTTGAGCACTTCGCCGACGAGTTCGGGATCGAGCGCGGAGGTGGGTTCGTCGAACAGCATCACGTCGGGATGCATAGCAAGCGCGCGGGCGATTGCCACGCGCTGCTGCTGGCCGCCCGACCAATGCGACGGATACTGCTTCTCCACACGCGGTGGCAGGCCGACCTTCTCCAGATACTCGCGCGCGTGGTCCTCGGCTTCCTTCTTCGCCACGCCGAGCACGTGAATGGGCGCTTCCATCACGTTCTCGATGGCGGTCATGTGCGACCAGAGGTTGAAATGCTGGAACACCAGCTTGGTGCGCACGCGCTGCAACTGCTTGTGATCCGCGACTTCGAGATTACCGGTCTTGTCGGCCTTGGTGCGCACGGCTTCGCTATCGGCGACGATGCGCCCCGCGTTCGGCTGCTCCAGAAAATTGATTCAGCGCAAGAATGTGCTCTTGCTCGAGCCGCTCGCGCCGATGATGCTGATCACGTCGCCCGAGTGCGCGGCGAGCGAAGCACCCTTGAGCACTTCGTTGTCGCCGTAGCGCTTGTGTATATCTTCGGCGACGAGCTTGGTCGCGACGTCTTTAGCGGTAGGCTCCAACGCCTCTCTCCTCGATGATCTTCGTGTGCCGCGTGTCGCGCTGCATGGATCGCATGCGGTGCGACGCCGCGTGACGGAATCGAATTCTACTTGCTCGAGGCGCGTCTTTGGTCGCGCACGATGCCGCGCACCACCTGCGCGACCTGCCCGTTCGCCACCGCGATATCCGGACTGTCCTGCAACAACGGCAGAAAACGCTCCACGAAAGCCGGGTCGCGCGTGCCCGCGCTGAACATCGCGACGATTGCATCGGCCTGCGCGATGCGCGCATCGGCGGTGGCTTCGGTGTCGTCGAGCGCCGCGATCAGCGTCGAAAGCGGCGCAACCCAGCGGTACGCCGAACCATTGATCACGATTTGCAGAAACTCACCGGGCGACACCGGTCCGAACTCCGCCTCATGCAGGGTGCGCAGATGCACGAGCACGCTGCGATGCAGCGTCAGCAGCGGGTGCCGCACCTCGTGCAGAAAAGTGGTTGGCTTGCCGATCCGTCATCGTGTTCATGGCCGTCTCCGTGCGTTTCCAAAGAGGCATAGATGATTCCGGATCGCCCGCGATCAAGGGCCGTGCGAGCCGCCTCAGCCGACCCGCGTGCGGCCCGCGTAACGGATGAACTCGGCAGCAGTGAGCGGCGCGGAGTATAGCCAGCCTTGCCCGAATCGTGCGCCGCGCGCGCACAGATACGCGGCCTGTTCCTCACGCTCGATGCCTTCGGCGATGACCGCACGTCCAGCGTCGCCGCCATGTCGATGATGTGCGATGCGACGCTGCTCGAAGCCGCGTCCTGTCCGACCGTATCGACGAAGGACCTGTCGATCTTCAGGCCATCGACGCGAAAGTTCTGCAAATCCGACAGGCTTGATAGCCGGTGCCGAAGTCATCGAGATAGACCGCGTGACCGGCCGCGCGGAATGCGGTGATGACTTCCTTGGCGGCGTCGGCGTCGAGGAAGCTGCGCTCGGTCGCCTCGATGCGGATCTGACGCGGACGCACGCCCTGCTGTGCCACGGTCGGGCCGAGCACGTCGAGAAAGCGATGCGTCGTGAGATCCGATGCCGACAGGTTCACCAATATGTAGTATAATTTTCATAGGTGTAGGGGCGTAGAAACAGAAAGTAAGTAGTCGCCGAGTTCGAGCAGCACAGTATCGAGCACCTGATCGGTGATCGCCTGGATCAGCCCGCGATGCTCCGCGAGCGGAATGAAGTGATCCGGCCGCACGATGCGATCGTGATATTTCCAGCGCACCAACGCTTCCGTGCCGACGCAGCGTCCGGTCGCGAGTTCGATGATCGGTTGATACGCGACGATGAACTGATGTCGTCGCACCGCGTTGCGCAGTTGCCTGCGCGGCGACAGGTGCCCCACGATCAGGAACGCGGCCCATCCGGCGCACATTAGCCCCGCGGCCATGCCGCCGAGCAGCCACGCCCGCGGTAGCATCGCGAACCGCTCGCCAGGTGTGACGTGGTGCGCTCACGACGACCCTCACGACGACCGCGAGCGGCATCGACGCCGAACGGCGCACGACATAGGTCGTGCAGTTCGGCGCGGACGAAGTCATGCAATACACGGCCAGCGCGACACTGGCGGCAGGCGTGCGCGCAATCACGCGGTTCGCTTCAGTATTGATGACGGCAAGCCCGATGGGATAGCGCGTATCGACATAGAGCGCGGGGTCGGCGGTGATATAGGCGCCATCGCTGCCCATCCGAGCGATTCCGTGCCGCCCGGCAGTCGCGCCAGCGCATACCAGGCGCTGACGCCGTCGCGCGCGCCAGTCGGGCGTGGGCAGCGAGAGGCTGTCGGGCGTGCCGGCCGATACCGCGTCGAGCAACGACGAATATTGCCAGTGGCCGTCGCGGTCGTAAGCGCCCGCATCGCGCACCTGCTCGTGATGCAACGCAATGCGCCGCAGTTCGCGCAGAGATACAGCGTCGAACAGGGCAGCGCCTTCCCTCTGCCGATTTCCCCGAGAGCGCCCGACAGGCGGCGCGTCACGTCTTCGGCGTGCAGCAGCGGCGGCATCGGCGATGATGGACAGGCGCGTAGCGTCGTCCTGTACCTGGTTGCCGAGCGCGAATACATAGCCAATGTCGGCCGGCGCCAGCGCGGCAATCGAGACGGTCACGATCAGAAGCGCGGCGAGCGCTCCTCGTTGGAGTTTATTCATTGCGTGTTATGGTGCGCGCCTTGGCGGGCGGCCGGCACCGCTCGCGATGCGCCTGTGTTTTGCGACCGGCCCCGGGTCCTTAGCCAGTCGGGCCCATATGCGCGTTTTGCGAACGTGCTTTCGCGTGCGCTCATGCTGCGTTGACGCGCGTTTTCGTCAGCGTGCGACAGGCTGCTCCACCCCATGAACCGCGTGCGACGGTCGCCACACGCACGGCCCTTAGTGGTGCCGGTCAAACAGTTTAGTTTAGCAGGCTGTTGAAATAGTTTTTTTGAACGTGCGCCTACTCATTCGAAAGAGCCAACGCGACGTTCAGACCCAACTAATTTGACGCCGGACTTCGTTGATTCAGGTGCTGCTAATGTCGCATTCTTTTCGACGTTCGCTCTCATGC